>JAIQEX010000115.1 GCA_020073615.1 Terriglobia bacterium
CTTTGATCCGCGTATTGCTGCGCAGAAACATGCTCCATTGCAGAATGCCAGAATCCTGCCCGGCTGCATAGAGGGTAGGTCTCCACTACAAGCACTTGCGAAAATGTTTTACTCACCGCGAAGGGCTTACCTCGCCGATCCGCCCGAATTTAGTGTGAAACTCGGCTCAACTGCGAAGGTTCGGTTAGGATCTATTATAGCGGTTTGGGGGCTGCCGCTCCCTCCCGGCCGTGGCGGATTTGCGGTCAATGGTAGAAGTTGCGGTCCCAGGCGTGGCGCTTCAGTTTGGCGAGCGTCTCCGGGGGGAGCGGGCCGCGATCCGACAGCGCGCTGTTGGCTTCGGCGTGGCGGCGGGTCCGCATGCCCGGAATCACCGAGGAAACGGCCGGGTGCGAGAGGCAAAAACGCAGGGCGGCGGCGGCCAGGTCCACGCCCTCCGGACCTAAGTCCCGGCGCAGCGCGTTCACACGCTCCACGACTTGCTTCTTGCGGTCGCCGCGGAAGTAGAATTCGCGGAAATCGCCCGAGGGGAAGGTCGTATGCTCGTCGATCTGGCCGGTGAGCGCGCCTTCGTCGAGCGGCACGCGGGCCAGCACGCCGATGTTGTGCTCGAGCGCCAGCGGGAAAAGGCTGGTTTCCGGGGTCTGGTCGAAGATGTTGTAGATCACCTGGAGGACGTCGATGAGGCCGGTCTGGACGACTTCCAGCACGCTGTCGGGATCGTGCTCGGTGACGGAGATGCCCACGGCGCGGACTTTGCCGGAGCGCTTCAGATCCCCGAACGCGCGGCGCCAGTCGTCGCTCGCGGTCCACTCGGGGGACCACACATGAAGTTGCAGCAGGTCGATGGCCTCGATGCCGAGATTGCGCAGGCTCTCTTCGGCCGACTGCATGATGTAGGCATAGGGAAAGACCTGGGAGATGGGAACGCCGGGTGCCGCGGGCCAGGCACGGTTTTTGGGCGGCACTTTGGTGGCGACGTAGATCCTGTGCTTGGTCTCGCGCACCACCTGGCCGGCCAGCTTTTCGCTGTGCCCGTCGCCGTAGGCGAGAGCGGTATCGATCAGGTTGACGCCCAGTTCGATCGAGCGCCGCAGCGCCGCGACGGACTCGTCGTCGCTGCCGCCGAGCCACTGCTTGCCGCCGATGCCCCACGCACCGAAGCCGATTTCGCTGACCTCGAAACCCGTCCTGCCTAACTTGCGATATCGCATAGCGAGCGCCTCAGCGGCCGGAGACTACGATGGTCACGCCGTCTTGCGTAGCGACGCCGCCGACCTTCACCACCACGGGGACCGGGCCGGCGGTAAGGCCGCTCGGAATGGGCACGTTGATCTGCGTGACGCCGGCCACAATACCGGGTGCGCCGCCGGCGTATGACGGGGTGACGCTCTGGCCGCCCACCGTGACCGTGACCTGAACAGCCACCAGCGGAAAGGGGATGGTCGCGAGTGCGCCATCGGTCCCGGGCGGGTTGGTCTGGCCCGTGCCGGTGGCATAGAGGATAACCGTATCGGCCGTGCTCGCCGGATGGGAAGGTCCGTTGACCGATCCATCGCGGTTATTGATGGCGGCAGCCTGCCCTTTGCCGGAGGAATCCAGCGTGAACAGCGCGGGCGTGGCCTGGGCTATCGGCACGGTGACGGCCGCCGAAGGCTGGCCCTGAAACTGCACCACGACCTGCGCGTTGGCGCCCGAAATCGCGTACGGCACGATGGCCGCCACCTGGTTGGCGGAAGCATAGAGCATGGGCCCCGGCGAGCCGTTGAAGAAGACGCTGGTGCCGCCGGCATTGGTGCCCACCTGGCCGTTGGCGCCGATCTGGAACGGCGCGAGCTGCGCGGGTCCGAGACCGGAGCCATAGATCACCACGATTTCGCCGGGCGAGATGGCGCCCGGCAGATTGGTCGCGCCGTTGGTCACCGCGCCGATGGTCAGTCCGAAACCGGCGAACTGCAGCAGGCGCACCGCATTGTTGCCCGTATCCGCCACGAGGATATTGGAGCCACTCCGGGCGAGGGCCGAAGGGCCGCTGAGCGATGCGTTGGCAGCCGCGCCGCCATCCCCCGAGTAGCCGCGCGTGCCGTTTCCGGCAATGGTGACGATGGTGCCGGTGGAGAAGACCTTGCGGACGCGCGCGCTGCCATCGGCGATGTACACGTTGCCGCCCGCGTCCACGGCCACCGCGGCGGGATTGCCCACCTGCGCGGCCGTGGCGCTGCCGCCATCGCCGGAGAAGCCCGGAGCGCCGTTGCCCGCAATCGTTGTGATGGTGCCGCCGGCCGTGACGCGGCGCACGAGGTTGTTGCCGGTATCGGCGATGTAGACGGTGTTGGAAGCATCCACGGCGACGCCGCGCGGCGTGTTGATTTGCGCGTTCGCGGCCGGGCCGTTATCGCCTGAGAAGCCCGCGTTCCCGTTGCCGGCCAGGGTGGTGATGGTGCCGCCGGAGACTTTACGGATGCGGTTGTTGCTGAAGTCCGCGATGTAAAGGTTGCCGGCGGCATCCACGGCCACAGCGCTGGGAAAGTTGAGTTGCGCGGCGGTGGCCGCGGCGCCGTCGCCCGAAAATCCGGGCGTTCCGCTGCCCGCCACGGTGCTGATCGCGCCGCCCGAAACCTTGCGCACGCGGGCGTTCAGGGCATCGGCGATGTACAGGTTGCCGGAGGCGTCCACGGCCAGCCCCTGCGGCCCATTCAACTGCGCGCTGGTGGCTGCGCCGCCGTCACCCCCAAAGCCCGCCGTCCCGTTGCCGGCGAAGTTGACGATCACGCCGTCGGGCGAGATTTTCCGCACCACGTTGTTGCCGGTATCGGAAAGGTAGATGTTGCCGCTGGAATCGACGGCCACGCCCAGGGGCGAGTTCAGTTGTGCGGCGAGGGCCGCTCCCCCGTCGCCCGAGTAACTGAGGATGCCGTTCCCGGCGACACTGGAGATGTTGCCTCCGGCGATCTTGCGGATGCGCAGGTTCGACGCGTCGGCGATGTACAGGGCGCCCGAGGAATCGATGGCGATCCCGGTGGGCGAATTGAACTGCGCCTGGACGGCCTGCGAACCATCGCCCGCGAAACCGGCCGTGCCCGTGCCGGCGATGGTGCTGATGTTGCCCTTGGTGTCGATCTGGCGGATGCGGTGGTCGCCGTTCTCCACCATGAAAACATTGCCGGAGGAATCCACCGCTACTGACATCGGGGCCAGCAAACCCGCCGTGGTGGCCGCCGCGCCGTCTCCCGAGAAGCCGATGGTGCCGTTGCCCGCGATGCTGTTGATGAGGCCGTCGGTGGTGACCTTGCGAATGGCGGCGTTGGCGGTATCGGCGATATAGACGTTGCCGGAGGAATCGACGGCCACGTCCGAGGGGCCGTGCAACTCGGCGCTGAAGGCGTTGCCGGTGTCGCCGAAGAAACTGCCGAGGCTGTCGCCGGCGAAGTTGTTGATGTTGCCGTCGGGCGTGACTTTGCAGATGCGGTTATCGCCCGTGTCGGCGATGTATACGTTGCCGGACTTATCGACGGCCACTCCCTGCGGCAGATGCAGCAGTCCGTTGACGGCCGGACCGCCATCGTTGAACGTGCCCGGTCCGCCGGGGCTGGTGCCGCCCGATCCCGCGAACGTGGTAATGATGCCGTGCGGGTCCACCAGGCGCACGCGATTGTTCCCCGTGTCGGCGATGTAGATGTTGCCCGCCGCATCGACGGCCACGCCCTGCGGGCCGTTCAACTGTGCGGTCACCGCGGGCGCGCCATCGCCCGAAAAGCCGGCCCGCGAATTCCCCGCCACCAGCGTGAGCACGCCGCTGCCGTTGAGCTTGAATACCGAGTTGGCGGCGCTGAAATACACATTGCCCGCGCCGTCGACGGTCACGCGGCGCGGTTGTCCGATGGAAATGGACGAGGCCGCCACCGGCGTGGCCGGCGGCGCGCCTCCGGCCACGGTGCTGATGGTGTACTGCTGCGCGAACGCCGCCGCTGCGCACAGAAACGGTACGGTCCAAAGTAGCTTTCCAACCGGTATAGACATGGGCAATCCTGACGGGCTTATGAACGGCGAATAACCATAGTAAGACGTTTTCGTTCGTGCCGCGCCGTGCGCTTACGGCAACACTGTTTCCGGTTTCTCCCACTGGCCGGTTTCTCCGGAGCGGAAGACGGCGTCGATCGCCGCCATGTTGCCGAGCGCGTCTTCCAGCGGCACCGGCGGCGCGCCGCCCTCGAGGATCGCGCGGGAAAACAGGTCGCCCTGAATGGTGTACTGGTCGCACGGTGGGAATTCCTCGATGACGGCTCCGCTGCCGAACACGTCGCGGCCGTCGTCGATGCGGATGCGCGAGGGCCGGTCGGCCGCGGCATTGAACGGGACCTCCGGCTCAATGCGCCCCGTGGTCCCGTAGAAACGCATGCTCTGGTTGAGCGCCACCTGGGTGCTGGAAGTGAAAATCGCGTGGCCCGAAGGGAAGTCGAGAACGGCCGAGGTCAGCATGTCGATGCCCCCGAATTGCGGATCGCGGACGATGGCGGCGGAGACGCGCACCGGCTCCTCGCCGAAGACCAGGCGCGCGCACTTGATGGGATAGCAGCCGATATCCATCAGGGCCCCGCCGCCATATTCGCGTATGTTGCGGATGTTGTCCGGCTCCAGCTTGAAGTAGCTGAACGTGCCCACCGCCGAGCGCAGCCGGCCGATGCGCCCGGCGCGCACCAGCTCCACGATGCGGATCCACTGAGGATGCGTCTGGATCATGAAGGCCTCGCCGATGAGGACGCCCGCTCGGTCGCGCGCGGCGATGAGCGAACGGGTCTCGGCCACGTTCATGCCAATGGGCTTTTCGCAGAGCACGTGCTTGCCTCGCTCCGCGGCGCGAATGGACCAGGGCACGTGGAGGTGGTTGGGCAGGGGGTTGTAGACGGCTTCGATTTCGCCATCGGCGAGCAATTCTTCGTAGGAGCCGTAAGCACGGGCGATGCCGAAGCGGCGCGCCGCCTCTTCGGCCCTGCCGCGGTCGCGCGAGGCAATAGCGGCGATCTCGCTCCAGGCGCCCGCCTGCATGGCGGGAATCACCTTGGCGGTGGCGATCCTCGAGACGCCCAGGACTCCCCAACGAACTTTCCGCATGGCCTTCGCATTTTATCGTTATATTGAGAGGTCATGCGGCGTTTCCTGGCTGTCTTCCTGCTGGCGTCCGCGCTTTGGGCGGCGGGACGCCAGATCGTCATCTTCGACACCGATTCGGGCATGTTCGGCGACGATGGGGCGGCGCTGGTGATGCTGCTCCGCAGCCCGGCCGAAGTCACTGTACCGGGCATTACGGTGATGCCCGGCAACGTGTGGCCGGCGCAGGGCGCGGAGTACATGTTTCACATTCTCGATCTGTTGAAACGGCCGCTGGTGCCGGTGTACTCAGGAGCGGAGTCGCCGCTGGTGCACACCGCCGCCATGGCCCGCGAGGCGGAGCGGCGCTGGGGGAAGCTGGAGTACACGGGGGCCTTCGCGCAAGATCCCGAGGCGGTGATACCGGCGCCCGGAGCGAAGCTCACCATGCGCAAGCCGCACCGCGAGGGCGCCGTGCAGTTTCTGATTTCCGAGATCGAGCGGCGCCCGGGCGAGGTCACCATTCTGGCGATCGGGCCCATGACCAACATCGCGCTGGCGCTCCGCCTGAAGCCGGAGATCGAAACAAGGATCAAACAGATTGTTTTCATGGGCGGCAACATCCGCGTGCCGGGCAACGCATCGGCGGCGGCGGAGTTCAACTTCTGGTTCGACCCGGAAGCGGCGCACATCGTGCTGCGATCGCGCATTCCCAAGAAGGTGATGTTCGCGCTCGATATCTGCAACACGGCGCCCATCCGCAAGGCGGAGTTCGACCAGATCGTGGCCGCGCGCACGCCCATCACCGATCTGTTCCGCGAGGACATGGGCAACCGCTACCCCGGATTCCTGAAGCATCCCGAAGGAACGGCGTACATGTGGGACTCGCTCGCCGCGGCCTGGCTGCTCGATCCGGGATTCGTCACCAAATGGGAGCAGCGCTACCTGGATGTGACCACTGCCTGGGGCCGCTTCTACGGCGCCACAGTCCCGCTCGACCGGGACCGCCGCCTGGCGCCCGACGCGACGCCGGTGGATGTGGCGCTAGAGCTGAATTTCCAGCGCGTCTTCGCAATATATAAGGACCGGCTGACGCGGGCGGAATAGCCGCGCCCGTTTGTAATGTAGGTTTGGAATACCGCTTTCCGGTATTCGGCGGAGTCGTAGCGCGCTATGCGAGGAATCATTCGTTTTCCGCGAAGCTGGGGGCGATCCGGACTCATGGCTGTGGCGGTTTCACTCGCGGGCACGGCTTTCGCCGCCGGGCCCGGGTTTTCGACCCTCTTTGGCGGCGACGTCGAAGACTACGCCGCGGCAGTCGCGACCGACCGGCAGGGCAACATCTACGTGGCCGGCCTGACTTTCTCGTCCGACTTCCCGGTGACGCCGGGCGCGGTGCAGACCAAACTCGCCGGCGTGAGCGATGCCTTCGTAGCTAAATTCTCGGCCAACGGCAAATTGATCTGGTCCACTTACTTGGGCGGCAGCAGCGACGATGGCGCAACCGGCGTGGCAGTGGACGGCGCCGGCAACGTGGTGGTGGCCGGATCGACCGGCTCCCGGGATTTTCCGGTGGTCAACGCATTCCAGCCCGCTCTGAACGGTGGTTTTGACGCCTTCGTGGTGAAGCTCGACCCTGCCGGAACCAGGATTCTCTACTCCACGTTTTTGGGCGGCGAGGGCGACGACCAGGCCATCGCCATGGCGGTGGATGCCGGCGGGAGCGCGTATATCACCGGCAATACCGTCTCGGCGAGAAGCTTTCCGGGATTGAGCAACCCCGATAGTCCGGGGGGCATTTTCGTCGCCAGACTGGACCCCAACGGCGCGCTGGTGTATGCGACTCTCCACCCCCTGGGCAGCGCGGGAGGTATCGCAGTGGATGGCAGCGGCAGCGTCTATGTCACCGGCACTACGGCTTCGGGCACGCCGGGCACCTCCGGGCCGCAGGCGAACGGGGTGCAAGGCACGTCGCACGCGATCGTCTACAAACTCTCCACCGATGGTTCGCAGAAGATCTACGAAACCTCGCTGGGCGGGAGCCTCTGGACCAACGGCACGGCAATCGCAGTGGACGCCGCGGGTTCGGCGTACGTGGCCGGGATGACCAACTCGGTGGACTTCCCGCTGGTGCGGAGCTTGCAGCCGTCGCTCGGAGCCCGTCCGCTGTGGAAGAGCACCGATGGCGGGAACACATGGCAGCCGCTGGACGATTTGCCGTTCGCGTATCTGCAAACGCTGGTGGCCGATCCCACGGCGCCGCAGACGCTCTATGCGGCGGCGGTGGATGGCGGCGTCTTCCGGAGCGAGGATGGCGGCGCCACGTGGAACAAGTCCGCCCAGGGCATCGCCGGCACGCGTGCGCAGGCGCTGGCGATGGACGCCACCAACCCGCAGGTCCTGTATGCCGCCACGGGCACCTCCGGCGCGGTCTATAAGACGGCCGACGGCGCCCGGACCTGGTCGCCGGTGGATTCCGCGCCCGATGTTGTGTTGCTGGCCATCGATGCGCAGAATTCCAGGAACGTGTATTCCGCCGGCACACAAGGCGCGCTGCGGAAGACGGCCGATGGCGGCGCTACAACGACGGAGAAAACACCTGGTCCCCCGTATCGCCGCCGGTTGCGGGCCAGACGGCGACGGCGGTAGCCGCCGATGCGAGCGGGGTGCTGTACGCGGCCCTGCTCGCCGACGGCATGTTCGTATCGGGCGACCAGGGGCGAAGCTGGACGCCGATCGGTTCACCGGTCCCGCATTTCTCCGGAGGCGCGAGCATCGCATTGTCGGTCAACGCCCTCATACCGTCCGCCACGCCCGGGACCCTCTACGCGATCGTACAGAATACGCAGACCAGCGCCTTCTTGACCAAGTTGAGTCCGGATGGATCTACCATCGTGTATTCCACGATGCTTCACGGCCACGCTTCCATGGACCCGGTGGTGAACTTCGCGGTGCAGCCAGCGGAATTCGCGGTACAGAACGTGGCG
The DNA here is from genome assembly GCA_020073615.1 of Terriglobia bacterium. Lineage (GTDB taxonomy): Bacteria > Acidobacteriota > Terriglobia > Bryobacterales > Bryobacteraceae > JADGNR01. The sequence goes on from JAIQEX010000115.1 coordinate 8,076, forward strand.
GCGGCGGTGGCGCTCGACCGGGCGGGGAACATCGTAGTAGCAGGCCTGACACGCGCCGCCGATTTCCCGGTGGCGAATCCCGCACAAGGGTCCAGCGGCGGGCGGGCGGATGCCTTTGTAGCAGTGATTTCGGCGGACGGCAGCACGCTGACTTACGCGACGTACCTGGGCGGTTCCGGGGACGATGGCGCACTGGCAGTAACTGCCGATGCGCAGGGCAATCTGGTGGTGGCGGGGCAGACCTGGTCCGGCGATTTTCCGGTGCGCAACGCGGTCCGCATGGGGACGGGGCGGTTTGGCGATGCCTTCGTCGCCAGGCTGTGGCGCAACGCTCCGCCGCCGCGGCCCCGCGTCCGCGGCCTGTTCGGGCAGCGCTAAGCGGCTCGCTACTTCTTGATGGGCGCGGCCTGGTCCAGAGCCAGGTTCAGCTTCAGCACGTTGACGCGCGGCTCGCCCAGGATGCCGAACTGCCGGCCTTCCGTCTGAGCCGCTACGAACTGCCGTATCGCCTCCAGGCTCACACCGCGTGCCGCCGCCACGCGCGCCACCTGGGCCTCCGCCGAAGCGGGGCTGATGTGCGGATCGAGGCCGCTTCCGGACGCGGTCACCAGGTCCGCCGGAATCGGTCCGGTGTATGCCGGATTCTCCTCGCGGAACTTCTTGACGTCCGCCTGCACCCGGTCGATCAGGGCCTGGTTGGTGGGCCCGAGGTTCGATCCCCCGGACGCGAGGCCGTCGTAGCCGTCTTTACCGGCGGCCGACGGGCGCCCGTGGAAATACTCCGGCCGCGTGAAGCGCTGGCCGATCAGCTCCGAGCCGACGATCTTGCCGTTGGCGCGGATCAGGCTCCCCTCCGCCTGGTTGCGGAAGAACACCCTGGCGAGTCCGGTGACCAGCAACGGGTACGCCACGCCGGTCAGAATGATCATGACCACGGTTACTTTGATCGCAATGAGGAGCTGTTTCATATGTGGTCTCTCTTACGCCAGATGCAGAATTCCCAGTAGCCGGTCGATGATCCAGATGCCCGGAAACGGCGCGAGCACGCCCCCCACGCCATAGACCAGCAAGTTGCGGCGCAGCAGGGCGGCCGCGCTCATGGGCTTGTACTTCACGCCGCGCAGCGCCAGCGGAATGAGCACGATGATAATCAGCGCGTTGAAGATCACCGCCGCCAGCACGGCGCTCTGCGGGCTGTGCAGCCCCATGATGTTGAGCTTGTTCATGACCGGGTAGGTGGCCATGAACATGGCCGGCAGAATGGCAAAGTACTTGGCGATATCGTTGGCGATGGAAAACGTGGTCAGCGCGCCGCGCGTCATCAGCAACTGCTTGCCGATGGCCACCACTTCGATGAGCTTGGTGGGGTTGCTGTCGAGGTCGACCATGTTGCCGGCTTCCTTGGCCGCCATGGTGCCGGTGTTCATAGCCAGGCCGACGTCGGCCTGCGCCAGCGCCGGGGCGTCGTTGGTGCCGTCGCCGGTCATGGCCACCAGGCGCCCGCCGGCCTGCTCCTTCTTGATGAGGTCCATCTTGTCTTTGGGCGTGGCCTGCGCCAGGAAGTCGTCGGTGCCCGCCTCGCCGGCGATGGCCGCGGCGGTCAGCGGATTGTCGCCCGTGATCATCACCGTGCGAATGCCCATGGCGCGCAGTTGCGCGAAGCGTTCGCGCATGCCGCCCTTCACCACGTCCTTGAGATGCACCACGCCCAGTACTCGGTCGCGGTCGGCCACCACCAGCGGCGTGCCGCCGGAGCGCGAAATGCGCTCGGTCACGTCCATCAGCTCGGTGGGTACCGTTCCCCCGTGTTCGTGCACGAACTCCACCACCGACTCGGTGGCGCCCTTGCGGATGCGCCGCCCGTCCAGGTCCACGCCGCTCATGCGCGTCTGCGCCGTGAAGGGAATGAAGTGCGCCTCGTGCTCCGCCACTTCGCGCCCGCGAATGTTGTACTGCTGCTTGGCCAACACCACGATGGAGCGGCCTTCCGGCGTTTCGTCGGCCAGGCTGGAAAGCTGCGCGGCGTCGGCCAGTTCGGCCTCCGCCATCCCGCCTACCGGAATGAACTCCACGGCCTGGCGGTTGCCCAGCGTGATGGTGCCGGTCTTATCGAGCAGCAGGGTGTTGACGTCCCCCGCCGCTTCCACGGCCTTGCCGCTCATGGCCAGGACATTGTGCTGCATCACCCGGTCCATGCCGGCGATGCCGATGGCCGAGAGCAGCCCGCCGATGGTGGTCGGGATGAGGCACACCAGCAGCGAGATGAGCACCGTCACCGTAGGCACCGTGCCGGACCCGCTGGTCGCCACGCTGTAGACGGCGAACGGATGGAGCGTCACCACCGCCAGCAGGAACACCAGCGTCAGCCCCGCGATAACGATGTTGAGCGCAATTTCGTTGGGCGTCTTCTGCCGCTGCGCGCCTTCCACCAGGGCGATCATGCGGTCCAGAAACGTTTCGCCCGGGTTGGAGGTGATCTTCACCTTGATCCAGTCCGACAGCACTTTGGTGCCGCCGGTGACGGCGCTGCGGTCGCCGCCCGATTCGCGGATCACCGGAGCGCTCTCGCCCGTGATGGCCGATTCGTCCACGCTGGCGATGCCTTCGATCACGTCGCCATCGCCCGGAATGGTCTCGCCCTGCTCCACCAGCACCAGGTCGCCCGCGCGCAGTTGCGTGGCGGCCACGGTTTCGCTTTTCGTCCCGTTGAGCAAGCGGCGCGCCGTGGTTTCGGTTTTGGTCTTGCGCAGCGTGTCGGCCTGCGCCTTGCCGCGGCCCTCGGCCATGGCTTCGGCGAAATTGGCGAACAATACCGTGAACCACAGCCAGAGCGTGATCTGAAACGTGAAGCCAGCCACGCCGGCGCCGCCGGCCATCTCTTTGCCCGCCAGCAGAGTGGTGATGGCCGCACCCACCTCCACCACGAACATGACCGGGTTCTTCATCATGGTGCGCGGATTCAGCTTGAGGAAGGAATCCGCCAGCGCGCGCTTCACGATGGGCGGGTCGAACAGCGGACGCGCGCGCGCCCCCTTCTTCGGCATCAGGGTTACGGGATCGGCGGCTGGAGGAGTCATCGTAGTTGCCATTATCAGCTCCAAAGTCTGCCCGCGTGCATCAGGAAATGTTCTACCACCGGCCCCAGCGACAACGCCGGGAAGAACGTGAGCGCCCCCACGATCACCACCACGCCCACCAGCAGGACCACGAACAGCGGGCCGTGCGTGGGGAAGGTTCCCGCCGAGACCGGCACCAGTTTCTTCTGCGCCAGGCTGCCGGCGGCGGCCAGCAGCGGAATGAGCATCAGGAAGCGGCCGAACAACATGGCCAGCCCCATGGTGGTGTCGAGGTAGGGCGTGTTCGCGTTGATGCCGGCGAAGGCGCTGCCATTGTTGCCGGTGGCGCTGCTGTAGGCGTAGAGCACCTCCGAAAATCCGTGCGGCCCGTGATTCGTAAGGCTCGAGCCGACGGTGCCCAGGTTGGCGCCGGCGCCCGCGAATCCAAGAATCGTGAAGGCCAGCACCAGCACCGCCAGCATCATCATTTTGACTTCCTTCTGCTCGATCTTCTTGCCCAGGTACTCCGGCGTGCGGCCCACCATCAGGCCGGCGATGAACACCGCCAGCACCGCGAACAGCAGCATGCCGTAGAGTCCCGAGCCCACGCCGCCAAAGACCACCTCGCCCAGTTCGATGTTGATCAGCGGCACCAGGCCGGCCAGGGGCGTCAGGCTGTCGTGCACATTGTTCACCGCGCCGCAACTGGCGTCGGTGGTGATCACCGTGAACAGCGCGGAGTTGGCGATTCCGTAGCGGACCTCCTTGCCCTCCATGTTGCCGCCGGACTGGCCCGCGGTGGCGGCATTGGCGATCCCGAGTTTCGCCAGGTTCGGATTGCCGGCCTGTTCGAAGTGATAGGTCACGAACACGCCGGCAAAGAACAGCACGCTCATGGCGGCGAAGATGGCCCAGCCCTGCCGCGTATCCTTCACCATCTTGCCGAACGTGTACGTGAGGCCCGCGGGGATGATGAAGATGTACAGCATCTGGAGGAAGTTTGAAAACGGCGTGGGATTCTCGTAGGGATGAGCCGAGTTGGCGTTGGTGAAGCCGCCGCCGTTGGTGCCGATCATCTTGATGGCTTCCTGCGATGCCAGCGGGCCCTGCGGAATGGTCTGCGTGGCGCCTTCTACCGTGGCGGCATTGGTGTATGACTGGAAGTTCTGAATCGCTCCCTGAGAAACCAGCAGCAGCGCGCCCACCACCGCGAGCGGCAGCAGGATGTAGACCGTGCACCGGGTGAAATCGACCCAGAAGCTGCCCAGCGTCTTTGCCGAGTGGCGCGCAAATCCGCGGACGACCGCGATGGCCACGCATATGCCGGCCGCGCCGGACCAGAAGTTGTGCGTCGCCAGCCCGATCATCTGCGAGAGATAGCTCATCGTGGTTTCGGGCGTGTACGATTGCCAGTTGGTATTAGTAGTGAAACTGGCGGCGGTGTTGAAAGACAGGTGCTCGCCCACGTTTCCCAGCCCCTGCGGATTCAACGGCAGCCATTGCTGCACGCGCAACAGCAGGTAAGTGAGCAGCATGCTCACGGCGCTGAACAGCAGCAGTGCGCCCGCGTAGCCCGTCCAGTGCTGCTCGCCCGCTTCCTCGATGCCGCAAACCTTGTATACGCCGGCCTCGAGCGGACGAAGCAGACGGTGCATCCAGGTGCGCTCCCCGGCGAAGACCTTCGCCATGTAAGCCCCGATGGGCCTGGTCAGCGCCACCAGCACCACGAAGAACAGCGCGATTTGCAGAATCCCGTTGGCGGTCATGGAAATTTCCTCAGAACTTCTCGGGGCGGAGCAGGGCGTAAAACAGATACACTCCCAGCCCCGCGGCGACGACCAGCGACAGTATGTATTCCATGGATGCTCCTAGAGGCGGTCGCAGCCTTTAACGAAAGCCCAACCGGCCAGGAAAAAGAGAATCGTAATCGATACGAAAACGACGTCCAGCATGGTTCACCTGTTCCACTATGCCACGTGTACGAGCACCACATTGTGGCCGTCGCGGGCCAGCGACCGCGCCAGCTTTTCTTCCATGGAGCGGAAGAAGCGGCGGCGCGTGCCCACCACTACCGTGGAGGCCGGCTTGAGAGCATGGCGGAAGCCCTCCTGGCGGTCCCGGGCCAGCACCACCTGCGGGGTGACGGGAAGGGCGCAATGGCCGGCAAGTTCCGTCAATTGGCCGGCCAGGTACGCGTGCACCGCGGTGGGGCAGACGAACGGCAGGGGATAAGGAAGCGCCTGAACCGCCATCAACGACACCCGGGCACGCAAGCCGGCGGTCAGTTCCTGAACGCGCTCCAAAACCGCGGCGGTCACCGTGGGATCGGTGTAAGGCACGACCACTTCGAGCTCCGCGCCGGCGCCATCGCCGTCCAGTTCTTCCGGGTCGATTCGATATTCACGGATCGCATTCATGTCTGACACCCGTTCACAGCTTAGGTGCGGGGGCATAAGGAAGTCGTAAAGAAAGGATCAGGATTGAGTTAAACCGCGGGCGGCGCAGCTACACTCAGGAGATGGAATTGCGCTTCGACATCGCCGCCGGCCTGCTGCTGATCGCAGCCGTGGTGGCCATGCTGACGCGCCGTCTTCGCCTGCCGTACAGTGCGGGCCTGGTGGCGGCGGGCTTGGGACTGGGGCTGGCGCTCCGGCCATTTGCGCCTGCCATCACCCTTACCAAGGACCTCATCTTCACCGCGCTGCTGCCGCCGCTGATCTTCGAAGCGGCTTTCAGCCTTCCGTGGAAGAAGCTGCGCGAGGACCTGCGGGTGATCCTCGTGCTGGCCAGCGCGGGCGTACTCCTTTCCGCCGCGGTCACTACCCTGGGGATGCACTACCTGGCGCGCTGGGAGTGGCTAAGCGCGGCGCTCTTCGGCGTCCTGATCGCGGCCACGGACCCGGTCTCGGTGATCGCCACATTTCGCGAGGCCGGGGCGCGTGGCCGCCTGCTCCTGCTGGTGGAAGCCGAGAGCCTGTTCAACGACGGCACGGCGGCCGTGGCGTTCGGGGTGGTGGTGGCATGGGCGGCGGGCCGCGGCCTCCCCGCTCTGCAGGTGGCGCCCATTGCCATACTGATGATCGGCGGCGGCGTCATGTGTGGAGCCCTGGTGGCGGGGTCGGTGCTGGTGCTCGCCGGACACACCCAGGACCACCTGGTGGAGATCACCTTCACGACCGTGGCGGCCTACGGCTCGTTTCTGCTGGCCGAGCATTTCAATTTCTCGGGCGTGCTGGCCACGCTTACGGCGGGCCTGATGCTCGGCAGCGGATCGAGCGGCGTAATCTCCGAGCGCGGCCGCGATGCCGTCGAGGCGTTCTGGGAGTACGCCGCCTTCGTGGCCAATTCCCTGGTGTTTCTGCTGATCGGAATCCACGGAGCGCGCCAGAATCTGCTGGTAGTCTGGCTGGCCGCCATCGCCGCGATTCTGCTGGTGACCCTGGGCCGGGCGGTGGCCATCTATCCCTGCTGTTTGCTCTTTTCGCGATCCGCCCGCCGCGTGCCGATGGCCCATCAGCACGTGCTGTTCTGGGGCGGCCTGCGCGGCGCCCTGGCGCTGGCCCTGGCGCTCGGGCTCCCGCCTCAAGTGGCCGGACGCGAACAGATCATCACAGTGAGCTTCGCGGTGGTGGCGTTTTCGATTTTCGTGCAGGGGCTAAGTATGAAGCCACTGCTGCGGAGGTTGGGAGAGGTGGGGGAAACGGGGTGACGGGGAGGGGGCGTGGGGGCAGTCCACACCACCATTCATATATCGCTCCTAGTCGGTATACACCGGCCGAAAAAGACATCCAGGCTTCCCGGACGCCGTATCTGGGGAGTCTGAGTGCGCATGGCAATTGCGCAAGTCGATTAACCGGCCAAGTGACAATTTGCTTGCCGAACTCTCGATCTCTGGAGCGGCCGACTTCGGCGAACTAATTACAATCGGCAACCCGCATGCCGCAGAGTGGGACATGTCTCGCACGCATCTGGTAGACCGTCGTAGGCCAGGTAGCGCCTAGTCTGCCGAGTTCTGAGGCTGCTGGCAACATTTCGGCGCTTCCATGGATACGGCGAAGCTGGCCCAAGCGACTCCTCGGAGTAAAACTCAGTCAAAGAAACCATCTGTGCCATAGAATGAAGCTGTGATACCTGGATCCGGCGCATTTGAGCCCCACGTGAGGCGTCTGGAGGCCGTGTTGACGGGCTCGGGGCGCGCGTTGTAGAGTTTCAGCAATTCCTAACCATCGGTTAGGGATTCCTGAAATGCCGTATTCGCCACGAAATATTAGAATCGCCTGTAATCATGCGGTCTCACGCATTACGGTGGTGTTTACCTCTTCCACGAATTCTTGCGAGTGCTGCGTCTCCGCAATTTCCTGGCCACGCATCTCACCTACCCCAGGCGGAACAGCCGATACCACTTGTCCCAGATGATATTGGCCTTGATGTACCCCATCGTCCTGGGCTTGGATCGCTTGGAGACCGCGTCATTCTTGCGTTCCAACGGCACGTTGCTCTCGATCGGACAGGCTGTGGCACAAGCGCCGGATTCAAATCTGTTGATTGAAGCTTACCGTCATAGAAAAGGCGCCTGACGCAGTTCGGGTCGGTACCGAAGCGGCGTTCGCGAGAAGTCCAAGGCGGAACCCAAGATGTCGCTCTTGTGGGAAGCTCGGCGGTTGCCAAACGCTTGCACAATCGTCGGCCCTTACCCAGAAACATACGGGCCAGCTTCAACCTCTTCAACCCGCTACACTGGGCGCATGGAGTTCGAGTGGGATCCGGGGCAAGGCCGCCGAGAATCTCCGTAAGCACAACGTCTCTTTCACGGAAGCCGCAACCGTGTTCGGTGATTTTCTCGGTACCACAGCCGCCGACCCCGACCACTCTGCCGACGAGCATCGATACATCACGGTCGGGTTGTAGAAGCGGGGTCGCCTGCTGATCGTCGCTCACGCAGAACGCCGGGAACGGATTCGGATCATCAGCGCTCGGAAGTTGACCCGCAACGAAAGACAAGCCTATGAAGAAAAGTAGAGATACGAAAACCGATGAGTTGCGCGCCGAATATGATCTGGGCCAGTTGCTCAAGGGAGGAGTGCGCGGCAAGTATGCGAAACGCTACCATGCAGGAACCAATCTGGTTCTCCTGGATCCCGATGTCCGAAAGGCCTTTCGCAGCGAGAGAGCGGTGAACGAAGCATTGCGCCTGGTGATTCAGCTACGCAAGGTCGGCAACGGCAAAGCTCCTGCGCGCTGACGCCGCCCCCTCCTACCCCGCGAACCTATACCCCACCCAGGGCTCGGTGATGATGTACTTCGGCTGCGCCGGGTTCGCTTCGATCTTCTTGCGCACCTGGTTGATGAAGACACGCAGGTACTCCGGCTCGTCGCCGTAGTCCGGGCCCCAGACCGCCTGCAACAGCTCGCGGTGCGTCACCGGCTTGCCCGCGTTCGCCACCAGGTGGCGCAGCAGGTCGAACTCTTTCGGCGTCAGCCGCACATCTTTGCCCTGCGCGCGCACGTGGCGCGTTTCGAAATCGATCTCCAGGCCAGGCGACGTGAACGACCGCGGACCACCCTCGGGCGAGGACGGCGAGCGGCGCAGGGCCGCGCGGATGCGCGCCAGCAGTTCTTCGATGCTGAAGGGTTTGGTGACATAGTCGTCGGCGCCCGCGTCGAGCGCCGCCACCTTGTCCTTTTCGCTGTTGCGCACCGAAAGGATGATCACCGGAATGTCCGACCCCGCGCGAAACGCCCGGCACGTCTCCAGGCCGCCCATGCCCGGCAAGTTCATGTCCAGGAGCACGAGGTTCGGCATCTCGTGCGGCGCCTTCTCCAGCGCGTCCTCGCCGGTGCGCGCCTCGATCACCTCGTAGTGGTGCGCCACCAGCGTGGCCTTCATCACGCGGCGGATCTGCGGATCGTCGTCCACCACCAGGATTTTTCCCGCGCTCAATCTTGGCGGCCTCCCCCGCCAGCGGAAAGCGAAAAGTAAAATACCGCGCCCTGCCCCGGCTCGCTCTCCACCCAGATCCGCTCTCCGTGCGCTTCCACGATGCCCTTCGCGATGGCCAGACCCATGCCCGTTCCCCGCGTCTCGAAGCGGTGCCGCCGGCCCCGGAAAAACCGGTCGAAGATGCGCGCCCGCTCGTTTTCTTCGATGCCCGGGCCGCGGTCCGCGACTCCGAATACGATCTTCCCGCCCTTGAGCGCGGCCGAAATCTCGAGCGGCGAACCCTCCGGCGAATAATGGAGCGCGTTCTCGAGGAACTGCCGCAGCACCTGGCCGGCGAACTCCGGGTCGGCTTCGGCCGGCGGCAGTCCCTCGGGCACGCGCACCGTGAGCGGCCGGCCCTTCATCGCAGGGGCCAGCTCTGACAGCGCTCCGGAAATCAGCTCCGCCGCCGCCACCGGCCGCTTCTCCAGGTGCAGCTTGCCGGCCTCGATGCGCGCCATCTCGATCACCTCCGCGGCCAGGTGATTCAGCCGGTCGGTTTCTTCATTGATGATGGTGAGCAGTTCCCGCTCGCCCGCGGGCGCGCCGCCGAGCAGGCTGGTGACCGCGGCTTTAATCGAGGTGAGCGGAGTCTTGATGTCGTGCGCCAGGGAATCGAGCAGCGCCGATTTCAATACCTCGCTCTGGCGCGCCGCCTCGGCGTGGCTGGCGTCTTCCAGCGCGCGCGCTTTTTCGATGGTCAGCGCCATCAGGTTCCCTATGGCGCGCACCATCTGCCCGGAAGGCAGCGGAGCGGTGAGTCCCATGCTGCCCAGCGGGCGCCCTCCCAACCGCACCGGCGCCAGGGCCAGCGAGCGCTCCCGGTCGATCGACGCATCTTCGCTGTCCGCCGCCGCCACCAGCTCGTGGTCGGAAATCGGCTGGCTCTCCGGTCCCGAGCGGAAAATCTCGTCGGTGGGCCGGTAGTAGAATGCCGCGGCGCCGCACCCGAACACCTGCACCACGCGGTTGACGAACTCGCGAATTGTCTTGCGTGCGTTGCCGCTGAGCATCATGCCCTGCACCAGCGCATACAGGCGCTCGATCTCCAGGCGCCGCTCCTCGGCTTCGGCGGCGCGCTGGCGCGCCCGCGCCGAGAGCTGGCTGCCGGTCACCGCGGTCACCAGAAACGCCAGCAGCGCCACCCAGTTCTGCGGATCTTGTATGGTCAGCGTGCCCACCGGCGGCAGGAACAGGTAGTTGAAGCCGATCACCGCGGCCAGCGACGCCACGGTGGCCTCCGCCAGGCCCCAGCCGGCCGACATCGCCAGGATGGCCAGCAGCAGCGACAGCGCCACGGTGGTGTTGTTGACGTGCAGCAGCGTGCGGTACAGCGCCAGGATGGCCGCCACCGATGCCACCGCCGCGCCCACTCGCAGAGGCTTCATGACCTTCCGAACAAGCGGTTGAAGTATTCGCGCGTGCGCCGGCGGATTTCGCCCAGGGCCGCGTCCAGCCGCTGCTCGTGCAGATGTTCCGGGGTCCACCGCTTCACCAGATCGGTGAGCGTTTCGAATTGCGATTGCGCGGACGGCAGGCTCCCTTCCGCATGGCCCCGCGATACCCGCTGCCCGTGGTCGATAGCGCGATAAAACGTGGCCGCCTCCCGCAGAAAGCCGGCGTCCTCGCGATCCAGGTGGCCCATCTTCTCGATCACGTCGATGCGCTCGGGCGTGTTCAGCACCTTGTAGAAGATGCCCGCGCCGCGGAGCCGCAGATACATCAGGGCGAAATCGATATCGTAGTAGCCGCCCGCGCCCGCCTTCAGCGGATTGCGCGGCCCCTGCTCGCGTTCCAGCCGCGCGCGCATCTCGGCCAGTTCCTTGCGCGATCGCATGCTCTGCCCGTAGCGGCGCCAGTCGACATCCTGCAGCTCATGCAGGAACTCGGTGGCCCGCTCCACGTTGCCCGCCACGGCGCGCGACTTCATGTAGGTGATCCCTTCCCACGCTTCGGCCTGGCTCGCGAAGTAGCTCTGATACGCGCCCGCGGAGCGCACCAGGTCGCCCTCGCGCCCGCTGGGGCGCAGGCGCGTATCGACGGCGAACATCACGCCCTCGCCGGTGTAGCAGCTCATGGTCTGGACCATGCGTTCCGCCACGCCGGTCCAGAATGGCTGCTCGCCCGCATCGGCGTCGGGGATGACGAAGACCAGGTCGGCGTCCGAGCCCAGATCGAATTCGCTCATGCCCAGGCGGCCGAGCGCGATCACCATCATCTGGTCGCGCGGCTCATAGGAGGCGTTCGCCGGCGGCGGGGCCTCGGCGATCGCCATGCGGTACGCCTCGGCGATAACCCGGTCGGCCAGCGCCGAGGTCTGTTTCAGCGTGTCGAAAATGTTCGCCGCCTGGAGAATGCTCTCGCTCTGGATGCGCAGCATCTGCCGCCGGTAGAAGCGCCGCAGCGCGCCGCCGTCGGCGAGCGCCTCGCCTTCCAGTTTCGCCGGCCGGCCGATTTCCTCCAACAGCTCCGGATCGCGCAGCAGGTGGTCGCCAAAGTAGGGACTCACCTCGAAGAGATCGAGCACGCCCGCGGCCAGTGCCGCGTCGCCGTCCAGACGGCGCAGCAGGTCGGGGCTGGCAAAGACCTTCTCCAGAAAATGCTCGAACCGCTCCCGGCCGCGGTGCAGTCCCGCGGCCGCCACCGCTTCGGCCAGCAGCGGCGCGCGCCGGTCCAGAAACCGCGTCAGGTTGCTCACCGGCGCCACCGTCTCCACCTCTTCTTCCAGCGCCGCCGGCTCCGGCGCGGCCGTGTAGTACATCGGCCTCTGCGCGTGGATCACGCGCTCGTAGATCTCCCGCACCGCCGCCAGGCGCTCGTCCAACTTCTGGCCGAGCGCCTCGCCGGTGAGCGTGGCGCCGGTGCTTTCGGCCGGCATCTTGCGCGCCAGCAGATCCAGCTCACTGGCGCCGGGGGGCAAGGTGTGGGTCTGGCGGTCCTCGTCCATCTGCAAGCGGTGCTCGAGATGCCGTAGAAACTGGTACGCTTCGGCCAGGCGCGCGTACTCGACGCCCGAAAGCAGCCCCTTGTCGCGCAGGCGGAACAGCGCGAACATGGTGCCCCCGTGCCGCACCCAGGGCTCGCGGCCGCCGTACAGCCGCTGGAGGCACTGCACCAGGAATTCGATATCGCGAATGCCGCCGGGCGCCAGCTTGATGTCCCGGCCGCCCCCCAGGCTTCGTTTCGCCGCTACTTTCTCGCCGGTCCGCTGCCGTGTTTCGGAAACCGCCTCCACCGCGCCGAAATCGAGCGAGCTGCGGTAGATCAGCGGCTCGGCAAACTCCAATAGCGCCGCGCCGGGCTCGCGATCTCCCGCCGAAACGCGCGCCTTGATCAGCATCTGCTTTTCCCAGTCGCGCGCGCGCTCCTGATAGTAGGTCCGCGCACCCTCTTCGGAAATCGCGATCTCGCCCATGGTGCCATCGGGCCGCAGGCGCAGGTCGACGCGGTAGCACTGGCCATAGGCGGTGTAGGTGGAAAGCAGCGCGGTGTACTGGTTGGCGACTTTCTTATAGAACTCCTTGTTGCTGATCGGCGCCGCGCCGCCGGTCTCGCCCGCGCCGCCGTAGACGAACATCAGGTCGATGTCGGAGCTGTAGTTCAGCTCCCCGCCTCCCAGCTTGCCGAGCGAAATCACCGAAAACCCGCACGGCTTTCCGCCGGGCAGGCGCGGCTCGCCGTGGCGCGCCACCAGCTCCGCACGCACGCGGCGGTACGCCACTTCGAGCGTGGCGTCCGCCAGATTGGACAGCTCTTCGGTCACGTCGGAAAGAGTGGCCACTCCGAGCACGTCGCGCAGCACGATGCGCAGCAGTTGCTCACGGCGGAATCGCGCCAAGTCTACCGCAGGCGGGAAATCGACGAGCCGCTCCCGATATTCCTCCACCGTGAGCACGCGGTAGAAGCTGCCCGAATTCGCCACCTGTAAGATACGTTCCGGGTTTTTCAGCACCGCCTCGGAGAGAAACCGGCTATATGAGAAAAGGGTCACCGCCGAGCGCAACGCGGCCGGCGAACTGGCAATCCGCTCGAAGACTGCCGGCGAGTCCTGGCGGAGCCGCTCCAGATAACGCGCGGCCGTCTCGGGGTCCGGAACCGAAGCCAGCAACAATTGAATGCGCCCGGCGATGCGTTCCGGAAGCCCCGCCCCGAGCCGGGTTGCGTCGAGCGAACTCTCCATGGGCCGTCCGCCCGGACTAATTAATCTCGAAATCCACGGCCCGCGCCGCGGACCTGCCGGCCGTATCCACCACCGCCAATTCCGCCCGATAAGCGCCCGGAGCGAGCCCCGCCACGGGCAGCTTGATTCCCAGCGGTATCATGGGGCTGCCTTTGCGAATATAATCGGCGGCGTTGATCATGCCCGAGTTCACCTTCTCCGCTCCGGTCTTGTCCACCACACGCAGCGTAAAGGCGACCTCGGCCGGTTTCTCGGCGAGCAGCAGCGGCTCGTAGACCTCCGCGTAAAGCGCCGCCATGTCGGTAGCTTTGAACCGGTTCGCGCCCGAAGGAATGAACTGAAAACCGCGCGAGACGAGCGGCACTTTGTCTTCGAGCAGAATCGCGTCCATACCGGCGTCGCTTTCCGAGGTCCGGTGGAGCTCGCTGCTGAGCGCCACGCCGCTCAGGCCGAACTGCTTGCCGTCGTAGGGGTCGATGGCCAGCGGCTGCTCGGCCTTGCCGAAGCTCTCTCCCCCCGAGCTGAATACTACCTTGAGATTGTACTTGCCGGCGGCCAGGCTGAACTGGTTCTCGTAGTGCATGGGCTTCTTGCCGAATGCCTCGACCTGTTTCTTGTCCTCCAGGTCCAGCTTCACGGTGTCGCTGAACTTGCCCCCCACGCTGTTATCGGGCTTGTAAGCGATGCCGAGAATGTTGACCTCGGCGTGCATCTTGCCCTTCACCTTTTCGAACTTGAACGTCTCCGCCGGAATCTCCAGGGCCACGTTGACCCGCGCCACGTTGGCCGACTGGTAGAAGAACGGAAGCGCCATCAGGGCCGTGAGGTTGCCCGCCGCTGTGCCCGCCGCACGGTTCTCCAGTTGCTGCTCGGCCGGCTTGCCCGCCAGCACATCCGCCGAGTGGACGTTGCAGTATCCCGTACGTCCGCGCGTGTTGGTCCCGCCGCGGTCCACTTTGACCTTGATGGTGTGGCAGCTTCCTTCCGCCGACTCGATGGGATAGTAACCGAGGAAATAGTATTCATCCTGCTCGCGGGCGATCTTCTCCAGGCCGCCCAGCAGGTCGTTGGTATCGTGGATGAGAAACCCGCCGGTGCCGTCGGCCAGGACGTAGAGCACTTCCTGGTTGGTGGTGGCGCTGGGCGGAAATGTGGGAACAATGCTGCGCGGCTGACCGAACGGGTTGTTGCGGAAAGGTTGGCCCGGCACCGTGGTGGGCACACCGCCGCCACCGCCACCGCCGCCGCGGCCGGCGTTGCCTGCGCCCGTGCCGCCGCCGGTCGCCCCGCCCCTGCCGCCGCCCGGGGAGCCGAAGCCTCCACCGGTGGCGCCGCCCCCGCGGCCCCCGCCGGCGCCTACGCCTCCTCCC
>JAIQEX010000116.1 GCA_020073615.1 Terriglobia bacterium
AATGGCTTCATCACTCTGGCCGGATCGCGAATCCAAGAGAAACGCTGCCCGAAGGGTGCGCCGTTTCTCCTCAGTTCGAGACTTGCGGATGGACTCCAGCTTGAGCATATCCTGCTCGCTGAATTGGAGGGGACTGCGCTTCCTCGGGAAGGGCATGACCCATTAAAACATAAATCGAGTTAAATGTATCGGTATTTAGAGAACGATGATCTAGGACCCAAGCGCACGCAATTCCTCCGGACTCTCAACGTCATCGAGGTATGCCAGTATCTTTCGGAGCTTATTCACCGTATCGGGCGGCACGCCCTTCACGCTGCCTTCCGAATAGAGTCTGTTCAAGCCCTTGTGGGCGAAGTTCCGTATTTTCACGGGTGGCCGTAACCTGTAGCTTAACACTTATCAATTGGGATGGGCACGGCTTCTTGGTGGAGTGAGGTTTTGGACATCGGCTGAGAGCGCATAGCCGGCGGTTACTGGCCGCGTCCGAGGATGCACCTCCTGTGGGAGGTGTCATCCCAAGGGCACCCGCCCCAATTCTTGCTTTCCAGGTCTATTGCTCCCAAAATCTGCTACTATATTCCTTCCAGGGGGTGTGGTGTTTTTCATCAGTCGTAGGAAACAATTCGGTCCAGTGACCTTCCTGTGGGACGTCGAAGCGCCGGATGTGGCGCGGGCGGCGCGTCCCGGACACTTCGTCATGGCGCGCATCGACGAGCATGGGGAGCGGATCCCGCTGACCGTGGCCGATTTTGACGTGAGCCGGGGCACCGTGACCGTGGTGGTCCAGGCGGTGGGCAAGACTACCCACGAAATGATGTTGCTCAAGGAGGGCGACGCCATCCTCGATTTCATCGGGCCACTGGGGCTGCCCAGCCACATACGCAAGCTGGATGGCACCGTGGTGCTGGTGGGCGGCGGCCTCGGCGTGGCGCCCATCTATCCGCAGTTGCGCGAGTACAAGAACATGGGCAACCGCACGGTGTCCATTGTCGGCTTCCGCACGCGCGACCTGGTGTTCTGGGAAGAGCAGTTCCGCGCGGTGAGCGACGAGCTGATCGTCACCACCGACGACGGCAGCTACGGCCGCAAGGGCTTCGTCACCCACGCGCTGGCCGACGTGCTGGCGCGCGAGCCCAACATCCGCGAGGTGGTGGCCATCGGCCCCATTCCCATGATGAAGGCCTGCTCGGAGACCACCCGCCCCTTCGGCATTCCCACCATCGTGAGCCTGAATTCCATCATGGTGGACGGCACGGGCATGTGCGGCTCCTGCCGCGTCACGGTGGGCGGGAAGATGAAGTTCGCCTGCGTGGACGGGGCGGATTTCGACGGCCACCTGGTGAGCTTCGACGAGCTGTCGCTGCGCCAGAAACGCTTCGAGCGCGAGGAGAAGGCCGCCATGGAGCGCTTCCGCTCCGAATCGGCGAAGCTGGCCAGCATGCCGGCGGCGCCGGAGCCGAATGGCAAGCCGCGCACCTTCTGCGAACTGCCCGAGCCGGTGGCGGCCGCACCCGGGCCGAGCGTGCCCAAGAACATCAAGAGCATCCCGCCCGAGCGCGCGCCCATGCCGCACCAGCCCGCCGAGGTGCGCCGCCACAACTTCAGCGAAGTGGCGCTCGGTCTGGACCTGGAGGGCGCGCTGCACGAAGCGGAGCGCTGCCTGCGCTGCAAGAAGCCGCGCTGCATTCCGGGCTGCCCGGTGGGCATCGACATTCCCGGCTTCATCGCCGCGATTCAGCAGAAGGATATAAGGCGGAGCTACCAGATCCTGAAGAGCACCAATGCGCTGCCGGCGGTGTGCGGGCGCGTCTGCCCGCAGGAGTCGCAATGCGAAGCGACGTGCATCGTGGGCGTGAAGTTCAAGCCGGTGGCCATCGGGCGCCTGGAGCGGTTCGTGGCCGATGCCGCCCTGGGGCGCGGCTGGGACGAGTTCCCCGAGACCAACGGCGCGCCGAAAAAGCGGGCGGCCATCATCGGCTCCGGCCCCGCGGGCCTGGCCTGCGCCGGAGAACTGGCGCGCAACGGCGTCGCGGTGACCATATTCGAGGCGCTGCACGTGGCGGGCGGGGTGCTGAAGTACGGCATCCCGGAGTTCCGCCTGCCGGACATGATCATCGATTCGGAAATCGACAACCTTAAGAAGATGGGCGTCGAGATCCGGCTCGATACCATCATCGGCAAGCTGTTCACCATCCCGCAGCTTCTGGACGGCATGGGGTACGACACGGCGTTCGTGGGAACGGGCGCGGGGTCGCCTAAATTCGCGGAGATTCCGGGCGAAGCCTTCAACGGCGTGTTTTCGGCCAACGAGTTTCTGACGCGCGTGAACCTGATGCGCGGCTACCGCCAGCCGATCTACGACACCCCGGTGGGCATGGGCAAACGCGTGGCGGTGGTGGGCGCGGGCAATACCGCCATGGATGCGGCGCGCGTGTCGCTGCGCATGGGCGCGGAGTCGGTGACCATCGTGTACCGCCGTTCGCGGCGCGAGTCGCCGGCCCGTATCGAAGAGCTGGAGCACGCCATCGAAGAGGGCGTCGCGTTCATGTGGCTGACCGCGCCGGTCGAAATCGTGGGCGATTCCACGGGCTGGGTCACGGGCATGCGCTGCCAGAAGATGGAGCTGGGCGAGCCGGATGCTTCCGGACGGCGCCGTCCGGTGCCGGTCGCCGGATCGGAGTTCCTGATCGACGTCGATACCGTGATCTATGCCTTGGGAACTACGGCCAACCCGATCATCGCGCAGACCACGCCGGGCCTCGCCACCAACAAATGGGGTTACATCACCATCGATGAGAGCACGGGGATGACCTCCACGCCCGGGCTGTTCGCCGGGGGAGATATTGTGACCGGGGCGGCTACGGTGATCCTCGCCATGGGCGCGGGCAAGCGGGCGGCGCGCGGCATGCTGGAGTATATGGGAATTCTTACGCCCGATCAGCCGCGCGATCTGGTACCTGCAGGGAGCGTTTAACTTATGCCATCCTCATGTCCGAAGTGCCGCAGGGTTCTGGAAGAAGACGAGATCTGCTGCGCGCAAGTCCGCTATACGTGGCGGTGCAAGAGCTGCTTCAAGCTCACCAGCGGCTTCGCCATTCCCTATGGAAAATGTTTTATGTGCGGCGGCGAGCTGGAGGTGATTCCCGGCCGCGAGCTGGGCGACACCATGCGCTTCCGCGCCATCCGGGATGCCGTGCAGTTCGAACTGAATTCCTTCCATTTTTATAAGCTGGCGCGCGATCAGGCCAAGACGCCCGATCAACGCGCGGTACTGGAGCGCCTGTACGAAGCCGAGCTGGACCATCTGCACGAGCTCGAAGAGAAGTACCACGCCCATCTGGATCGCGAGGTGGTGGATCTCTCCGCCGACGAGCAGAACCTGCTCTCCAACTGGCTGTTCCGCGACATCCACGTCACGGCGGATTCCGGAATCGCCGACTTGTATCAAGTCGCGCTCGAAATGGAGCGCCGCACGCGGGACCATTTCCGCAAGCTGGCGGGCGAGCTTCCGGCGGGCCTGGAAAAGGATCTGTGCGGGGAGTTGGCCGCGGAAGAGGACGAGCACGTGGCCTTGCTCGAAACGGAGCTGGAACAGATCGCGCCGCGTTCCTGAACGGTGCCCCAGTGCTCAGCTATGCGTCCGGAGCGTGACCCGGAGGGTCTCCATCATGTGTCGTGCGCGTGCATCGAGAGCCCGCTTGCGCCGCCACATTTGAGCGGTCGCGTACAGGGCCGTCAGAACTATCGGCACAAATACGATAATCTCGGCGGCATTCATACCCATATCTAATCACGGCCCTGCCGCCATTGATAGAACTACAGGTAACCGGAACGTACTACACGCGCGATGTGCCTTTTTTGGCGTTGCGCCAGTACTATTCCTGAAATTCGCGTCGGCGCCGTGACATACGGGCGCGGTCTGCACCGCCCGCCGTCCGCCCAATGTTAGACTTTCTACTGAATGGCAAAAGCGACGCTTTTGGAATGCAGCCTGTGTGCCCAGAGGCTGGAGGCCGGTCAAGTGGCGAACCTGTGTGCCTGCGGGGGGCCGCTGCTGGTACGGTACGACCTGGACAAGGTCCGGCAGCGGTGGCGGAGAAGGGACGTGCCCAACGGCCCTTCGAGCATGTGGCGGTATGCGCCGCTGCTGCCGCCGGGCGACGAATTCATCGTCACCCTGGGGGAGGGCTGGACGCCACTGGTGCGCACCAGGCGCCTGGGGGAGCGCATGGGCGCCGATGCCCTGTGGGTCAAAGACGAAGGCTTGAATCCCACCGGCTCGTTTAAGGCGCGCGGGCTTTCCTGCGCGGTTTCCATGTGCGCGGAGCTGGGCGTGAAGAAGGTGGCCATCCCCTCGGCCGGGAACGCGGCCAGCGCCATGGCGGCCTATGCCGCGGCGGCGGGCATCGAAGCCCACATCTTCATGCCGCGCGACGTCCCGCAGGCCAATTACCTGGAGTGCAAAGCGTACGGCGCGCACGTCACCCTGGTGGACGGCCTGATCAGCGATTGCGGCCGCATGGTGGCCGAGCGCGGGCCGGCCGAGGGCTGGTTCGACGTCAGCACGCTCAAGGAACCCTACCGCATCGAAGGCAAGAAGACCATGGGCTACGAAGTGGCCGAGCAGATGGCGTGGGAGTTGCCCGACGCCATTTTCTACCCCACCGGCGGCGGCGTGGGCATGATCGGCATGTGGAAGGCGTTCGACGAGATGGAGAAGCTGGGGTGGATCGGCTCGCGCCGCCCCAAAATGATCGCCGTGCAGGCCGAGGGCTGCCAGCCGGTGGTGCGCGCCTTCGAAGAGAACGAGCCGCGCAGCCGCTTTTACGAAAACTCCCACACCCTGGCGGCGGGGCTGCGCGTGCCCAAGCCCTTAGGCGATTTCCTGGTGCTCCAGGCGGTGCGCGAGAGCGGCGGCACGGCCATCGCGGTGAGCGACGACGACATGCTCGACTGGGGTGTGCACCTGGCCAGCGACGAGGGCATCTACGCCGCTCCGGAAGGGGCCGCCTGCGTAGCCGCTCTCGAAAAGCTGCTGGCCTCCGGCTTCCTGAAGCGCACCGACCGCATCGTGCTCTACAACACGGGCTCCGGGCTGAAGTATCCCGAAGCCTATTCCACGCGTTTTCCGCGAACGGCAGCGGGCGAGCAGGACAAGCTCGGCGGGCTGATCACGCCGCGATGAAGGACCTCGCTCTGGACGCGCTCGACGCCGTGGCGCGGCGCGGCGTCACCTACGCCGACGTGCGCGCGATCGAGACCCGGGAGCGCGACATCTCCACCAAGAACGGCAAGGCGGGGCACGTCTCCAGCTCGGAATCGGTGGGCCTCGGGATTCGCGTGCTGGCCTTCGGCTGCTGGGGCTTCGCGGCCACCGACGATCTCACACGCGCGGGCATCGACTCGGCCGCCGCCCTGGCGCTCGAAATCGCCCGCGCCGGCACGGCCGCCAAGAAAGACGATATCGCGCTCGTCCCCGAATCGCCCTACCAGGACACCTGGGTGTCGGCCTGCGCCATCGACCCCTTCTCCATTCCCGTGGACCAGAACCTGGGCGTGCTGCTGGCCGTGGACCAGGAGCTGCGCCACTGTGCGGGCGTCAGCCTGGCGGAAGCCTCCATGCACTTCGAGCGCCGCCGGCAGGTGTTCGCCTCCACCCTGGGCAGCCTGATCGATCAGACGCGCACGGTGAGCGGCGCCGGCTTCTCGGCCCACTGCTACCGCGATGGCGAGATCCAGAAGCGCTCCTATCCAAACTCCTTCGGCGGGCAATTCCAGTTGAAGGGATACGAGCTGGTGGAGGAACTGCGGCTTCTGGATCATGCGCCGCGCATCGCCGAGGAAGCCGTGGCGCTGCACTCCGCCGATCAGTGCCCCGCCGGCGAGTTCGATTTGGTCCTGGACAGCTCGCAGCTCGCCTTGCAGATTCACGAATCCATCGGCCACCCCATCGAGCTCGACCGCGTGCTGGGCAGCGAAGCCAATTACGCGGGCATGAGTTTCCTCACGCTGGACCAGCTCGGCCGGCTGACCTACGGCTCCCCGCAAGTCAACGTGGTGTGCGACGCGCGCCCGGCGCACGGCCCGGGCCTGGGCACTTTTGCCTTTGACGACGAAGGCGTGCCCGCGCAGCGCACCGATATCATTCGCGACGGCCGGTTCGTGGGCTACATGACATCGCGCGAGACCGCCGCCGCGGTGGGCGAGGCGCGCTCCAACGGCTGCATGCGTGCCGACGGCTGGGGACGGCTGCCGCTGATCCGCATGACCAACGTGAGCCTGGAACCCGGCGCGCAGTCGCGCGACGAAGTTTTCGGCGCCGACCACGCCATCTACATGGAGACCAACCGGAGCTGGTCCATCGACGACAAGCGCTACAACTTCCAGTTCGGCTGCGAAATCGCCTGGGAGATGCGTGGCGGCAAGCGCATCCGCATGCTGAAAAACCCCAGCTACAGCGGCATCTCGACCGAATTCTGGAACGCCTGCGCGGCCATCGCCGGGCCGGAACATTGGACCCTGTGGGGCGTACCCAACTGCGGCAAGGGCCAACCCGAACAGGTGATGGGCACGGGCCACGGCGCCAGCCCCGCGCGGTTCCACAAAATAAAAGTGGGGAGCGCCTATGGCGGCTGAAGTCTCCGGCGCGGCGGACATATTCGAGCAGGTATTGGCGGCCGCGCGAGCGCTGGGCGTGAGCGAAGTCGAAGCCATCGTGGCCGGCGGCGACCACGCGCTCACGCGCTTCTCCAATAACGCCATTCATCAGAACGTCGCCGAGCACACCCGCCAGCTTTCCGTGCGCGCCGCCAGCGAGGGGCGCACCGCCCGCGCTACCACCAACCGCCTGGACCGCGACGCCATCCGCGGCGTGGTGGAGCAAGCCATCGCCATCACCCGGCTGGCCGAGCCCGATGCCGACCTGCTGCCGCTCGCCGAACCGGCGCCGTACCAGCAGTGCGACCGCGTCTGGGAGGCGACCGCTCACGCCACGCCCGGCGACCGCGCCCGCGCCGTGGCCCAGGCCATTCACGCCGTGGAAGCCGCGGGCCAGGTGGCAGCCGGCATCTACTCCACCGGCCTGTCTACCTTCAGCATCCTGAATTCGCGCGGCGTGTCCGCCTCCTATTCCGAAACCATGGCGCGCTTCTCCATCACCGCCATGGCCGCCGACAGCTCCGGATGGGCCAAGGCCAGCGCGTGCCATCACGGCGATCTGAACCCGCTCGCACTGGCGCAGGCGGCGGCGCGCAAGGCCGAAATGTCGCACACGCCGCGCGAACTGCCGCCCGGCCGCTACACCGCGATCCTGGAGCCCGCCGCCGTGCTCGATCTCGCCGGCCAGATGTTTGGCGACTTCAGCGCCACCGCCATCCGCGACGGCCGCAGCTTCCTCAACGACCGCATCGGCAAGCAGCTTTTCGGCGGCAACATCACCATCCACGACGATGTCCGTCACCCGCTGCAATCGGGCGCGCCCTTCGATGGCGAAGGCGTGCCCCGCCAACGCCTCACGCTGGTCGATGGCGGCGTGGTGCGCGACATCGCCTACTGCCGCCAGGCCGCTGCGCTGGCCGGCGCGGCGCCCACCGGCCACGGCTACCCCTTGCCCAACGAATACGGCGAGGCGCCCGCCAACATCGTGATCGCGGGCGGCAACTCCTCCGTGGACCAGATGATCGCGTCCACTGAGCGCGGCATCCTGGTGACGCGCCTCTGGTACATCCGCGAAGTGGACCCTTACCAGAAGATCTTCACCGGCATGACGCGCGACGGCACGTTCCTGGTGGAAGGCGGAGCGGTGACCGCCGGAGTTCGCAATTTCCGCTTCAACCAGGGCCTGATGGAGATGCTGTCGAACGTGGAAGCGCTCTCGCCCGCGGTGCGCGCCTCGGGCGAAGAAGCCTTCGACATGGTGGTGCCCGCCATGAAGGTGCGGGATTTCAACTTCACGGAAGTGACGCGGTTCTGATGGGGGGCGATGTCACGCCCACAGATCACGCTTGACCCGGCCGATATTGCCAGGGACAAGCATGCCATGCTCGGCGAAGCGTTTGCTTCGCCACGGAAGCGACGCCGCCAGGCATCT
Source organism: Terriglobia bacterium (assembly GCA_020073615.1). GTDB lineage: Bacteria > Acidobacteriota > Terriglobia > Bryobacterales > Bryobacteraceae > JADGNR01. Next base: position 8,090 of record JAIQEX010000116.1, read on the forward strand.
GCAGTGATTCGCTGATTGCCCGCCCCCTTCAACTCGGCTGCAAACACTCCCCGATCTCTTTTTCCTCGATGGCGCCGGTCTTGATCAGCCGCCAGTACGGCTCGGTGATATCCACCGTCGTCGCACCCGGGCCGGCGCACGCGCCGCCGTCGACCACCAGGTCCACGCGGCCGTCCATCATGCCGAAAACTTCAATGCCGCTACGGCAGGTCGGATGGCTGGATATGTTGGCGCTGGTGGAAATCAGCGGCTGGTTCAGCATGGCGATGAGCTGGTTGGCGACCAGCGAGCGCGACTGGCGCAGCGCCATGCGCCCGGTGTTGCCCGTGACCTTGAGCGGCATCTTGGCGGAAGCGGGAACGATGATGGTGAGCGGCCCCGGCCAGAAGCGGCGCGCCAGAATGTAGAAGCGGTTGTTGAGCTCGCCGGCCAACTCCTCGGCCATCATGATGTCGCCCACCAGGATGGGCAGCGACCGGTGCGGCTCGCGGCCCTTGGCCTTGAACACCTGCGTGACCGCGCGCAGGTTGAACGGATCGGCCACCAGCGTGTACAGCGCATCGGTGGGGATGGCCACCACTTTGCCGCGCCGCACGGCTGCCGCGGCGCGCTCCAGGACTTCCGGCTGCGGTTCCTCCGGGTTGATCTCCACCAGGTCGGTAGCCATAGCTGCGATCTCGTTTCTCAGCGGGGACCGATGGCATCGGCCACATCGAGCGCCATCTGGTATCGCCCGAACGGGGCACTTAATTGTACGCCCTGCACCATCGCGCGCACGCGCACCACCATCTCGCGCGCGATGGCGACGCCTTCCTCGCGGGCCTTTTCGGCGCTGTCGACGCGGCGCATGCGCTCCATGTAATGGTCGGGCACGGGCACGCGCAGCTCATTGACCATGAACTCGGCATTGCGATAGCTGGTGAGCGGCCAGATGCCGCAGATCACCGGGATCTTCACGTGCCCGATGCGTTTGAGAAAAGCCTCCATGAGGTCCAGGTCGAAGACCGGCTGCGTGACCACGTATTCGGCGCCGGCTTCCACTTTCCAGTCGAAGCGGCGGATCTCTTCGTCCATGTTCACCGCGCCGGGGTTGGCGCCCACGCCGATGAGCAGCGCCGTCTGCGAGCCCATGGGGTTGCCGCCGATATCGAGCCCGTGGTTGAGATTGTTCACGATGTTGACCAGGCCGATGGCGTCCACGTCGAACACCGCGGTGGCGTCGGGATAGAGCCCCATGCGCGGCGGATCGCCGGTAATGCAGATGAGGTTGCGCACCCCCACCGTGTGCGTGCCCAGCAGCTCCGACTGGATCCCCAGGATGTTGCGGTCGCGGCAGCAGAAGTGGTTCACGGCTTCGATCCCGGCCTGCTGCTGGATGAGCTGGCAGGTGACCAGCGCGCTCATGCGCGCGCTGGCGCGGGGACCATCGGGCACGTTGATGCAGTCGATGCCGTGTTCCGCCGCGCGCCGGGCGCCGGCGATTTCCTGCGACGCGTCGATGCCGCGCGGCGGCAAGATCTCCACGAACGCCACGAATTTGCCCTCCGCCAGCTTGGCGCCCAGTTTGGATTTCTGCGCCATGGGGACCGGGGTGAGCGCGTGCACCTTGACGTGCGGCTCCTCCACGGTGACGGCCAGCTTCTTTTGCAGCGGCTGCAGGGAGCGCGTTTCCGAGCGGATCAGCTTGATGTGCTCGGGCGTGGTGCCGCAGCATCCGCCGATCACCTTCACGCCGGCCCACAGCAGGCGGCGTGCGTACTGCGCCATGTATTCCGGCGAGCAGAGATAAATGTTGCGCCCTTCCACGCGCGCCGGCAGCCCGGCGTTGGGCATGGCGCTCATGGGCTTGGAAGAGAACTGCATCATCAGCTCGAGGGTGTCGAGCGTGGCCTTGGGGCCCACCGAGCAGTTCAGGCCGATCACGTCCACCGGCCAGGAATCCATCTCGCGGGTGTAGGTCTCGGGATCGGTGCCGCCGGGCAGGTGTCCGAAATCGTCGATGGTCACCTGGGCGATCACGGCCAGCGAGTCGCCCGCCGCCTCGCGCGCCGCAGTCACGGCTTCGCGCAGCTCATCGAGGTTGCCGAATGTCTCCAGGATCAGCAGGTCGACGCCCGCTTCGAGGAGCGCGTCGATCTGCTCGCGGAAGATGGCGCGGGCCTCGGCGAACGAGGTCGGGCCGAGCGGTTCGATGCGCACCCCGAGCGGTCCCACCGCGCCGGCCACGTAGACGTCATCCGCTGCGGCCTCGCGGGCCAGGCGCACGCCCGCCAGGTTGATGGCCTTCAACTTCTCGGCGATTCCGAAAGCCGAGAGACGCGCGCGGTTGGCGCCGAAGGTATTGGTCTCCAGGATCTCGGCGCCGGCCTTGACGTAATCCTGGTGGATCTGGCGCACCAGGTCCGGCTGCGAAACGTTGAGCTCGTCGAAGCAGCGGTTGATGAACACACCGCGCGCATAGAGCATGGTGCCCATGGCGCCATCGGCCACGATCACGCGGCGGGACAACTGATCGCGGAATTCCTGGGCGCGGGTGCTGGTGGGTGTCGTCATGGGAAACGGGTCGCAACGAGTCCGTTTGGCACGGTACTGGCGATATGTGTGATTTTAGCGCGGAGCGGGTGGGGTTTGCTTGGTCAGGTAGTTCCAGAAGTGTGCGTTACTTGATGCACACGGAGAAGATCCCAGTCGTGGGGAAACCCGACCCCGCGAAGATTTGCACATCCCCACCGCAAAAACGGCATTGAATCGCCCGGCTCGCCATGGTAAGCTTGATGTTGCGCATAAGCTACAGCGGGTAGCCGGCTATGGATTCCCGTGGAAGCCACGCCCAGATCAGTTTCCGTATACCTCGCTCGTGGCGAAGATTCGCCATTCGACGACTGGATGGACGGACTCCGCGATCTATTTGGTCGAGTACAGATCGAAAAACGAATCAACAAATTGCGCCGTGGTCTGGTGGGGGAGTACACCGATGTTGGTGATGGACTCATCGAGTTGAAAATTGACGTGGGTCCGGGATATCGAGTTTACTGTGCAGATGACGGGGCCAATGTCTTGATTCTCTGCGGCGGAAGAAAAGGTACGCAAGAGGCAGATATCACTAAGGCAAAACGGTACTGGAAAGAGTACAAAACGAGGGGCCAATGAAACGCCGCTCCAAATCATACCAGGAAGGACTTCATAAACGGCTGCAAGATCCGATCTACGCAGCCGAGTACCTGAAGGTGATGATCGAAGAGTCGGATCAGGGCTTTCTTCTCGCTCTTCGAGATGTGGCCGAAGCGCGCGAAGGGCTGGGGAAACTCGCCGAGATTGCCAACGTGAACCGGGAGAATCTTTACCGGATGCTCTCTGAAACCGGTAATCCCAGGCTCAGTAGCCTGGGAGCAGTCTTGCAGGCCTTGGGACTCCGGTTGAGCATTATACCGCTTACGTTGGAACAACGGCCCGATGAGGATAATCCGCATCAAGATCAAAACCGTTCCACGTCAGATTGACATGATTTGGAATAGGTCCGGCGAATGGAGAGATCAGGAGATTCAGGATATCAAGCCAATCTGAGAGCACCAAGATACTCCCAGATCAATAGGCCGGTGCGGTGCCAAGCGGAGAACTGCAAAGCTTCAATCGCGAATTGGCCTGCATAAAAAGCCCACTCAACGCAGATTTCAGACACTACCCTCGGTCACCGCAGGCCCAGGCGCGCCAGCAGTCCCGTCTTGGCGGCGAAGCCTTCGAAAAGCCAGAGGCTGCTCTTGCTCACCGCGACGCCGTAGACCATGCTCTTCCCGTCCGGGGCCAGGCTGAAGCGCCGCGCCGGGCTGAGCATATCGGAGGGGCGGAACTCTTTCCCGACATCGCCGATCGCTTTCTCTTTCCCGGTGGCGATGTCCAGGGAGAAGAGCAGCTCGCGCTCGCCTTCGCTTCGCGTGCCGTACAGCAGTTTCCCGTCCTGGGAGAAGGTGTAGCCGTCCGCATGGTGGTCGCCGAGCGCGCGGCTGGTTTTTCCGTCGGGCGAAAAGAGCTTGTCGCCGTACAGGATCCAATCGCCCGCGGGCGACCAGGAGGGCACCGCGTCGCTGCCGTCGGAGTTCGCCTGGATCACCGTGGGAGTCGCCTGCCCGCTGGTCTCAACTTTCATCAAGTGCATCTTGCCATCCTTGAGTACGACGTAAACGAACCAATTCCCGTCGGCGGACCAGGAGCCGGGAAATTCGGCGGACGTGGCATCGGCGGTGAGCGGAACGGGCGCGCCGCCGGCCACCGAAGAGATCCAAAGATGGTCCCCGCCGCCGTTTTCGATGCGCGTATAGATCACGCGGTCGGCTTCGGGGGATAGTGCCGGCCCCATGAACCACTGGGTGGTTCCCGCCGGAAAGTCCCGCGCGGTAACCAGCGGACGATCGACCGTGCCCTCGCGGTGCAGCCAGATCTCCAGCGGGCCATTGCGGTTGGTTACGAAGACCAGCACCGGCTGCCGGGCGGCCCAGGCCGCCATGGCCTCGTCGCGCTCGGTCGAAATGAGCCGGTGCGCCGCGGCATTGCTCAAATCGACCGACACGAGGTCGAAGTTCCCCGTGCCTTCGGTGAACACGATCCGGTTGCCGTCCGGCGAGACGGCCGGGTAAGATCGCGAGGTGGTCCCACTGGTGAGGGCGTAGCGTTCTCCGGAGGCTGTATCCGCCATCCACAGTTGCGAAAGGGCACCGGGAATTGGGGCAATGGACTGGACGATGTGCCGGCTGTCGGGCATCCAGGTGAAATCCGGCGTGCCGTTGTAGCTTTCCAGGCCCGCAAACAGCGGGACTGGCGGATGCGCCGGATCGGGCGGATAGGGGAGCGCCCAGGCCTCTTCGCGGTGCCGCTCGCTGTTCAAAAAGAGCAGCAGGCGCTTGCCGTCGGGGGAGAATCTCATCCGCGGCTCGTTGTAGACCTCGCGCGTGGCGAAAGGTTCGGGAGTATACCGCTTCAGAGCGGCCGCGGGCGGAGAGGCGATCCAGACGCCGTAGCGACCGTCGTCGCCTGACTTGAGCAGGGCCCCCGCCCGATTGTCCGGCGAGATGGCAATGGCCCGCGCGCCGTCCGGCAGCGGCATGAATGGCACTGCTTCGCCACCCACGGTGGCAATGGAGCGGATGCCGTCCGGCGGCCGGTCGCCCTCGAACAGGATCCGTTTGCCGTCGGGACTGAAAGCCAGGGGGTAGACATTCCCGGCACCGTGCGTGACCACCCTCCCGTAAGGCGAATCCAGATAGCGAATGAGAACCTGGAACGGCCCGGAGCCGCCCCGCGCCGCATAGGCAACGGCCTTACCGTCGGGCGACCAGACCGCGTTTCTCTGGCCCCCGGGCTCGAACGAGAAGGGCGTGAAGCGGTACGCCGACGGGTCCGGCAGCGCTCGGACGGGCCAGACGAGCAGCGCGGCCAGCGGCAGCAGCAGGCCCGCCGTGAAGGCGGCCGCCAGCCGCCAGGGTAAGCGCCGGCTCGGCGGCGGCGGCGCAATCGCCGCGACCGGCGTGGTGGAGCCCTCGGAAAGGTGGTCGCGCAGGCTGCGCAATTCCCGGAACAGGTCGCGCGAGGATTCGTAGCGGTCCGCCGGGTCCTTCGCCAGACAACGGTCGATGGCCCAGCGCAGCGGCCCCGGGATGGCGCGCTCGATCGGCGTCGCCTCCTCGGTCAGGATGGCCGACATGGTCTGCACCGCCTCCGGCTTATCGAACGCCTTTCTCCCGGTGGCCATCTCGTAGAGGATCAGGCCGAAGGAGAATTGGTCCGAGCGGTAGTCCACCGTCTGCGCGCGGACCTGTTCCGGGCTCATGTAGTTGATCGTGCCCATGACCATGCCGGGCTCGGTCTGGGCCACGGTCATGGTTTCGTCGGGATGGGCGCCCGCCGGCGGGGATTGCCGCGCGAGACCAAAATCCAGGATCTTCACGCGGCCGTCGCCCGCGATCATGATGTTGGGTGGCTTCAGGTCGCGGTGGGTGATGTGCGCGGCGTGCGCCGCGGCCATGCCGTCGGCGATCTGCACGGCGATCTCCAGCAGCTTGCGGGTGGGCACCGGCCCCCGTTCGATGAGCGCGCCAAGCGTCTCGCCGGCCACCAGTTCCACGACGATGTAGGCGACGCCGGCTTCGTTTCCGATATCGTACAGGCCGACAATGTTGGGATGGTTGAGCGCGGCCGCGGCGCGGGCCTCCTGCTCGAAGCGCGCGCGGCGGCCGGGATCGTCGGCGAACCCGGCGGGCAGGATCTTGAGCGCCACCTCGCGCCCCAGGCGCGTATCGCGCGCGCGATACACTTCGCCCATGCCGCCGGCGCCCAGGCGGGCTACGATCTCATAGGGACCTACACGGCTTGCGGCGGACAGCGCCCTCGGCTCTTGCTCCACCAGCCGATTGTACTTCTTCGCTGAGGGCCGGGAAACGGCCTCCGATCTGTTACAAACATCACCCACTGTTTACGCAATTTTTACTTAAATTCGACAGCGCCCCCCGGCGTTCTAGCTAGAATCGAAAGCGGTATCGTCTTGGCTTCTCTCGAGGAGTGTCTGCCAACGCTCGGGAACGGCCGCGAATCGGGGAATCCTATCCGGCTCAATAAGTCCGACAAAGACCGCGTAGGAGCGCTTCAGATGGCGAAATTCAGATCGACGCGATACATACCGGCACAGAAGCGCGTTCCCGCTTGGAAGCGCGCCACCGCCGATCGGTCGGAGAGCATTCCGCCTAATGAAATCATCGAGACTTTCGGTGAAGCGAAACCCGACGGCCTCATCCTCGCCAAGTGGAGCCGCCGCTGGTACAAGGTCTACGAAGAAGATCTGCTGCCCCCCCGCGCGGAGCGGATTGAAGAGCCCGCGGCGGATTGAAGGGTAGGACCCGAGCCGCTCCGCCGCGCACCCTGCTACAATCGGCTTTCCCGTGAAGGACCCCCTGGTCGGGCCCCTGGCTGCCATCGCCTCGGGGATCCTCGTTTCCCGCTACGTAACGTTTCATCAGTCCGAGCTGCTCATCGCCATCGCCGCCTTCCTGCTGCTCGGGGTGGTGGCCCTCAGCCGCAATTCGCGCTTGGTTGCGGGTGCGTGTTGCTGCCTCGGGCTTTTCTGCGCCGGGGCTTTGACGGCGCTGGCGCACGCTCCCGGCCCGCCGCCCGAGCTCGATGCGGAAGGCCGCGAAATCGTCATCCTGGGCGGCTGCGTGGTGGAGCCGCCGGCCATCTCGGGCGAGCGCGAGCGCTTCCTGCTGGAGATCGAGCGGCACGCCCGCGCGCAGGTCACCCTATATACCAAGGAAGGCGAAACCCTCCCGGCGCTGCGCTACGGGCAGAATATCGAGCTCGAGGCGCGCGTGCGCCAGCCGCGCAATTTCGGTAATCCCGGCGCCTTCGATTACGCCCATTACCTGGCGCGGCAGGACATCTACTGGACCGCCTCCGGCGCCGCCGGCACGGTGCGCATTCTCCCCGGCCGCTGCGGATCGCCCTTTCAGAAATTCGCCATGGACCTGCGCGCCGCCGTGCTCAGCCGCACCGAGCGCCTGTACCGCGCGAGCGATTACCAGACGGGCATGATGCAAGCCATCCTGATGGGCCAGACCTTCCAGCTTCAAAAGGTCTGGACCGAGCAGTACCGCAATACCGGAACGTTCCATGTGCTGGTGATCTCCGGCACTCACGTCGCGATCCTGGCCGCCTTCTTCCTCTTCTTTCTGCGCCTCTGCTTTGTTCCGGAAAGCGTGGCCATGGCGCTCACGGTGGCGGCGGCGTGGTTGTATGCCGTGATGTCCGGCTGGGGAGCGCCGTGCGTGCGGTCGGCTGCTGGCCTCACCCTGTTCCTGGTGTGCAGTTGGTTCTTTCGCGAGCGCCGGGTTATCAACCTGCTCGCGGCCGTGGCGCTGGGCTTCCTGATCTTCGACCCCGACCAGCTTTTCGAAGCCAGCTTTCAGCTTACATTCCTTGCCGTGGCCTTTCTGGGCCTGTTCGCGACGCCCTTGATCCGCGCCACCTCCGGCCCGCTGGCGCGCGGACTGGCGGACTTGTGGGATACCAGCCGCGACCTGTTTTTCGCGCCGCGCACCGCGCAATTCCGCGTGGAGATGCGCCTGCTGGTGGAAACCTTGCGCGGCGCCGCACATCTGCCCCGGCGCGCTGCCACGCTCGCCATCGTCGTGCCTGCCCGAATCCTGTTCTTCTTTTACGAAGTGACGGTCATCTCCGCCATCATCCAGATCGGGCTGGCGCTTCCCATGGTGGTCTATTTCCATCGGCTCGGGCTTTCGGGCCTTTCCGCCAACGCCTTCGCCGTCCCCCTCATGGGGCTGGCAGTGCCGGTGGGCTTCGTGTCCGTGGTGACGGGCTGGGCGTGGATAGCGAAGATCGGCGGCTGGCTGCTGGGGCTCTCGCGGGTGATTGTGGGATGGCACGCCGCCCTGGAGCCCGCCTGGCGCATCCCCACGCCGCCCCTGTGGCTCGCCATCGCGCTCTCCGCCGCTCTCATCGCCGCCGCCATTGCCCGCCGCGGCTGGTGGCGAGCGGCCGCGGGCGCGGCCATGGGAATATGTCTGGCGCTTCTGCTGTGGCATCCGTTTCCGGCGGAGACCCATCCCGGCCAACTGGAGATGACCACCATCGACGTCGGCCAGGGCGACAGCATCCTGGTGATTTTTCCCGATGGCAAGCGCATGCTCATGGATGGCGGCGGCATCCCCGCGTTCGGCGGCCGCGCCCGGTCGCAGCTCGATATCGGCGAAGACGTAGTGGCCCCCTACCTGTGGGACCGCGGGATTCGCGGCGTGGACGTGGTGGCGCTGTCGCACGCCCACGAAGACCACATCGGCGGCCTTCCCGCGCTGGTCGCGGATTTTCATCCCAAAGAGCTGTGGACCGGCGCTACCCCCGACAGCCCCGCCTGGCAAGCGCTGCGCGAAAGCGCCGTACGCAATGGCGTGAAGATCGTGCCCATGGAAGCCCACCGGCGATTTGCTTTCGGCGGCGCCGATATCGATGTGCTCGCGCCGCTGCCCGATTACATCGCCTCCGATACTCCCAAGAACAACGACTCGCTGGTGCTGCGCATCGCCTACGGCCGCCGCGCCTTCCTGCTCTCGGGAGACGTGGAGCGCCCCATCGAGCGGCGCATGCTGGAGGAAGACGAGGTGCAGGCGGCCGATGTGCTCAAAGTCGCGCACCACGGCAGCAAGACTTCCAGCACGGAGGAGTTTCTCAGCGCAGTCCATCCGCTCTTCGCCGTCATCTCAGTGGGTTTCGAGAACAGCTACGGCCACCCGAACCGCGACATCCTCGAACGCCTCGCACAGCATCACGCCGCGCTGTTGCGCACCGACGAGCGCGGCCTCATCACCATCCGCACCGACGGCCGCTGCCTGGAAGTCGAAACGTGGCGATAGAGGGCCTGCACGCGGTAGACCCACTAGTACTTGATCTTTAGATATTTAGGACCCAGTTATCTTGATATGCCCGGAATGAAGCAGTAAGATCGCCTTGGCAGTTATACCAGCCGACATGTTCATTAAGGAGGCGAAATGCATCTTCGCGCTCGATTCGGTACCGTCCTGTTATCCCTGGTGTGTGCTCTTCCAGCCGCCGCTTCCGGTGTGGTCCTCTACGACCAACCTTCTATCTATCAGCCTCCGTCCCAGCCCGGGATAGGCGCGTTCCCCTTCCCGAGTTGGGGTGGCGCGGCTTGGGGCGGCCCCTCCGTCAACGGTTTGATTCGTACTTTTGATAACTTCACGATCAATGCGGGCGGGACCGTCGCATCGGTGGCATGGTACGGGTTCTATGCCGGCCCAGATCAGCCCCCGCTCCCGAACACCATCAACTGGGACATAGGATTTTACGCCAGCTCACAGGGCCAACTAGGCGCCAATCTATTCGATGTGACCCTGCCCGCTGCCGCGGTCACGGCGACGATTCTCGGCGAATTCGCGGGTCCGCCCCTTTGTATAAGCGCCAACCCAAATGTGGGTTGCATTCCCGCCGTCAACGTCTACCGCTTCGAAGCAACGCTGCCGACGGGCTTCGTCGCCGCCCTCGGCACAGAATACTGGTTCTCACCGTATTCGATCCAGGCAACGAATCCCGACCTCCCTCAGCCGTGGCCGCCGACGAGCCCTAGCTTTTTCCTGATACATGGTACAGGCGGAGATCATTCGGTCTATACGCGATCGCTGAGCGCCGATGGAGGCGTGAACGTCGAAGGACTGATCACTGCCCACCCAGGGCTTGGCCCCACGGATGTGGCCTTTACCCTTTTCGCCACGCCCGAACCGGGAAGCATGCTGCTCCTGGGCGTGCCCCTGTTGATCGGCGCGCTCCGCATCAGAAAGACGCGGCCGCGACCGTAGCGCTCACACGCGCAGTTCGTAGCCGAGCGCGCGCATCCCTTCGATGATGCGGGCGCGGATCTCGCCGATCTCTTCCGACGACAGCGTGCGCTCGGGCGATCCCACCGTGACGCGGAACGACACGCTCTTCTTGCTCTCTTCGAGCGGCGGGCCGACATACTGGCGCACGAACTGGATGGATTCCACCAGCGGCCCGGCGAATGAGCGCACGCTCGCTTCCAGCTTGCCGGCGTGCTCGCGCAGCCCGGCGACCACCGAGAGATCGAAAGCGCTCGACGGGTAGCGGCGAATGGGCGTGTACTTCGTTTCTGTCCGGCTCAGCGGCCAGACCACGCGGAGGTCCACGTCCAGCACCGCGGCCCGGCCGGTTTCGACCAGCGACGGATGCAGCTCAAACAGCCGGCCCACCTGCTCGCCGCGCCAGAGGATCCCGGCGGAGCGCGCGTGGTGCTCGAAAGGCCGCGCCTCGGCGGGGCACGCCTGCGCTCCGGGCATGAGGCACTCGGCGGCGCGCTCGAGCTCGAACAGGCCCGCCGCGCCATCGCCCTGGCGGTCGTAAAGAGCGGCCACCAGGTGTGGGATTTCGTCGGGCAGGCCCTGCGGGCGCGGGTGAATCTCCAGGCCGATTTCGAAGAGACGGAAGCTCTCCCGGTGCTTGGCGTTCTCGGCGATATTCCGCCACATGCCGGGCAGGAGCGACGTGCGCAGCAGCGCCTGGTCGCTGGCAATGGGGTTGGTGACGCGCACGTGGGCGCCGGGATCGAAGCCGAACACGCGCGCCGATTCTTCGCTGATGAAAGAGTAGTTATAGACTTCGGTGAAGCCCTGGTCCACCAGGATATTGCGCACCTCGTGCTGGAACTTGCGCTCCGGATTGTCCGGCGGCACGGTGGACGGCACCAGCGGTGCTTCGGGCGTAATGGAATCGTAGCCCACCATGCGGCCCACCTCTTCCACCAGATCGTCCTGGATGGCGATGTCCTTGGTGGCGCGCCAGGAGGGCACGGAGACCGAAAAGACGCGCGGCTCCGGCTCGGCCACGCCGAACTCCAGGCGCTCCAGGATCTGGCGCACTTCGGCGGCTGCGATCGCGCGGCCCAGCTTGCGCTCCAGCCAATCCAGCGGAAGCGCGATGGGGGGCGGCGCGGGAGCGTCCTTCTTCCGATCGGCCAGGCCGCCCACGAGGCGAATGCCCGGCGAGAGCTCGCGCAAAAGCTCGATGGCGCGCGCCAAGCCGCGGACCGTGTTGGCCGGGTCCTGCGCCTTCTCGAAGCGCATGGAGGCGTCGGTGCGCAGCTTGATGGCGGTGGAAGTTTTGCGGATGGACGACGCCTGGAAGTTGGCGCTCTCCAGCACCACGCGCGTGGTATTCGCGCCGATGGCGCTATCGAGTCCGCCGATCACGCCGCCGAGCGCGATGGCGCCCGCGGCATCGGCGATCGCCAGGTTGGCGCCGTCGAGCGTGTACTCTTCTTCGTTAAGCGCGCGAAACCGTTCGCCGGGCCGGGCGCGGCGGATGAAAATCGTACCGCCCTTGAGAAGATCCGCATCGAAAGCATGCATGGGCTGCGCCAGCTCGGCCATGACGTAGTTCGTCATATCGACGATGTTGTTGATGGGGTTCAGGCCGATGGCCGTCAGGCGGCACTGTAACCACAGGGGTGACGGCCGCACGGTGACGTTCTCGAAAACCAGCGCGCTGTAACGGGGGCACAGGACTGGCTCTTCGATTTGTATGCCGATAGCCGCGGGACCTTCCGGCAGAAGGTCCGCGCGCACCGGATCCTTCAGCCTGTGGCCCAGGATGGCGGCCACCTCGCGCGCCATGCCGAAGTGGCCCCACAGGTCGGGCCGGTGGGTGATGGACTTGTTGTCGATCTCGATGACGCAATCGGGAACGCATCCGGGGAGTGGTGCGCCCACCTGGCCGTCGAGCTCAATGATGCCGGAGTGATCGCGGTTGATGCCCAGTTCCGCGGCGCTGGCCAGCATGCCCTGGCTCTCGACGCCGTCGATGATCTTGTTGCCCACCGGGACATAGGCGGTGATGAGGCCCGCGCGGCAGTTGGACGCGCCGCAGACCACCGTCTTTCGCCCGTAGCGGCCGGCGTCCACCACGGCCTTCACATTATGGCTGTTGGGGACCGGCTCCACCGAGTCCACGCGCGCGGTGCAGGCGCGGTCGAGCAGCGCGCCCGTGCTCTCGATCGCCTCGCACTCGGCGGTCTTCATGGTGATGAGCTTTTCCAGCGGACCGGGGGCGTACGCCAGGTCCTCCACGAATTCGCGAATCCAGTTGTAGGAGAATTTCATTCGTTCAACCGAACTGCTCCAGGAATCTCAGGTCGCCCCCTTGCAGGTGGCGGATATCGTCGATCGCATAGCGCATCATCACCAGGCGCGTGAGGCCCAGGCCGAAGGCGAAGCCGTTCCACTCGCCGGGGTCGATGCCGCTCATGCGCAGCACATGCGGGTTCACCAGGCCGCACGGCAACAGCTCCACCCAGCCGCTTTGCTTGCACACCGGGCAGCCCGCGCCGCCGCAGATGAGGCACTGGATATCGAGCTCGAAACCGGGTTCGACGAAGGGGAAATAGCCGGGACGCAGCCGCACCGTTACCTCGCGGTGGAAGATCGCCGTGAGCAGCGTCTTCATGAAGTAGAGCAGGTGCGCCACGGAGACGTCGCGGTCGATCATCATGCCTTCGATCTGGTAGAACGTGTGCTCGTGGGAAGCGTCCACGCTTTCGTTGCGGAAGACGCGGCCGGGGGCGATCATGCGCAGCGGCGGGCCCAGCCGTTCCATGCCGCGCACCTGCACCGGCGAGGTGTGCGTGCGCAGCAGGTTTCCACCGTCCAGCCAGAAGGTGTCCTGCATGTCGCGCGCGGGATGGTCGGCCGGAATGTTCAAGGCGTCGAAATTGTAGTACTCGGTCTCCACCTCGGGCCCGTCGAGCACCGTAAAGCCGAGCGACACGAAGAGGTCTTCGAGCTCGCGCTGGATGCGGGTGATGGGATGCAGGTGGCCGCGGCGCGGTCCGGGGGCGGGCAGCGTGAGGTCGATCCATTCGGCGTCGAGGCGCGCGCGCAACTCGGCTTCGTCGAACTGCCGCTTCTTCGCCTCCAACGCCTCTTCGATCTTCTGTTTGGCCCCATTGAGCAGCTTGCCGATGCGCGCGCGCTCCTCGGGCGCCAGCTTCCCCATGTCTTTGGAAACCTGCGCCAGCGCGCCGCCCTTGCGGCCGAGGACCTCCACGCGCGCGGCTTCCAGTTCCTCGGGCGATTGTGCCGCCGCGATGCGCGCAAGGGAACGGGCCTCCAGTTCCTGTATGGATTGGTCCAGCATGGGTGTGAAGTCTTTATATTCTAGCAAGTGCGCACGAATGGTCACCGCCGAGACGCCGAGACGCTGAGAAAAGAGGGGAAAACTCGGCGGTCTCGGCCCCCTCTGCGCCGGCCGCATTCACGGCCTTCCCATTCCGGACGCGCCTGCGCTTCGCGGCTCTCAAGCGCGGAGCGGCGGGCAGGAATTCTCCCTTCTAACTCGGCGCCTCCGGTACGCCAGGTTAAGCCTGGCTGATCTTGTGAACGGAAAGGAGTTCACCATGTAAATTGCCCGTTCGACATGTAGCCGAAGCAAACGCGGGAGGGAGCAATCCGTCTGGCGGAAACTTGTGAGGCGAACACGCGAGCCGCAGCGCAAGCGAACCCGATTCGGCCTCGTTACGCAACCTGAAAGCGAGGAGTCTGCCAGAGATGACGAACCTGCTACCGGTGGTGAAGCAACGGGTATGTGCAGCCGCCGGGCTTTCCGGGGTGGTTGGGGGCAGCGCGCGGGGACAGATCAGTCGAGGATCCTGGGAGACCCCACGGGGCGGGTGCGGCGACGT
>JAIQEX010000238.1 GCA_020073615.1 Terriglobia bacterium
TTGTGTCATCGGTAGTTGTCCTTCTTGCACCTCCCCAGCCTGGATGGTGTCAATAGGACATTTCTACTTTGCGCAAATAGGACATTATCATTTTGCGGCGACAGGTCCCGCACCCGCCCCTTGCACCCGGAAGCCGTTTTCGCAATAATACGGCACAGATCCAGAAGTACGAAGTATATGGTTTCCGACCGACCAGGAGATCTGCCGTGCGCAACACGCTGGTAGCCGCTCTGGTGGCGTGTGCCGACAGTCCTGTCAAACCCGAGGCCCGCCGTTTCCTGTTGGGCCTGTCCTTCGACGAGCTGCAGTTTATCGCCGAATTCCTGGGCGCCTGCACTTTGGAATCGCCCGAGACCCGCCGCTGTTCCCGCGCGCAACTGGCCGAGCGCATCGCCTGGTTTCAGCAGGCGCGGGTTGACCGGCCCTGCCGTTCCGAAGACCAGGAGCACAAGATGATCCTCCTGCTCGAATACCTCTGCCGCTGCGGCCGCGAGCAGTTTTCCCCGCTCCACGCCCGGCCCTCCTGACCCGCAGCCTAATCGTGGCCCGCCGCGGCCTGCATGGTCCGCCGCGCCGGCGGTGTCTCGGGCGTCCCCGGATTGACATAGATATCCGCCCACTGGCCGTGGCGCTCGAAGTGCGCTGCGATGGGAAACGGCACGCGCGCGCGCGTCTCCGCGGCGGTGGCGTTGGGAGCGTAGCCGTAGAACCGCAGCCGGAACTTCAGCAGCGGCGCGTAGTGCATCAGGCTGAACCGCGGGTCCCAATGGCGCGAGTAGGCTACCAGCACCTCCACCCCGCTCCAGTCCATCCGCTCGAGCGTGGCCGGCGCCAGGTTGGGCACCGCCCCTACCGCCATTGCGCGGCTGACGTAGCCCAGCTCGGGGCGCGCCAGTTCCGCGGTCAACGGCCAGACCGTGGAAACGCGCGCCGCCGGATACCAGTGCGCCAGGTAGTCCGCAGCATCCGCATGCAGCTTGACGAAGTCCGTGAACGCCAGGTTGTCTTCGTAGGGAAACGGGTAAGGAGGATTGACGAGATTGCACGCCGCCACGCCCGCCAGCAATACCCCCGTCGAGACCAGTTGCGGGACCCGCCGGTACAGCGAAAGCCCCGCCACCATGGCGGTGTAGACGATGGGCAGCACCGGCAGCAGATAACGCTCCAGCACCGCGCCGCCCAGCACCGTAAGCATCACCACGTGGGCCGCCACCAGCCACCAGGCGATCCGCCAGGAGCGGCTCAGAAAAATCCCGCTGCGGCGCCACGCGTACACGATCGCCAGCGTGCCCACCCAGTGCAGATCGGCGAAGAACAAATAGTAGAGCCGCCGCAGCAGCGCCATCGTCAGCCGCACCGCGTGCCACGGGTAGTAAAGGTTGTACTGCAGGAATTCGGCGTTGCCCAGCCACTGGCCGGTGGCGCGGTAGAGAACCGCCATCCACACCGCCAGCGCCGCCGCCGGCGCCAGGAACCAGGCGGCCTCGTGCCAGCGCCGCTCGCGCGCCAGCCAGATGGCGAATACCAGCGGCGTCACCAGCCCCGTCTCCTTCACCAGCACCAGCACTACGCACACCGCCGCCGCCGCCCGGATGCGGTCCTGCAGGAACAGCCACAGCGCCAGCGAGGTAAACAGCATGGCCGGCGCGTCCAGTTGCGCCAGCATGGCCTGCGCGAAATAGAGCGGAGATGCCGCCAGCAGCGCCGCCACCAGGAAGGCCGGCGCGCCCCGTACTTCCTGGGAAAGCTCGATGGCCAGCAGGAATGCCGCCAGTAACCCGCCCGACGCCAGCAGCAGCATGGCCGCCCGCGTGGCAGCCGGATCATAACCTGCCACCCGCCAGAATGCCGCCAGGTAGGCCATCACCGCCGGCGGATGGACCGTCGGCGTCGCCGAGTGCGGAATCCAGCTCCCCCCGCGCAGAATATCCAGCGCCGCCGGAATAAACTCGCCCGCTTCGTCCCAGTAGTAGGGCAGACGCATCAGCCACAGGTGGCTCAGGAACAGGATCAGCGTGAAAAATAGAAAGCTGTAAATGTACGAGGAGATCCGGATCGGGCGGCGTCTTTCCGCGGCACGAGACTCCATGGCCGGGCTACTGCACGATGCCGCTCGCCGCCTGCGGCTCGAGCTTGATTTCGCCAAAGGCCGTCTCGTACTGCGTCACGTTTTGCTGGAGCACGTTGAGCAGCGCCTTGGCCTGCTGGGGGCTGACGTAAACGCCTTGAAAATTGTGTATCGCCACGTTGTCCGGCGAGGTCTGGTTCACCCGCCCGAACATCAGAAAAAAGTCCCACAGGTTCACCCGCACCTGGACGCTGTTGGCATAGTCTTCGCGGTAAGCGGGCGTGTTGATCAACTGGATCTTGGGGGCGGCGGGCTGGGTCATGACCTCAGCGTAACACCCGCCACCCTCCCCCGTCGGTGCGCTTCGGCGCAACCCGTTCGGCGCCTTTAAGAATATTTACGATATTTGGCACAACCCGTGCTCCATTTTCTGCGTCGGATGAAGTGGGAGGGAGCCATGAGAACATTCGTTGAAAATCATACCAAGGGACAAGTTCATTGCCCCATCTGCACTCATACGGTACCGGCCGATATCGACTTGCGGGGCAAATACCCGCGCGTGGCCGCCGGCCAGAAGTGCCCGCGTTGCTCCGCGCAACTCGACGTCGCCGTGGTCGTTCAGGTACCCGAAGCGGCATAGGCCAGTACGTACCATAAGTTCCGTGAGTTGTTTGCCGGCGGAGTTTCTGCCATAGTAGAAACAAGGTGGGGGATCAATATGAGACGCAAAGCGCAGCCCAAGCCGGAGATTGTCGTTCCCGCGGAACTGCTGGAACAGGCCAAACGGTCGATTTCGCCCGACGGCCTGAAGAGCCTGACCAAGTGTTTCGTCTGCGGGGCTGAAACTTCGGCTGCCGGCAGTGAGCCGCTCTGCTGGGTTTGCCGCCGTCTCAAAGTCAGTGCCTGGCGCGAGATCGAACAGCAGATGCCCGCCCAGGAGTAAACGGTAGGACGTCTCTAGCAGGCTGCGTTAAGGACGCCGCAAACTGATGACCCACGCTAGTCTCCTGTCCGGCCTAATCCTTTACAGCTTCCCGGCAGCGGCTTCGATCACGCCCGAGGCGATAAAGAGGTGCTGACGACGAAACTTTGGGTAGCGCATGCGTTCCGCGTTCCTTTCAAGGTAATCCGCCTCGGTCCGAACCTTGTCGGCCACCTATGACCACCTTCTTTTCGGCGCGACTCCAGCCCCGGTTCCAGGCTTCCAGGCAGATGCGCTGGCCAAACTCCTCGGCGGTCTCGATGCGCCCGTGTAGGTGGTGGAATCCGGATCGCGGATCGGGTAGCCTTCTTCGTCCCAGCTACTCTGGGTGAACACACATCCCAGTTTGGCTTCCCGTGTATGAGCCGGTTGGCCTTCGGTCTTGCCGAGGCACATACAGGATCGGAACTGGCTTGCCGATGACCATCGGCAGGTCCAGTTGCATGGCTCGCTGAATTTCCACCTGCTCGTGCGCAACGATATCCTCTCCTATCGCCTCCGCGGTACGTTGCACGGCTTTGGTGGTTATCTCCAGATTGGTGAGGAGTTTGAGTTGCTGCCGGCCATGATCGAAAGGGGCCTGCCGGCCCACGACGGCCTGCATGCGGCGCACTCCCGGAGAGAAATCTGAGCGCTCGATGTCCAGCTCGATATCCGCGGGGAACTGCCCGGTGTGACAGTGTGGGCACAAGTAGTAGGGCCGTGAAACCTCCACCTTCCCGACTGCCGTCAGCGCGGGCTTGGTGCGCGAAGTTCCTGGTATGGTAATGGGCCTGCTGGCCGCAGTCACAAGGCAGGGCGCGCTGATCGGCAGCCGGCGCGGCGAAGCGCAGGAGTTCGCTCAACGCCGCTGCGCCGGCCTGGTGTAGGGCCGACCGCACCGCCATCTCGATAGCTTCCAGATCCAGTCGCCCCGTCTTTCTGCGACCGTTGAAGAGGACGCGCAACAGTCGGTCTACTTCGTGCGTACCTCCTGGCGGATGGCTTCCACCGTATTTTTTCCTCCGGCGAAAGCGCATCCGGTTCGGACGGGCGCATCTGGCAGAGGTGCGCGTTGACCTCGATGAGTTCCTTATGCAGGCCTTGCAGCTTTCGGAATTCAGCGATGCGGAGATTGGGACCGTGGCCTGGATCCTTGGGCTGATGGCAATGCCAGTTCGGTTTGCCACAACGGCCCGTGGCCGAAGTGATCGAGCCACAACGCAGATCGCCGAGAGCGCCGTTTCCCCACTTTCGAGTCGCACACCCTCCGGCACTTCTCGGAGCGGCGCGTGCGCCCTGGCGCGCTATCCGAACCTTCGCAGTTCGACAGATCTGACGCCGGAATGTCTTTTGTTTTCAACAAAAATACTCCAAAGGTCTCCACTACATTTTGAGTTGGGGAAAGGGAGCTGACGAAGCAGAAGTGGTGATGCGCGGCGGCGGTTGTTGCGGCAATACGAGGTTCAGGTGATGAAGCAAAATGGCCTGCTCGGGATCCGGTTCGGTGTAGCGTGGCATGATCAGGCGGCGGCCATCGGTAGTCGGAAAAGAGACGTC
>JAIQEX010000005.1 GCA_020073615.1 Terriglobia bacterium
GACGAGCCGGAGTGGATGCTGGACCTGCGGCTGAAGGGCCTGAAGCTGTTCCGGCGCAAGCCGATGCCCAACTGGGGCGCGGATCTGACCGGCATCGACTTCGACAACATCAAGTACTTCGTCCGGTCGACCGAGAAGCAGGCCGCCAGCTGGGACGACCTGCCCGCGGACATCAAGAGCACCTACGACAGGCTCGGCATCCCCGAGGCGGAGAAGCAGCGGCTGGTGTCCGGCGTCGCCGCGCAGTACGAGTCCGAGGTGGTCTACCACCAGATCAACGAGGAGCTCGAGCGCCAGGGCGTCATCTTCGTCGACACCGACACCGGCCTGCGCGAGTACCCCGAGCTGTTCAAGGAGTACTTCGCCAGCGTGATCCCGGTGGGCGACAACAAGTTCGCCGCGCTGAACACCGCGGTCTGGTCCGTCCTCATGCCGGCCGACGCGGCGGAGTGGACCGCCGACCGCCGCGCCATGGTGCTGCTGCACGAACTGGCGCACGTGCGCCGCGGCGACGCCGCCACCCACCTGCTGGCGCGCGCGGCCCTGAGCCTCTACTGGTGGAATCCGCTGGCCTGGCTCGCCTGGCGCCAGTTCGTGAAAGAGCGCGAGCGCGCCGCCGACGACGTGGTGCTCAACGCCGGGGCGCGGGCCGCGGAGTACGCCGGGCACCTGCTGGACGTGGCGCGCACGTTGCAAGCGCAGCCCGCCGCGGGATGGGCGGTGGCCATGGCGCGCCGCTCGCAACTGGAAGGGCGCCTGCTGGCCATCCTCGATTCCCGCGCCAACCGCCAATCGCCGGGGCGTGCGGCGGCCCTGGCCGGGGTGATGCTGGCCATCGCCCTGGTGGCGCCGTTCGCCGCCATACAGGCGCAGATTCCCTCCGCGGCGCCGGAAGTGGACGCCACCATGCGCGCGGCGGCCTCGCAAAAGAACTACGAGATGCTGGAACAGGCCGCGGCGGCCTACGAGAACCTGAAGAACTACGACGCCGCGGGGCAACTGCTGGAGGCGGCGCTGGCCATCCGCGGCGATCTCTCCGGCCAGAACAGCCCGGACTATGCCGCGGGCCTTTTGAAGCTGGGAGACCTGGCACGCAGGCGCAATAAGCCTGCCGAGGCGGCGAACTTCTATGCCAAGGCGGTGGCCCTGGGCGATACGCCGGAAGCGGCCGGGGCGCTGATCTTTATCGGCACGCAGTCATTGAGAAACACCGCCCGGGCACAGGATTTCTTCGAGCGCGCGCTCGCCGTGGCGCCTTCCGGACCGTTGGCCGGCCGCGCCAAAACCTGGCAGGCCAGGCTGGCGCAGTTCGAAGGCGACGCCAGCCAGGCCGAATTGCTTTACCTGCAAGCTCTGGCGATGAATCCGCCCGAGACGCCCGATGCGGCCCTGACCATGGAACTCTACGCCACGCTGCTCCGCCAGCAGGCGCGGCCGGACGAGGCCGAACCCTACGAAGCGAGGGCTGCGGCCGTCCGCCAGGCGCATGCCGCGGAGGTATCGCCCCGCAGGGCGGACGCAGAACCTGCGCTGAAGATCGGGCGCAGCGCGGAGGGCGAGATTGTACCGCCGAAATTGCTCGAAAAAGTGGAGCCGGTCTATACCCAGGAGGCCAAGGCGGCGAAACTGGCCGGCACCATGCGGGTGTACGTGGAGATCGCAACCGACGGCCGGGCGTACAACATGCGCATCGTCCAGGGCCTGGGGTTGGGACTGGAGGATGCGGCCGTCGACGCCATCAGCCAGTGGCGGTTTCAGCCCGCCACGCGCGACGGCATCCCCGTGCCCGCACAGGCCACGGTGGAAATCAACTGGCGTCTGATGTAGGCCGGAGGGCTACCTCGGGTACACCCGGAAATCGTCGAAGTAGGTGACCGAATCGGCCGCCGTCCACAACCCGACCCGGCCGGGACCGCTGAAGGTATTGTCCTGGCCCTGTAGGATACGGCGATGGTCTAGATACACCTGAAACCGGCTGCCGCGGACGGCAATCTTCAAAATGCTCCACGCGTTGGCCGGAATCGGGTGCTTGACCCCCGCCATCAGCGCGCTGCGGCGGCCGTTCTCGATCTTGTAAACCGCCACGTCGTTGGCCCGCGCATTGGCGCGCACCAGGTAGTAATTGTTCTCGTCGCGATAGCGCCAGACCAGCCCGCCCGCCTCGCCTCCCCGTCCGGTTACGGGCTTGATCCGCACACTGACCTCGCCATCGCGCAGACTCGGGCTGTTGAGAATCGCCAGGGGGAAGCGGTTGTCGGTGGGATCGGTCGAAACCTGCGCCAGGACGTAAGGCTGCGTGGGCGCGGTGGTGTCCTTGCGGATCTCCCAGCGCGGCGCCGCACCGTGGTTGGTCATGGCCACGGTCCAACCCGGCGGCATCTGCCCCAGCGGAGCGTTGTCGAAGTTATACACCCTTCCGGCCGATGCCAGGAGCCCGAAAGAGAATAGCCAGCTGAATGCCTTCATACCACCGTACTGCGAGGAAATGGCGGACTACTTCCCGTCACCCACTTCTTTCATTAGTAGCACATGGCAGCGGATTGGGTGCGTTCCGCAGGTCGCCGGATTCGTCCCCCAAACGAACAATCCGGTCAGTGGGTCATCGCGTAGACCAGGTAGTTGACGCCGATGCGAATCCCCAGCGCGGAAAATTTTTGCGGATAACGCGGCTCGTCGGCATTCTCCCAGGAATCGCCCAGGTCCATGTTGTGGCAGATGACCACCATGAGCCGGCCGCGGTCGTCGTAGATGCCCCGCCAGCGGGGTATATCGCCGCCCGTTCCCCAGCGTGGGTTGGTGCGGCATTTCTCGCAGATGCTGCCGGTCTGGGTGAACTGCATGCCCGGCACCTGGTAGCGGTCGTCCAGGTCGTACACCGTGTGGAAGATGGCGTCGGCGTTCGCAAGATCGACGATCGGCCGGTCGGGCAGCACCTTGCTCATGCTGTGGACGAAGACGTTCCATTCGTCGGTGCCGTGGAAGTCGTCGCACATGAAGAAGCCGCCGCGCGCCAGGAACTCGCGGAATTTCGCCACCTGCAGATCGGTGAGCTCCCAGTGGCCCACCTCCACGGCATACAGCCACGGATAGTTGAACACGTCGTCGTCTTCTTCGAGATTGATGGGCTGCTCCACCGACTTGGCGTCGATGCGCGTGAGGCGGCGGATGGCCAGGGACAGATGGCGGTCGGAGCGGGGATAGTCGATGGTCCAGTTGGTGTTGCCATCGTGCCAGTCGAGACCCCGCTTCGCTTCCGATTGCCAGTCGATGCGCAAAGGGGTGGTGGGGTACATGAGCCGGGCGAAAGTCCACTCCCCCGGCGCCTGGTAATCCGCGGGCAGCGGAAAGTTGTTGTACTCCCAAGCCGGATATTCGCGGAAAGGACGCTGCGCGCACAGCGCGCACACCACGACACCGAACCCGGCGGCTACTGCGAGCACCTGACCACGCACCATTATTTTCAGTATAGACGCGGGGGCTAAGTGGGGCGGACCCCCAGGTCCGCGGGCGACCCCCCGGTCGCCCATCCGGCGCTCGACCAGCGATATTCACTGCATTCCTTCACCAGCCCCGCCCGCACAGGATTCTCCTCAATATAATTCCAGATCCTCTCGAACTCCCGCTCATGCCGCACCAGGTGGTCATAGCTCTCTTCCTGCCAAAAAGGGCTTCCCGTCAATGCCAACATCGCGTTGGCCCGCTTGGCCGTGATGCCTTTCAACGATTTGGTCAGTTTGGGCAAGGCCACGGCAGGAGTGGCCAGCAGATGAACGTGGTTTGGCATGACCACGAACGCATGGAGCACATAGTGCCCAAGAACGCGGGCGTTGTGCTGGAGGGCTTCTACTACCATGTCTGCAAGGGCCGGTTGGCGGAGGTAGACCGGACCATCGCCGCCTTCGTCCAGCAATCGATCCATGGCGGCAAACGCCTGTCCGGAGGTCAGCGAGTCCGCTGGGAAAGGCCGGTGTGACGGCAAACTATGGTAGAGACGCCACGTGAGGAAGACGGCGTGATCCACTTCATAGATGTGCGGAAGTCGCCGCCGGGATAACGTCATACCGGAGTAGTTGTCCAAGCGAAGCGGAATTCTCACCGAAAACCGGCCGGCCAGGGGGCCGGCCGCGGACCAGGGGGTCCGCCCCACTATTGCCCGCGCCGGCCGCCGCCCGCCACAGCCGTCAGCCGCCCGGGCATGTCCGCCAGGGCGTAGCCCATCACCGCCAGCGCCGCCATGTTCTTGCGGAAATCGTCCGGGTTCACCTTGTCCAGCGTGTCGGCCTCGGTGTGGTGCCAGTCGAAATAGTGCGTGCCCACCGTGCGCTCGCCCAATCCCGGCACGCCATCGCGCAGCAGCGGCGCGATATCGGCGCCCCCGCCGCCGCCCGTGATCTCTCCCGCGCCCACGCGTTCCAGCAGTTTGGCGATCTGCTTGAGGGTCTCGAGCGAAGCCTGGTCCACGCCCGCTCCAAAGCCGCGCGGCGCCTCCGCGCCCCCGTCCATTTCAATGGCAGCCACGTGGTTCTTGATCTCGCCGCCCACGAATTCGCGGTAGGCCACGCCGCCGCGCCCCCCGTTTTCTTCGTTCACCCAGAACGCCACGCGAATGGTGCGCCGCGGCTGCAGCCCCAGCTTGTGCATCAGCGCCACCGCCTGCAAACAGGCGATGATCGACGCCCCATCGTCGTGCGCGCCCTGTCCTACGTCCCAGGAATCGATGTGGCCGCCCATGACCACCACCTCCTCGGGATGCTCCTTGCCGGGGATCTCGCCGATCACGTCGCCGCTGTCGGCGTCGGGTTCCATGCGCGCGCTCATCTCCAGGTGTACCTTCACGGGAACCCCGTCGGCGTACAGCCGCGCCATCATGGCCGCGTCTTCCGGGGATACCGCGGCCGTCGGGATCTTTGGTTGCGCTTCGTCGTAAATCATCGCGCCGGTATGCGGAATCTGCATGGCCAAGCCCGTCGCCGAACGCACCAGCGCCGCCACCGCGCCCAACGCAGCGGCCCGCGAAGCGCCATTGGACCGGTACCAAACCGCCGAGCCATAGCCGCGAAACTCGTAGTTGTAGACCACGATCTTGCCCTGCACCTTTTCGCGGCCGAGCTTGGCCAGCGTGTCGAAATCGGGAACCACCACCACGTCGGCCGTGATCCCGCCCGCGGGCGTGGCCACGCTGCCTCCCAGGCCCAGCATGTGCAGCGGCTTTTCGAGCGGCGCCAGCAGGCGCGCCGATTCGCTGCCCCGCACCCAATGCGGCACCTTGGTGGGGATGATGCGCACGTTGCTGAGGCCGGCCGCTTTCATTTGTTCCACCGACCAGGCGATGGCGCGCTCCAGCGGCTCCGAACCGCTCAGGCGGTTGCCGATGCGGTAGCACAAATATGCCAGGCGGTTGTACCCCTCGGTGTCGGCCAGGGCCGCGTCGATCAGCTTGTCAGCCGTGGCGCGGTATTGCTCCGTCAGGTTCGGAGCGTCGTCGGCCCAGGCGGGCGCGCCCGCGGCCAGGAGGGCAAAAACCACCGGAAGAAGAATTCGCATACTTCAACAGACTAGCGCACGAGAGGAATGTACGCCGGGACTTTTCTCCGATACGCTTCGAATTCCTCCCCGAAACGGGAGGCCAGCAGGCCGTCTTCGGTGCGGACGCGGATTTCCGTGCCCGCCACGTACAGCACCAGCGCGGCCACCGGCCACGGCCACCGGGTCAACAGCAGAATCGTGCACAGCAGCATGGCCAGCAGCGACGCATAAATAGGATGCCGCACCACGGCATACGGCCCCGTGCGCACCAGCTCATGGTCCACATACAAGCCCGCGTGGATGCGAAACTGCCTGCCCAGGTGCGCTACCGCCGTCCACGCGAGGACGATGCCGATCACCCCCAGCACCGGACCGCCCGCCATTCGGGCGGGCGACGATACCGCCGCACCCGGGACGCGAAAGTTGAAGGCCACTCCGATGCCGATCGTTTCGAGCAGCAGGCCGATGCGCGTGGGGAGAAGCGCGGTGATCGACGCGCGCTTCTGCCGGTGCGGCGCGCGAAACACGAACGGGTACCACCACACCACCCAGCACAGCAACAATTCCACGCCGGCGATGCCGCGCAGCATGCTATTTCAGCGCCTGGATGGTGGTGTTGGCCATGCGCGCATCTTCGAACTCCGTGCGGTCACCCGCCTTTTTTCCGGGCACCGGCAGCAGGCGGGCGGCCAGCGGCTTTTGCCACTTGTACGCCAGCGTTGCCACGTCGCCCAGAATGCGCGCGATCTGCTCTTCGCTGGCGTCGCCGGGGAGGGGCACCGTATCCAGGCCGCCGGCGCAGACCGCCGAATACGCCAGCAGCGAGTCCATGTTGTAGGCGCCCTCCGCCCACCGGCGCGCCAGCAGGTTGTCCTCCAGGATGGGCAGCATCAGCCCGCTATAGCCCACGCGCTTGATGGCCGCCGACTGCACGGCGCGCGTGATAATGGCGGCCGCCGTCATGGTGCCGTTGGCGCCGAATGCGCCGCCGGTGAACGATTCGATGGCGCGCCCGATGGACACGTCGCCCAGCGGCGCCGGCGTGGGGTCGATGCCGGCATATGTCCAGCCGCTCGCCGCCGCCACGCGCGTGGCCACGGTCTCGGCGTCGCGCAGGTGCCGCCCCAGCGCGGCTGCCAGGCTCTTCTCCGCGGAGCGCGGATCGCGGTCGCGCGCGAACACCTCGGCCACCACGCCGGCCCCTTCCAGGCCCACCGAAAAGGTGCGGCCGCCCCCCAGGTGATACGCGCCAGGAAAAAACGGGCCGTACGGTTTCAGCATGGCGATGGCCGCGAAGTTGAAGTTGCCCTGCCCGCGCGGGCTCGCCATCGATACCGCTTTGATGAGCTTGGCCGCCTGCCGCACGGCATTCCAATGGATGCCGTCTTCGCCCGCGATCACCAGGCTGGCGTTGAGCCTGGTCTGCGAAAGCGCCGCCGTCAGCAGCTCGAGCGGAGCGTCGTCGCCATCGTCCAGCATGGCCGTGCCGATGCTGGGCGCGTAGTGGAGTTTCCCCGCCAGGAGGTCGAGCTGGTGCAAAAACGCCAGGGCATCTTCCTGTTTCATCCCGCTGGTGTAGCGCGGAAACGGCTGCGTGGCGATGCGGATTCCCTCCACCTCGAAACCGGCGGCGCGGTACGCGTCGCGCGCGGTGTTCAGGAAGCGCACGGTGTCTTCGATCCGCGTAGCGTACGATTCCCGGTCGATGTCGATGAACGCCGTAATGGCGCGCACTTTGGGACGGGCGTCGGCGCCGAAAGCCAGGGAAGCGAAAGCGAACGCCAGCAGGGCTTGCCGCATGATTGGTTATAGCACGCACGGCCGCACCGTTTGTTCAAACGGCACGGGCCGGCTCCACCAGCCGCAGCCTGGGCTCTCTTTCCACCTCCTGGATGACTTCCCTGGTGATGCGGTCGTCGATCTCGGCTGCCCGGTGGATCTCCACCGGATAACGGATGGTGATCTCCAGGCCCGTATCGACCACCCGCACGCGGCTCTCCGGGCGCGGCGCGGCGGTGTGCAGGTTCATGGCGGCCTGCGCGGTGCGGTGCTGCCGCTCGACGATCTCGCCATATTCCGCATAGATCGCTTGGACGGCGGCCAGAAGGCGGCCCTCCACCGGGGAGTAATCGGCCGTCCCCGTCAGCCGCAGCGTGATGGCGCGCCAGGCGTAGTCGATCCCCGGAAGCTGCTTGAACAGCGCCGACGGCTGAAAGAAGATAGCGTTCGGAAACACCACGATGCGGCCGGTCGGGTGCAGCGCGAGGTCGGATGATCCGCCGAGTTCCATCAGGTATAGCCGGAAGAGGCCCACGTCCACCACTTCGCCGGTGACTCCGGATATGGTCACCCGGTCGCCCACGCGAACGCCCCAGCGGCCGACCAGGAAGAAATAGGCCACCACGGAAAGGATGACGCTCTGCAAGGCTACCGCGATGCCGGCCGCGGAGAATCCGGCGAAGGTCGCCAGCGAGCCGAACTCGGTGACGAAGCTGAGCACCAGGAACAGCCCGATGGTGCAGCCCACCACAATCCGCCGCAGCAGCAGGAATTGCCGCCGGCGCCGCATGTCCTGGACGTAGCGCATGGTGGCGCGGCGCCACAGTTCGGAGAACGCGAAGATCACCACCAGCCCCACCGCCAGCATGCCGCCGCGCAGCAGGAGGTAGCGCAAGGCGCCGCCGTAGTCTTCGCCCAGGGCGTTGCGCCACGCGATCATCTGGCCGCGGGTGGCGTTGATCAGCGCCGATTGCTCACCAAGCGGCGCGGTCGACCCCGACACTTGCTTGAAGCGCGCCAACAGGGCGTCGAGCTCCTTGCGCTGGGCGCTCAATGCCGCCGGATCGGCCGACTCCGGCGCCTGCGCGACCGCCTCCCCCCGCCGGATCACTTCCTGCAAGGCGCTGCGCAGCGGCCCGCGGAGCCGCTCGTTCGCCCGGCGC
The DNA here is from genome assembly GCA_020073615.1 of Terriglobia bacterium. Taxonomy (GTDB): domain Bacteria; phylum Acidobacteriota; class Terriglobia; order Bryobacterales; family Bryobacteraceae; genus JADGNR01. The sequence goes on from JAIQEX010000005.1 coordinate 8,469, forward strand.
AGATCGTCGGTCTCCTGCACCAGATGGCTGAGCCGGCTCATGCTTCGCGAAACGGAAAAAATCTGCGTCGTGAGGCCGACTATGCCCGCGGATTCCGCGCGGAAGTCCGGTGGCGCCGCGGCGCGTACGCCCGCCGCGGGCTCCGGGGACGCCGCCGGGCGCGGGCTCGCCGCTTCCGGGACGGAGCGTTCCAGATCGCGGATCTTGCCGGCCAACCCGCCCTCCCCCGGCACGCTCAAAAACCCGATCAGGTTGCGCAGCGCGTCGCGGCGGGCCTTGGCGAAGTTCAACTCGCTCGTCACTTCGTCGCGCAGGGCCAGCAGGCCGGGGCGCGTGCGCGCGGAGGCGGTAGGCAGCTCCCGGTTGAGCCGCTCGATCTCCGCCTGGGCTTGCTCCGCTCGCTGATCGGCGGCGGCTGCGGCCTGCGCCAGGTTGCGGCTGCGAGTGTCCTCGGGCGCCGCGTTGTCCGGCGTGCTCGCCGCCGGAATGGCGGCTTGCGCGCGTGCCAGGTCGAAGGCCAGCCGCAGCGCCTGAATGGCACTCTGGCGCAGGTCGCCGGCGAGAGTCGCTTCCCGCGAGCCGGCGGGCAATGATTGTGCGGCCGCGGTGACATCCCGGTACCAGACGATGGTCTGGTTGAGGTACTGCACAATGTCCTGGTCCGGGAGCGAACGCTGCGCGCGGAGCGCCGGCGCGGAGGCGCCGACGAGCGCCACCAGCGCCGCGGCCGCGCAGGCGGATCTGAGGCGCCGACGAGGGAGCATCCGATTCCTATTCTATCCGGCCCTCGATGTGGGCCGCGCGCTACTCGTTGCGCAGGGCCGCCATGGGATCGACTCGCGCGGCGCGCCGCGCCGGCAGGTACGCCGCCGCCAGCGCCACCGCCGCCAGGATCGGCGGCACCGTCAGAAAGGTCGCCGGGTCTGCGGGCGACACCGTGTATAGCAGCCGCTCCATCAGGCGCGTGAGCCCGAATGCGCCCGCCAGGCCCAGGCCCGCGCCGGCCGCCACCAGCATCGCGGTCTCGCGCAGAACCAGCCAGGACACGTCGGCGCGCCGCGCCCCCATAGCCACGCGGATGCCGATTTCGTGGCGGCGGCGCGAAACCGAATAGCTCATCACCCCGTAGATGCCCGCCGCGGCCAGCAGCAGGGCGACAACCGCGAAGGCACCCAGCAGCAGCAGGTAAAACCGCGCCCCGCCGAAGGACTGCGCCACCACGGCGTCCATGGTCGCAACCTCGGAAATCGGGACGTTGCGATCCAGCGCCCGCACCTCGCCCGCGATGGCGCGCACCAGCGCTGCCGGGTCGCCCGCGGTTCGCGCCACCAGTGTGAGGTACGACAGGTGGGCCCCGGCGCCATCGAGATAGTCGCGGTTCTGCAGGTAGGGCAAATAGATTTCGCTTTCGGGCGCGGCGGCCCAATCCTCCTGCCTGGCGTTCTTGGCGACGCCCACGATGGCGATGGGCGCATCGTCCAGCAGGATGCGCTTGCCGATAGCGTCCTCTCCGGGCCAGCATTGCTGCGCCAGCCGCTCGTTGACCACCACCACCGGCGGGGAATCGCGTGTGTCGGTCTCGCCCACGTCGCGGCCGCGCACCAGGGGGATATTCATGGTGTGGAAGTACCCCGGCCACACCACGCGATACACCGCCGCGGGCGCCTCGCCGGGGCGCGGGCGCGGCCGTCCCTCGATACGAAAGCTGAATCTCCAGGTGTCGCCCGCGAGCGGCAGGTGATTGATGGCGCTCACCGCCTGGACGCCCGGCAGCGCGCCGGCGCGGCGCAACAATTCGCGGTAGAACAAGGCGCGCCGGCCCGGTTCCGCCTGCGCCGTGCCCGCCACCGAAACCACCATCGACAGCACGCCGCGAGCATGAAAACCGGGATCGATCGACTGCAGGGCCGCGAAACTGCGGAGCATCAAGCCCGCACCGATGGCCAGCACCAGCGCCAGCGCGAATTCGGAAACCACCAGCAAGCCGCGCAGCCGGCTGCCGGGCGCACCTTCCGAAGAGCCGCGTCCGCCCTCCTTGAGCGATTCGCCGAGGTGCAAAGCGCCGCCGCGCAACGCCGGCGCCAGGCCCACCGCGACGGCCGCGAACATCGACGCCGCCACCGTGAACCACAGCACGGCGCCGTCCAGGCGCAGATCCCGCAGGCCGGGCAAATCCGGCGGACCCAGCGCGGGCAGCGCGCGCATCCCTCCCACCGCCAGCAGCAGGCCCGCGCCGCTGCCCAGCGCGGCCAGCAGGAGGCTCTCGGCCAGCAGTTGCCGGATCATGCGCCAGCGGCCGGCCCCCAGCGCCGTGCGGATGGCGATCTCCCGCTGCCGCGCGGCGGAGCGCGCCAGCAGCATGTGCGACACGTTGGCGCAGGCAATCAGCAGCACCAGGCCGACGGCGCCCGCCAGCACTTCGATCGCCGGGCGGACGTCGCCCACCACCTTTTCGCGTAACGGCACCACGCGCACGTCCTGGTTCGTGCCCGGGTACTGCGCCTCCAGGTGCGCGGTGATGGCCGCCATCGCGGCGCGCGCCCGCTCGATGGTCACGCCGGGCCGCAGGCGCGCAAACGCGCGCAGGCTTTGCCCCTCGCGGCTCAGGGCGCGGTCGCCCAACGCCAGCGGCGCCCACAACTCCGCCTTCGTCGCCCAGAACGGAGCGAAGCGGAAGCCGCGCGGCATCACTCCCACGATGGTGTAGGTTTCGCCGTCGAGCGATAGCGGCCGGCCAAGGACGCCTTCGTCTCCCGCGAAACGGCGCTGCCACAGGCCATAGCTCAGGATCACGCGGTGCTCCCTGCCGCGCAGTTCCTCTTCCGGCAGAAAGACGCGCCCGATGAGCGGCGGCTCGCCCAGCAGCGGAAACAAATCCGCGGACACGCGCAGGGCCCAGACCTTTTCCGGCCGGTCCTCGCCCGCCAGATTCGGTGTCCAGTATTCCGCCGCGCCCATGCCTTCGAAAACATGATTCTGGGCGCGCCAGTCCAGGAGATTCGCCGGCGCGACCGGACCGTCGCCGTGATGCAGCACCACCACCAGTTTCTCCGCGTCCCGGTAGGGGAGTGGCCGGAGGAGCACCGCATCGACCACCGTGAAGATCGCCGTGTTGGCGCCGATGCCCAGCGCCAGGACCAGGCAGGCGACGGCGGTGAATCCCGGATTCCGGCGCAGCATGCGGACGCCGTAGCGCAGGTCCCGAACCAGATTCTCCAGCAGGGGAAGGCCGCGCCGGTCGCGATAGCTCTCCTTCACGGCTTCGATGCCGCCCAGCCTGAGGAGCGCGTCGCGGCGGGCGTCGCGCGCGCTCATGCCCGCGCGCCGGTTGTCGTCGATGTGCAGTTCGAGATGGCTCGCCAGCTCCCGCGACAGGTCGCTGTCGCGGCGCTCCCGGTGGAACAACCCGACCAGCCGGCACAGCAGGGCGCGCATTTCTCTCATAAGCTCTACTATGGCAGAACTCCTATGGGGAGGCAATAGGAAACGCGCTTGACAAAAAAGCACCCGGCGGCAATACTGGACCAATTCGCCTGCTACAGGGTATGCGCAATGGGGACCAGGCGTTGTCCATTCCACTCCAAGGAGCATCTGCATGTCTCAACCACGCAAGCTGGGGCTTTGCCTGTTGTTAATCGCCATCACTTTAATGCCACTGCCGGCCTTCGCGCAGTCGCAAGCCAATACCGGAGCCATTGAAGGAACGGTCACCGATCCGTCGGGCAGTGCCGTTCCCAATGCCGCGGTCACGCTCACCAACGTGGGAACGAATTTTACACGTGAAATTTTGACCGATTCGGAAGGGCGCTTCCGCGGCCTGCTGCTCCCGCTCGGGCCGTATAAGGTGACGGTCAAAGCGCCGAACTTCGCCACCATCGTGCGCGAAGGGCTCGACCTGGCGGTGGGCCAGACGATCGCTCTCGCGCTGGCACTGAGCATCTCGCAGGTGGACCAGGTGATCTCCGTGACCGGGGAAGCGCCCATCCTGGAGAGCGGCCGCGTGGAGAGCTCCACCTATCTCGATCAGCGCTCGGTGCGGGACCTGCCCAACAACGGTCGGAATTTCCTGAGCCTGGTGCCGCTCACTCCGGGCGTCTCCATCGTGCAGGGACCGGACGGCGACGAGATCTCCATCAACGGCCAGAAGGGCATCAACAACAACGTCTCCATCGACGGCGCGGACAATAACAATCCCTTCTTCGGCGAACAGCGCGGCGGCCAGCGGCCGGCCTTCACCGTGAGCCTCGACGCGGTCAAGGAGTTTCAGGTAGTGGCCGATAACGCCCCCGCCGAATTCGGGCGCAGCTCCGGCGGATTCATCAACGTGGTGACCAAGTCGGGCACCAATGAGCTGCACGGCACCTTGCACGAATATCAGAAATGGACCGGGCTCACCTCGCGCCTCTCCGACGGCACAAGAGTGAGCGGCTTTTCCCAGGAGCAGTTCGGCGGCACCGTGGGCGGCGCCATCCGCAAGGACAAGCTGTTCTACTTCGCGGCCTACGACCAGCAGTTCTTCACCCAGACCAAGCAGAACAACCCGGCGCGCATCGATCCGGCGCTGGTGAATTTCTTCGCCACCAAGTTCAACGACCCGAATGAAAACGGCCCGATCACGCGCCAGAACAACGCCATCGCGACCCTGGGCAAGATCGACTGGTACGCCAGCCAGAAGAACCTTTTCACCGTGCGCTACAACTTCGCCCGCGCGCGCCAGCCCAACGGCACCTTCGATGTGGACCAGTGGGGCGGCAGCGCCAACGCCATCGAGCGCGATTTCTCCAACACCGTCAGCACGCAGTTGAATACCACGATTTCCGCCACCACGCTGAACGAGGCGCGCTTCCAGTTCTCGCGCGAGGACCGTCCGCGCGACTACACCGGGCCGAGCCTGCCCGGGCAAAGCCGCCCGCTGCCCGATACGGGAATCGATTTCGTGGGGCAGTACCGCTTCGGACTGCCGTTCTTCATCCCCGTCAAGGACCACGACACTCGGTTCCAGGCGAACGACAACCTGTCGGTGGTGCACGGCGCGCACAACATCAAGATGGGCGTGGAGCTGAACCGCACTTCCACCACGCAGACCTTTCTCGGCTTTGCCAACGGCCGCTTCATCTTCGACAGCGTGCAGGGCTTCATCAACTACGTGAACATCGGGCCCAAGTTCGTGGAGTGCTCCGATGGCAGCACCAACAACAACGGCGTCTGCCCGTCGAACACCACCATCACCGGCCCGCTCCAGTTGTTCCTGCAGTTCGCCGGGGTCAACGGCCTCGCGACCGACGCCGCCGGCACGCAGACTATTCCGCAGCTCGAGCCGGCGTTGTTCGTGCAGGATAAGTGGCAGATCCGCCCCAACCTGACGCTGAGCTACGGCCTGCGCTGGGACGCGCAGATCGAGCCCGACCCCATTACGGCCCCCAGCCAGGTGTTCTTCGCGCCCTTCATCGGCAAGCCGGGCTTCCCCTCGACCGGGCTGATTCCCTCATCGAAAAAGCAGTTTCAGCCGCGCCTCGGCATCGTGTGGGACCCGGCCGGAAAGGGGAAGACGCTCATCCGCGTGGGCGGCGGCATCTACTATGCGCGCACGCCGGGCCTCGACTTGGCCAGCATCCGCTCGACCAACGGCTCGGTCGGCCAGTCGATCTTCCGCGCCTCGTTCTTCAACGGCTTTGGCGTGACGCCGCCAGCTTACACCGACCTCATCCCCAACGCCAGCAACCTGGCGCCCGACCATCCCGACGTATACGTCGCCGACAAGAACTACAGCAACCCACGCACCTACACGTGGAACGTCACTGTGGAGCAGGCCGTGACCACCAGCCTGAAGATGACGGCGGCCTTCACGTACGCCAAGGGCGTGCATGAAACGCGCTTCGTGAACCGCAACGACCCGGTGTTCGGCTCCCCCTGGAGCACGGGCCTGGGCGCCGACAAGACCAACGGCATCGGCACCTTGTGGACCGAGGAGAGCTCCGCCAAGTCGCTCTACCGCAGCCTGACGCTGGGCATGCAGAAGCAGTTGTCGAACCACTTCCAGTTCCAGATGAACTACCAGCTTTCCGAAGACCTGGCGGACGACGACAACGAGCGCGACCCGTTCACCCTGCGCTACGCGGTGGCCAACAACTTCCAGCCGGAATACGGCTTCTCCGACCGCAACGAGCGGCACCGCTTCAACGCTTTCGGACTGTGGGAAGGGCCGTGGGGCATCGAGTTTTCGCCGCTCATCAGCTTCCACTCGCCGCAGCCCAAATCGGTGGGCGTCACGCCGCAGGACCGCATTCTGCCCTCGGGCGGCATCATCCGGCGCAACACTTTGTGGAAGGACAACACTTTTTTCGCCATCGATTTCCGCGCCGACAAGAATTTCAAGCTGAGCGAGCGCTTCAAGCTGCAGGCCAGCGTGGACGCCTTCAACCTGACCAACCGCGCCAACCCCAAGCACCCCGAAACCACGGGCCTGCTGTTCAACTTCGACGGCACGGTGCAAAGCGGCCTGGGCGATCCGCGCCAGGCTCAACTGGGGCTGCGCCTGGTGTTTTAGTGCGGCCTGCGCGGGTGGCCGCCGTCCTGTTCGATTGGGACGGAACCCTGTGCGACTCCGGAGCCGCCGGCCTGCGGGCCTTTGAAAAGGCGCTGGAGGAATTCGGAGTCGCTTTCACGCACGCCGCGTACAAGGCGGTCTACACGCCCGCCTGGTACCGGATGTACGAAGCCTTCGGCCTGCCGCCTTCGCTGTGGGCCCAGGCCGACGAGCGATGGCTGCACCATTACGGATGCGAGCGGCCGGAGCTGATGGCGGGGGCGGCAGCAGTCCTGGACGCGCTGCGCGACAGGGACGTACGCCTCGGAATCGTCACCAGCGGCACCCGCGACCGCATCGAGCTCGAACTGACGCGCCTCGGGCTGGCCGCCACCTTTGAGGCCATCGTCTGCCACGAGGATGTCGCCAACCGGAAGCCGCATCCCGAGGGTATCGAGAAGGCGCTCGCGCTGCTCAACGCCGCCGCCGGGGACTGCTGTTTCGTGGGCGATACCCCGGAGGACATTCTCATGGGCAAGAGCGCGCGCGTATTCACCATCGGGGTGCTGAGCGAATACGTGGAGAGCGGCCGGCTCGCGGCGTGCTGCCCCGATCTGTTGCTGCCGCGCATCGAGGACCTGCCGCCGCTATTGTTGTGAGCGCCGGAATCGCCAGCACCTCGCTCCGGACCAACCCGGTCCGGAGCACGCAAATCGCCTGTTGAAAATACAGCGCTTACGAAGCGGCCGGACCAACCTGGTCCGGAGCGGCTGCCGTGATCGGTTCTATGGCTGCACGATCACCTTGCCGAACTGCTCCTTCTTCTCCAGCCGCTCGTGCGCGGCGCGGATCTCCCCCAGCGGATAGACGCGGTCGATCACCGGCTTCAGTTGCCCGCCGAAGACGAAGCGCAGCACCTGGTGCAGCTCGCCCATGGTGCCCATGAAGGAACCGAGCACGCTCCACTGTTTGCTGAACAGATAGCGCAGGTCGATCTGTGCATCGAAGCCCGTGGTGGCTCCGCAGGTCACCAGGCGGCCGCCGGGCGCGAGCGATTCCAGGCTCTTCGACCAGGTCGCGCTGCCGGTGTGCTCCACCACCACGTCTACGCCGCGCTTGCCGGTGATCTTTTTGACCTCGGCGGAAATATCCTGCCGGTAGTGATCGATCACGTGCGCGGCGCCGAGATCGCGCGCCCTCGCCAGCTTTTGCTCGCCGCCCGCGGTCGAGATGACGCGGCACTGGAAGAGCCGGGCGATCTGAATGGCGGCCATGCCAACGCCGCTCGCCGCCGCCAGCACGAGCACATCTTCGCCGGGCCGTAGTTTCGCGCGTGCCATCAGCATGTGCCACGCCGTGAGGAACACCAGGGGCGCGCCGGCGGCATCTTCAAAGCTGAGGCCGTCGGGAATCGGGATGGCGGTGTACTCGGGCGCGGCCACCAGCTCGCAGTTCCCGCCGTCTCTTCCATAGCCGAAGACGTTGTAGCGGCGGCAGAGATTGTCGTTGCCCGAAACGCACTGCGCGCACTGCCGGCAGCTCATGCCGGGCGAAAGCAGCACGCGCCAGCCGGGCTTCGCCCGCTCGCACAGCCCGCCCGTTTCCACGATCTCCCCCGCGATATCGCTGCCCAGGATGCGCGGCATCGCGAATTTCATGCCGGGGATGCCGGCGCGCACGAACAGATCGAGGTGATTCAGCGCGCAGGCGCGCACGCGGACCAGCACTTCATCGGCTTTGATCTTCGGTTCCGGCGCGTCTTCATACACCAGCACTTCCGGATTGCCGTGCTGGTGGATCCGGGCGGCTCGCATGATGAAAAGGTAGCATGGACCGCAGGCGGCTGCCCTGCTGGCTCTTGAAGACCACGGCCACGGCGTGCGGCGCCACGCTGTGGGTTTCGGCCTTCACGCGAGCGCGCGATTCGCCGCGTTCCGCCAACAGTTCCCGCAACACGATGCGCGCTTCGGCCAGTCCCTGCGGGTCGAGGGGCCGCTCGACCGCGAGGTTGATTTCGCGCTCGTCGAACCGCTCCAGAATCTCCGCCGCGCCCACCGGCGATTTTCCCTTAAACTCGATGGCTTTCACGAGCGGCGCTCGGGCGCCGGGCGCCTGCTGTTCCGCCACACGGCCGGCCGCCTCCGCCCGCGCCGCCAGCGGGCTCTCGGGGTAAACCTGCAGCAGCGTGCGAAACGTGATGGATGCGCTCCGCGGCTTCCCCGCCTGGAGCCGCGCCTGGCCCTCCAGATACAGATCGATGGCGTCGAGCTCATTCCCGGCCCGCGCCGCCAGGGGATTGCCGGCGTAGGCGGACGAAAGCACCTCGAACATGTCCCGCGCGGCGTCCAGCCTTCCCAGTTGCTCGGCGCGGATGGCGGAGTCGAACAGTTGTTTCGCTGGATCGCGGTCTTGCGCCGGAGCGGCGGCCGCCGCCAGCAGCAACAGGATCGGGAGCGTCTTCATACCTCCTTCCCCTGCACTTTCAGGACCGCATACGGCCTGGTGAAAACCCGCAACTTAGCGCCGCCGCACTGTGGGCGGGCCGCTACGGTGAGCGCATTCCGCCACGCAACGCCGTCCAAACATTCCGAATGCCTTCTGTTTCACCGCGATTGGGTGTATTCTGGAGTTTCACGGGAGGCCGTATCGTCAAATTCTGCGTGCTGGCCAGCGGGAGCTCCGGGAACGCCGCCCTGCTGGCCACCGACAACACGCGCATTCTGGTGGACGCCGGGCTGAGCATGCGGGAGCTCGGCAAGCGCCTGGCGGCCATCGGCGAAGAGCTCCGGCGCGTCGATGCCATCCTCATCACCCACGAACATTCCGATCACGTCGCCGGGCTGCCTGTGCTGGCGCGCAACAAGGACATCCGCGCGGTCATCTATATGACCAAACTCACCGCGCCCGCCATCGACTGGGGCGAATCGGCGCCGCGCCTCGAGCCCTTTCAAGCGGGCGCCAGCTTTCAGATCGGCGATATCGCCGTCGAGAGCTTCTCCATCCCGCACGACGCCATCGATCCCGTGGGCTTCTGCTTCTCGGCGCAGGGCGTGCGCATCGGGGTGGTCACGGACCTGGGCTACATTCCGCAATCCGTCAAGTTTCACCTGCGGCGCACGGACCTGCTGCTGCTCGAAGCGAATCACGATCTCGACATGCTGAAGGTCGGTCCGTATCCCTGGTCCGTGAAGCAGCGCGTGATGAGCCGCGTGGGGCATCTATCGAACCTGGTCATGTCGGACTTTCTCAGCGAAGACCTGGACTCCGCGACCGCCCACCTGGTGCTGGGCCATCTCAGCGAGCAGAACAACCACCCCGCGATCGTCGAGATGATCGCCGCCGAGGCGCTGGAGCAGCGCGGGCTCGCCGCGCGGCTCTCCATCGCCCGGCAGCGCACCCCTTCGGAAGTTTTCCAGTTCTGATCGCCATGATTCCCCGGTATACGCGGCCCGAAATGGGGCGGATCTGGAGCGACCGGAACAAGTTCCAGCAGTGGCTGGAAGTAGAGCTGGCCGCCTCGGAGGCGCTGGCCGAGCTGGGCGTGGTGCCCGCCGCGGCCGCCCGCCTGCTGCGCGAGCACGCCGGCTTCGACGCCGCGCGCATCGAAGAAATCGAAAGCGAGGTAAAGCACGACGTCATCGCTTTCACCACCGCGGTGGCCGAAACCATGGCCCGGGCCGGCCATGCCGAAGCGTCGCGCTGGCTGCACTACGGGCTCACCTCGAACGACGTGGTGGATACCGCCCAGGCGCTCGTGCTGCAACAGGCCTCGGCCATTCTGCTGGGCGATCTCGAAGCGCTGCGCACCGTGTTGCAGCGGCGCGCGCGCGAGTTCCAGCACACCGTCGAGATCGGCCGCACCCACGGCGTGCACGCCGAGCCCATCACCTTCGGCCTGAAGCTGGCCATCTGGTACGAGGAGGCCGGGCGCAACCTGGCCCGTCTGCGGGCGGCAGCCGAAGACCTGCGCGTGGGCAAGACCTCGGGCGCCGTGGGCACCTTCGCCCACATCGGCCCGGACGTGGAAGAGCGCATCTGCGCCCGCCTGCATCTGAAACCGGCCGCGGTGGCCTCGCAGGTGATCCAGCGCGACCGGCACGCCGCCTTCGTGGCCGCGCTCGCGCTGGTGGCGGCGCTGTGCGAGAAGATCGCGCTCGAAGTGCGGCACCTGCAACGGACCGAGGTGCGCGAGGCCGAAGAGCACTTCGCGCGCGGCCAGAAGGGCAGCTCGGCCATGCCCCACAAACGCAACCCGGTCACCAGCGAGCAGATCTGCGGCTTGGCGCGCGTGGTGCGGGCCAACGCCCAGGCGGCCTTCGAGAACGTCGCCCTGTGGCACGAGCGCGACATCTCGCACTCCTCGGTGGAGCGCGTGATTCTGCCCGATTCCAGCATTCTCGCCGACTACCTGTTGGACCGGACCACGCGCCTGGTTGACACCCTGCTGGTCTATCCCGAGCGCATGCGCCGCAACCTGGAGATGACGCGCGGCCTGGTCTTCTCCGGCCAGTTGCTGCTCGACCTGGCCGCCTCCGGCATGCTGCGCGAAGAGGCGTACCGCATCGTGCAGGCCCACGCCATGCGCGCCTGGGAGGAAGAGGGCGACTTCCGCGCCGCGATCGAAGCCGACCCCCAGATCCGCGCGGCGATGACGCCCGAACAGCTCGCCGAGTCGTTCTCGCTCGACCGCCAACTGCGCAACGTGGACCGGATCTTCGAGCGGGTCTTCGGGAAATAGACTCCCGAGTAAGGACGATTCTGGTGCAGATCTTGTAACGGAATCTCGCGGTTCAGCTAAGGGTGAGGGCGAACCGCGGCCTCGTCTCGGTGGTGAATATCCCTGCTACGATGAAATTTCAGCCCTCATTCACCGCCCTATGCCCGAAAAGCACTACGACCATAACCACATCGAGCTGAAGTGGCACGCGCGATGGGAGAACGCCGGTTTCTACCGGGCCGAGGAGAACTCCGCCCGGCCCAAATTCTACGTGCTGGAGATGCTGCCCTACCCCAGCGGCACGCTGCACATCGGGCACATCCGCAACTATGCCATCGGCGACGCGCTGGCGCGCTACAAGTGGATGCGCGGCTACAACGTGCTGCATCCCATGGGCTGGGATGCGTTCGGCCTGCCCGCGGAAAACGCCGCCATCGCCAACCGCACGCCGCCGCGCGAGTGGACCAGGCAGAACATCGCCGCCATGAAGAAAACGCATCGCCGCTTTGCCTTCAGCTACGACTGGGAGCGCGAAGTCTCCACCTGCGAGCCGGAATACTACCGCTGGAACCAGTGGTTTTTTCTGAAGATGCTGGAGCGCGGCCTGACCTACCGCAAGCGGGCGCTGGTCAACTGGTGCCCGCAGTGCGCCACCGTGCTGGCCAATGAGCAGGTGGTGGAAGGCTGCTGCTGGCGCCACGAGGGCACGCCCGTGGAGCAGCGCGCGCTGGAGCAGTGGTTCCTCAAGATCACTAACTACGCCGACCAGTTGCTAAACGACATGGCGGGACTCGAAGAGGGGTGGCCCGAGCGCGTGCTCACCATGCAGCGCAATTGGATCGGGCGGTCGGAGGGCGCCGAGGTGGATTTCCACCTGGCGGAAACCGGCGAGCCGATTCGCGTCTTCACCACGCGCGTCGACACCATCTACGGCGCCACGTGCGTCATCCTGGCGCCCGAGCATCCGCTGAACGAAACGCTGCTCGATGCGGCCGGGAAAGCGCGCGCCAAGGCGATGGTGGACGCGCGCGCCAACCGCGACCCCGGCGATATCGAAAAGGAAGGCTTTGTCACGGGGCACTTCGCGGTGAACCCCTACAGCGGCGAGCGCATCCCCATCTGGGTGGCCAACTTCGTCCTCATGGGTTACGGGACCGGCGCCATCATGGCCGTGCCCGCGCACGACGAGCGCGACTTCGAATTCTGCCGCAAATATGACATTACGGTGCGCCCCGTGATCCGCCCCGTGGATGGCGCCCTGGCCATCGAGCCAGGCATGGAGCGGACGTTCACCGACGACGGCATCGTGGAGAATTCCGGCCCATGGTCGGGGCTCCCGAGCGAGGAAGCGCGCCGCCAGATGGCTGCGCATGCCTCCGCGCGCGGCTTCGGAAAAGCCGCCGTCACGTATCGCCTGAAGGATTGGGGTATCTCGCGCCAGCGCTACTGGGGCACGCCGATCCCGGTGATCCACTGCCCCGTTTGTGGCGTGGTGCCGGTTCCCGAAGACCAGCTTCCGGTGATTCTGCCCGACCGCATCGAGATCACGGGCAGCGGCCGATCGCCGCTGGAGAACGTGCCCGAGTTCGTCAACGTGGCGTGCCCGCGGTGCGGCGGGAAGGCGAAGCGCGAGACCGACACCATGGACACCTTCATCGATTCGTCCTGGTATTTTTACCGCTACTGCGACCCGCGCAACGGCACCATGCCTTTCGACCCGGCGAAGATCGCCTACTGGTTCGAGATCGACCAGTACATCGGCGGCGTGGAGCACGCCATCCTGCACCTCATCTACTCGCGCTTTTTCACGAAGGTGATGCGCGACCTGGGGCTGGTGCGCAACAGCGAGCCGGTGCGCCGCCTGTTCACCCAGGGCATGGTGATCGCCGAAGGGGCGAAGATGTCGAAGTCCAAGGGCAACGTGGTGGGCGCGGACCCGCTGGCCGAGAAATTCGGCGCCGACACCGCGCGCATGTTCGTCCTGTTCGGCGGTCCGCCGGAACGCGAGGTCGACTGGCGGCAGGACGGCGCCGAAGGCATTTACCGCTTCCTGGGCCGCGTCTACCGCTTCGTCACGCGCAACGTGGGGCATGCGGCGGGGATGCCGGGAACAGCGGATAAGAAAGTGCTGCGCAAGCTGCACCAGACGGTGAAGAAGATCACCGGCGATTTCGAGACGCGCTGGCACTTCAACACCTGCATCGCCTCCATCATGGAGCTGGTGAATGTGCTCTACGCCGAGGAGGAGCGCATTTCCGGGGTGGCGATGGCCGAGATCCTGGAGAAACTGGCGCTGATGCTGGCGCCGTTTGCCCCCTACCTCTCGCAGGAGATCTGGGAAGAGTTGGGGCGCGACGGCCCCGTCTTCCGCCAGTCGTGGCCGGAATTCGATGCGGAGCTCGCCAAGGAAGATCTGGCCGAGATCGTGGTGCAGGTGAACGGCAAGCTGCGCTCGCACATCCACGTCCCCTTCGGCACCGCGCCGGCGGAGCTCGAAGCGCTGGCCCGCGCCGACGGAAAAGTGCAGCCGTTCCTGGCCGGCAAGCAGGTGGTGAAGGTGATCGCCGTGCCCGACAAGCTGGTGAACATGGTGGTGAAGTAGGGCGCGATCCTCGACGGTAGGGTCTCAACGTAGACTGACCGCCACTGATCGCGCGCCTTTCCATACTCTATAGTTTGTTTCAGTTTGTTTCTTACTAGTACGTTCGAACATGCCTATCTGCACTCACTCGCGTCCAAATTAGCTGTTTGACCGGCTACTCCGCCAGTTGCCGCTCCTGTTCCTGCTGACTGCGGTGTTGCAGAAGTGCCGGGATGCAAACAACTGGGCGCTACCAGCGCGCAGTGCCGATGTTTGTACCCCACAGGCCGGTATCGCGAGGGTACCCTTGCTGCGAAACGCTGGTAAGGCCGCGCCCGTGCCGGGCGCAACATGCTGCGGATCGCGCGGGAGGCGGTGAGGCCGGCGCCGCGCTTCTCCGGGCCCGGAACCGCACCATTTCCGGCTACCCTGTAGAAATGGCCACCACGAACAAGCAGATCCTGCTCGCCGCCCGACCCACTGGCTTTCCTCAGCCCACCGATTTTCGCTTGGCGGAGGGCCCCGTCCCCGAGCCCGCCGCAGGCGAATTTCTGGTGGGCATATCCTACCTCTCCGTCGATCCGTACATGCGCGGGCGTATGAATGCCGCTCGCAGCTACGCCGACCCTCAGAAGCTCGACGAAGTCATGGGGGGTGGCGCGGTCGGCAAAGTACTCGCGTCCCGCCACCCGGGATTCGCGGAGGGCGAGTTCGTGGTAGGAATGTTCGGCTGGCAGCAGTACGCAATCTCGGACGGTGGCGGCGTCGTGAAGGTCGATCCCCGTCTGGCCCCGATCTCGACATCCCTCGGCGTACTCGGCATGCCCGGCCTGACGGCGTACTTCGGGCTCCTCGATGTGTGCGCGCCACGCCCGGGCGAAACAGTAGTGGTATCCGGGGCGGCGGGCGCGGTCGGCTCCACGGCCGGCCAGATTGCCAGGATTCGCGGCTGCAGGGTGGTGGGCATCGCCGGTGACGACCACAAAATCCGCTGGATCAGGGAAGACTTGGGCTTCGATGCCGCCTTCAACTACAAGGCCGAGGCCAGGTTCTTCGAGAAGCTCAAGGAACTTTGTCCTGCCGGCATCGATTGTTACTTCGACAATGTCGGCGGCGCCATCACCGACGCGGTCTTCCCGCTCATGAACCCAGGCGGGCGAGTGGCCATCTGTGGCCAGATCGCTTTGTACAACCTCGACAAGCCCGACACCGGCGCTCGTCTGCTTCCCCTGGTCCTTGTCCGGACCCTCAAGGTGCAGGGGTTCCTGGTCTTCCAGTACGCAGACCGGTATGGCGAAGCGTTTCCGCAGCTCGCGCGGTGGCTTCAGGAGGGCAGGCTGAAGTACCGTGAGACTGTGGCCGAAGGCATCGAGAATGCGGTCCCGGCTTTCCTGGGGATGCTCCGCGGCGAGAACATCGGCAAGCAGTTGGTCAGGATCTCCAGCCGCTAGCCGGGCGTGGCGGCGTGGCCGCGCCACGGCCGGGCGGGCCGCATAATGGATCGCGCGCGCGGCGCCGATTTGGATGACGCATACGCGGGCGAACTGTAGCCGTTCCACAGTCGATAGTTGAAAGGATCGGACGCGTCGTGACATTGGACGGGTGGAGGCGCCCATGCTTCGACGGTTCTTGACTCTTTTTTCCCTCGGTTTATTGCCTGGCTTGGCGCAGGTGGTGGTGATCGACGGTAACTGGCCGCGCCTGCCCATGCCGCGGCCCATTCCCATCCGCGCGGACTGCCGCATCCAGTCGGTGGACGTGCACGCCGACATCCAGGACCAGGCGGCCAAGGTGCGTGTTTCGCAGGTGTTTCAGAACCCTTCGTCCATGCCGATGGAAGCGCAGGTATTGTTCCCGCTGCCCTTGGGAGCCGCGGTCAGCTCGCTGACTCTGCTGGTGGACGGCAAAGAGATCAACGGGCGGCTGATGAGCCGGGATGAGGCGCGCCGCATCTACGAAGACATCGTACGCCGGCGGCGCGACCCGGCGTTGTTGGAATATATGGGGCACGATCTGTTCCAGACCAGTGTCTTCCCGGTGGCGCCCGGCGGCTCGAGTACCGTGCAGATCCGCTATTCGCAGCTTCTCAAGAAAGACTCGGGGCTGATCGATTTCCTGCTGCCGCTGGGCACGGCCAAGCATTCCGCCAGGCCGGTGGAAAGCCTCTCGGTTACCGTGAACCTCACTTCCGCCGCACCCATCAGGACGGTCTACAGCCCGACCCATCAGCCCGACATCAGCCGGCCCGACGCGACCCACGCGGTCGCCAGGCTGAGCCTGCACAACGTCGTGAGTCCGGACGATTTCCGGTTGTTGTACTCGAACGATGCCGGCGCGGTGGGCCTGAACGTCATCAGTTATCAGCCGGACGAGAAAGAGGACGGATACTTCGTGCTGCTGGCGACGCCCGACAATCGCGCCGCGGCGCCGAAAATCGCCAAGACGATGGTCTTTCTGTGCGACCGTTCCGGCAGCATGAGCGGACCGAAGATCGCGCAGGCCAAGGCCGCCCTGCAATTTCTGCTGCGGCAACTGGAGCCGGCTGACACCTTCAACATCGTGGCATTCGATTCCGAGGTGGAGAGCTTCCGGCCAGAGCTGCAGCGCGCCGATCCGAACACCATCCGGGCTGCGCTGGACTGGGTGGATGGACTGTCGGCCGGTGGCGGCACGAATATCGACGGGGCGCTCCGCACCGGACTCCGCATGTTGCACGACCAGTCGCGGCCCAACTACCTGCTGTTCCTGACCGACGGCGCCCCCACCGTGGGGGAGACCCAGGAAACCCGGATTACCGGCAATGCGGCGCAGGAAAACAGCGTGCATGCGCGCATGTTCGTCTTCGGCGTGGGTTTCGATGTCAACGGACGGTTGCTGGACCGGCTGGCACGCGAATTGCGCGGGCAGTCGGTGTACGTGCGGCCGAATGAGAGCATCGAGGCGCCGGTTTCCACGCTCTACGCAAAGATTGGTACGCCGGCGTTGACCGATGTTGCCGTGGACATCCAACTGGACGGAGGGACGGCCTCGCGGGTCTACCCGCGGCAGATGCCGGACCTCTTTCGCGGCGATCAACTGGTGCTCGTGGGACGGTACCGCCATGGAGGCGCAGCCAGGATTCACTTGAGCGGATCCAGCGGCGCCGCTAAGCAGGAGTCGCGGTATCAGGCGAACTTTGCCGAGGCCTCGGGCGACGATACCAACGGTTTCGTGGCGAAACTGTGGGCCATACGCCGCATCGGTGAGATCATCGACGACCTCGACCTGCACGGCCGCAACCAGGAGCTGGTGGACGAACTGGTGGCCCTTTCACAAAGGCACGGCATCCTGACGCCATACACGTCATTTCTGGCGGATGACAATGTCAGTCTCAGCGCGCGCCGGGACAACGCCGCCCTGGCCGCGCGGTCGGTTGCCGACCAGCTCAGCGTGACTGGCGGCGCGTCGGGGTTTACCCAGCGGGAAATGAAGGCTCAGTTTCAGAACGCGGCGAACGTTCGCGCCGGCGCTCCGCCGCCGCCAGCGCTGCAGCAAGTGGGGCAGAAGGCCTTCTTCCGAAAGGGACAGGTCTGGCAGGATTCCGCGGTCACCGCCGAGCAGGCCAAAAACGCCATCCACGTGACGCAGTTCAGCCGGGAATACTTCGACCTGGCGGCGTCGCACGGCGGCATCATGGCGCAATATCTGGCGCTGGATGGCCCCATACTCGTGAACCTGGGACCGCAGACCTACCAGATCGACCCCTCGCCAGCGAAGTGATTTCGCGGCGAGGGTGGACTCGCCGCAGCGGGCCCGGCTCCGGCGAGCGCAAGCGCAAGGCCGCGGCGAGCACGCCGGCGTGCCCGGCAGCGGCGATGCGAACGTATCCGGCGTGCTCGCGAAAATGCGAAGGCGCTTAGCCTGCCTGGCGTCTCTGCGTGTGCGATCGCGACCGCCCGCGCATTCTAACGACGGAACGCCGCGGGGTGAACCGGAGTCGATTCGCCCTCCCCGGCTTCCCCTTGGGCCTCCAGCCTCTCTAAGACCTGGCGCAGGCGCTCGATGGAGATCGGTTTAGCCAAATAGTCGTCCATGCCGGCTTCCAGGCAGAGCCGCCGGTCTTCGGCCATGGCATTCGCGGTCATGGCGACAATCGGAAGCGAGCGGCCTCGACCGAGATTCCGGATGGCTCGAGTGGCAGCGAGCCCATCCACCTCCGGCATCTGACAATCCATCAGGACCAGGTCGTACTCTGATCGCTCGACGGCCGCCACCGCCTGCCTGCCATCTTCGGCAACGTCCACTTCGTGGCCCATGCGCTCGAGAAGAAGCAGAGCCACCTTGCGGTTGATCGCGTTGTCCTCGGCTAGCAGCACCCGGAGCCTCCGCTTCGCTCGGGGAATGCGGCCGGTGGCCCGGACAGGCTGAACCGGCAGGTTCTCCGCTAAGGGAAAGTTGACCGTAAACCGGAAGACACTCCCACGTCCTATTTCGCTTTCGAGCTCCAGCGTGCCATTCATGAGGGCGATGAGCCGCCGTGAAATAGTCAATCCCAGCCCGGTTCCTCCGTAGCGGCGGGTAGTCGAACTGTCGGCCTGGGTGAACGCCTCGAAGATCTGCTGCTGTTTTTCCGCGGCAATTCCAATGCCCGTATCCGCTACACTGAACTGCAGATCGACGGAATCCGGCCGGCTGCACGCCGCGCGAATCCCCAGCGAGACGGCACCCGCCTCGGTGAATTTCACGGCGTTTGACAGCAGGTTGAGCAGCACCTGCCGGAGGCGCTGGGGATCGCCCACGAGCCCTTGCGGCAAGTTCGGTTCGAAAGCCTCGCGCAGCTCCAGTCCCCGCATGCGAGCGAGTGGCGCCACTACCGACAGCGTCTCCCGCAGGAGCGTATCGAGGCAGAAGGGCACACACTCCAGAGTCAGTTTACCGGCTTCTACCTTCGCCACATCCATGATGTCGCTGACCAACTGCAGGAGGGCATCTCCACTGACGCGGATCGTGTCTAAGTGATCGCGCTGCTCTTCGGTGACGCCGGAGTCGAGCAGCAGGCTAATGGTGCCAATGATGCCGTTCATGGGGGTACGGATCTCGTGGCTCATATTGGCCAGGAATTCGCCTTTGGCGTGCGCGGCCGCCTCCGCCGCGGCGCGGGCCCGCTCCAGCCGCGTCAACAATTCCTTCTCTTCGGTGATGTCGATGGTGGCTCCGCTGATTCGCCTGTCCCCATCCGCAGTGAGTTCCAGGCGCCCCTGGCAGCGGTACCACCGGACATGGCCACTCGGGAGGACTCTCCGGAACTCCGCTTGCTGCCCTTCTCCGGTGGCCGTCGCGCGATCCATTGCCGCTTCGAGCGCGCTCCGATCGTCGTCGTGGACGGCCGTCAGCCAGTGGCTTAAGCTCATTCTCCGGGGCTCGCCCGCCAATCCGAAAAGCACAGCCAATCCCTCCGAAATGATCAGGGTCTTGGCAGGCAGCTCCACCTCCCAGACGCCGAACGACGCCGCCGCCTCAGCCATGGCCATGCGGCGCGCACCCTCGCGCAGCAACTCCTCGGTGCGGACGCGCTCAATGGAATTTCCGGCGAGGTGAGCACCCGCTTCCACCAGGCGCAGCTCCAGTTCCCGCGGCTTGGCCGGCGTCCGGTGATACATGGCAAACGTGCCCAACACATTGTGTCGGGAATCGCGAATGGGCACGCTCCAGCAGGCCCGTAGCCCGTAGCTCATGACGAAGTCTTTGGCCAGAGCAAAACGATAATCGGTGGCAATGTCTTCGACCACGACGGTCCGGTTCAGGTACGCCGCGGAGCCGCAGGCGCCGACATCGGGGCCGATCTCGAGTCCACCGATGGCTTGCGTGTACTGCTCGGGCAAGCTTCCCGAGGAACCCGCCAGCAGACGGCGCTTTTCTTCATCCAGGAGCAGAATGGTGCAGAGGCACCCCGGCGACATCCGTTCGATGAGATGCGTGAGCGCATCCAGGACCTCCTTTAATAAGGCCCCGCGAGCCACCAATTCGAGTATCTGCCGCTCTTCTTCGAGGACCCGGCAGGACCTGTCCAGCTCGTCGCACGCCCGGCGGCACTCGGCCAGGTGCCGGCGTACCCGCAGCCAGGCGAACGCGCACGCGATCGCTACGGCCACCGGCACACCCACTGCCCATTGAGACCACATGAGCTCCTTATCGGCAGATTCAGGACGGAGTTGCAGGCCAAGGTATCCGGGGGATTCGCTGGTAGTGGGTTGGGACCACTGTTCGGGGAGCCCGGCTGCGTCGGGCGACGGCGATCGGGTGGCGCTCGATATCGGCCGCCAGGTGGAACGAGACCGGCGCGGATCGCGCAGGAGGCGGTGCCGGATGCCGATGCGTGAGCGCATCCCGTGTTAGAACGGAAGGGAAGCGCAGAGCGCAATGGAGGATTATGGCCGGTCCAGCACTTGAAAAGAAGCTCCTGCTGATCAGTAACTCGGTCTGCCACGGCAGGCCATACCTGGACCATTGCGCCGATGCTATCCGGCAATTTCTCAGCGGCGTTACTACGATCGCCTTCGTACCCTATGCGGCCAAAGACTGGGACGGATATGCCCGCCGGGTGCGCAGCGCTCTCGCCGGCTTCGGACTCAAGGTCGAGAGCGTCCACGAAACCGGACCTTGGCCGCACACGCTCCCGGACAGCCCGGCGGTTTTTGTGGGTGGCGGGAACACCTTCCGCCTCTTGAAGACCATGCAGGAGAGCAGACTGCTGGATCAAATCCGCCGGAGAGTGCTCGACGGAATGCGGTACATGGGATCGAGCGCGGGCGCGAACCTTGCCTGCCCTACCATTAAGACCACTAATGACATGCCCATCGTGCAGCCCGCGGATTTCAATGCCCTCGGTCTCGTGAGTTTTCAGATTAATCCGCACTATATCGATGCCGATCCCAACTCCACGCACATGGGCGAAACACGAGAGACGCGAATCGCCGAGTTCCACGAGGAAAACGACCTGACGGTCGTTGGGCTTCGGGAGGGATCGTGGATCGTTGTGGATCGCGACCGTGCCACGCTGCACGGAGAGACGGGCGCGAAAATCTTCGTCAAAGGCGAATCCCCTGCCGAGTGGGACAGACAAACCGGCTGGCCCGCGTGAAACGCGGCTGCGCGTTGCAGATGACACGCAGCGCGCCTGGAAACCAACCGGGATAGCCCGTCCCCACATTCGGCTAGCTCGACACCAGCCGTACAAACTCCTCCAGTTCGCCCATGTTCAGATCCGACACCGCCCAAAAATTCATGCCCGCCCCAGTCCAATGGAGGAGATTGTAGCCCTGGCGGGCTTGCGGTCCGGGCTTCGCGCTGCCGCCGCGGCTCTCCGGCCACATGAAGAGATTGATGTAGTGCTGCCGGCGCCGATAGACCGCCGCGGCCACCGGCGCTTGCGCGAGGTAGTCCAGGCGGCCGCCGACGAGCGGAAAGCCCTCGGCGGCCAGGTCCTTGACCGGGGGCGAGAAATCCAGCCTTCCGTTGAACCACGGCTTCACGGTGTGCTGATCGGAGGAAGGCACGTCGGTCAGATGGCCGGGCATCAGCGAACGCACGTGACTCGCCACCACGTCCCGCGCGATGAGATCCTCCGACGACCTGCGCGGCAAAACCACCGCCATCCAGATTACGGCGGCGGCTATAGCAAAAGCCGCGGCGACGCCGGCGGCGCGCCATAACTTCGGCCATGACTTGCCCAGCGGCGAGCGGCCGGCCCTCTCCGCCTTGCGGAGCGCGCTCGCGATCTTGCGGTCCAGACCGGCCGGCGCCTGGAAATAGAGTGACGGGTGCGCGATCGCCGATCGCACCCGCTGCTGGACCTGGTACACCGCGGCGCAGGCCTCGCACTTCTCGATATGACGCTCGATCTCCAGTTGACTCCGCAGATCCAACTCCCCATCCATGTAACCGTGGATCAACTCCTGCGCATCTTCACAGCCCACTTTTTGGCTCCTTGCTCAAACGGTCGTGCAGATGGCGCGCTATACGCTCGCGGGCACGCGCCAGGCGCGACATCACGGTTCCTATCCTGATCCCGGCGACGGATGCGATCTCCTGGTACGACAGCCCTTCCCATTCGCGCAGGATCAGCACCTCGCGAAACTCCCGCGGCAATTCCTCGAGGACCGTGGCCAGCAGCCGGCGGTCGGCGCTCTGGAGGGCCAGGGTTTCCGGGTTGCCGGGTTCCGGACCGGTGGTGTGCAACTCCTCGTCGAACGCCACACTGACTTCGTTGGGCCGGTTCTTGCGCAGCCAGGTGTAGCAGGTATTGCGGACAATGGTAAGAAGCCACGCGCGTCCATCGGCGCCGCGAAAACTGTCGAAGAAGGTCAGGGCCCGCAGGTATGCCTCCTGCACCACATCCTCTGCGTCCTGCTGGTTGCCGGTCAGCCAGCGGGCGAGATTGAAGGCTGCGTCCAGATGCGGAAGCAGGGCCTGCTCGAACCGTTCGACCTTGCCCGGGCCGGCCCACGCAGGCCGCGAAAACATGGCTGCCTCCCCCACGAACCTCCGGCTAACGAGTGCTCTCCGGAACTCCTACCGGTTTCTCCCTGGAAATATTCCCGGCGCGCGCGGCGCTATTCCGGCATTTTGGCCCTGAGGTTCGCCATGAACTCGGGCCCCGGCTCACTGCCCGACACCCGGGCCTTTCTTACCTCGCGCCACGCGCCCTTGTAATCTGCACGCAGAAAATAGATGGCGGCCAGGTTGGCGTGCGCCAATCCGAAATTGGGATCGAGCGCCAGCGCCTTATCGAACTCCGCGGCCCCGGCATCGATATTCCCGGCACGCACCTGGGCCACGCCGAGATCGCAGTAAGCCTCGGGGTTCTTGGGGTCCAGGCGGGCTGCCGCGCTGAATTCCGCGATGGCTTCGCCGTTGCGGCCCGCCTTTGCCAGAAGAATGGCCATGGCGCGATGGGCCTTGGGACTGTTCGGATCGAGCCGGAGCGCCGCGCGGAACTCGGCGACCGCGGCGTCGTCCTGCAGATCCTTCGCCAGAGCGTATGCCAGGTCGAATCGCGCCGGGGCATCCTGTGGATCGGCCCGCACCGTTTCGCGCTGATGAAGAATGGCCGCCCTCCACCGCCCGCCGTCGATCAGAGACTCGCCCATCATCTTGTGTGCGTGGGCCACCGGATTGGGAGACACGCCCGCCCCTGCCTGGATCAGCGCGTCGAGTACGCGTGCGTCCCAGGCTCCCTCCAAGCCGTCCACTCCGGCCGCGAAGGGATACTCGCGAAGCTGCCGGATCAACTTCGCCGTTCGCGGGGAGAAGGCCGCCCGCCGGTCCGCCTTCGTCTCGCTCTCTGCGGCATCCTCCTCCGCCCCGAACAGGCGCGCTAAGTGGCGAGCCAGCAGATTGGCGTTGTGCTGCTCCGGCTGTTCCGGGTAATCCACCACCAGCGCGGTATGCGAAAAGGGCACGGCGCTCCCGGTGCGTTGGCCCTCATGGACGCCGGTCACGATCACCAGGACGTCGGCCCGCAAGCCGGTGTTGAGCGCCAGCGATGCCCGACGCTGGTCCAGCCCGGGCACAACGCCGGTGGGGTCGTCTTCGATGGCGGACACCACCTTCCAGCGCACCGCGGCCGGTTGGAAAATCAGGTTTGCTTCCTGAAAGCGGGACTGCAGAACCTCCTGCCAGTTGGCGTGATGCTCCCGGAAGGCGGTATCGGAGAAAACGGCCACCGTGATCTCTCTCGGCCGGGAGTATTGCCACCAGGCGGTGGCGCCGCCGGCTATGACCACCACCGCGGCGATTCCCCAAGCCACGGCGCGGAACCAGCGGCCGGCCGCCGCCATCGAACGCCAACCGAGGGCGGTAGCCTGCCGCCATCGCTGGCCCATGCCGCGCGGCGCGCCCGTGCCATGGCGCGTGCCTCTGCGGCGCCGGTGAGAGCCCATCAATCGCTAGTTTGCCAGATTGTGAGGTTGGATGGGCAGCCAGGACCGGCCCGCCGCACCCGCGCGCGGCGAGCCAGCCGAGGAAACGGAGAACCGAGTAACTTGTTTTCCCTCGGCGGCTCGGCGCCTCGGCGGTGACGTCTTATCGGCGGATTACGGGCCCGCGCCGCGCGCCCAATCCAATTTGCCGCCGCTCTCCGCCGTGATCTATACTAAATACTTGAACTAAAATGCCGAAACGGACTTTTCAACCGAACAACCGCCACCGCGCCAAGACGCATGGATTTCGCAGCCGTATGGAAACCAAGAACGGACGGGCGGTGCTGGCCCGCCGCCGGGCACGCGGCCGGAAGAAGCTCACGGTCAGCTCGGAAAGGTAGTTCTCCATCTCTGGTTTTCCGAAACGTGTTCGTCTGCTGCGCTCGAAAGATTTCCGAAGAGTTTATGACCAGGGCACCCGATTTTCGGGCCCCTTCTTCGCGGCGTTCTGCGTCCGCGAGGCCGAACCCGGCGGGCCGCGAATCGGTTTCACTTTACCCCGCGCGCTCGGCAAAGCCGTGGTGCGCAACCGGATCAAGCGCCGCGTCCGCGAGGCCGTGCGCTCGCTCCTCGACGGTCTGAGCCCCCATTGGTCCATCGTCATCAATCCGCGGCGCAAGGCGTTCGATGCACCCGTGGCGGAGTTGCAGCGGGAAGTGGAGCGGCTGTTTCGCCGCTGCAATGGATCTTAGTGCGGCTCCTCCGCGTATATAAGGTTGGTGTCTCCCCGCTGCTTCCCTCGGCGTGCCGCTTCTATCCGACCTGTTCGGAGTACATGCGCGAGGCGGTCGAGCGTTACGGCGCGGCGCGGGGGGTGTGGATGGGTTTGCGCCGCCTGGCGCGGTGTCATCCGTTTCATGCCGGCGGCGTCGATCCCGTCCGGTGACCCGAGGTTCTAACGGAAGCATGGCCGATTCGATCAACGGTGGCAACAAAAAAGAGATGTCGATGGAGCTGCGGCTGCTGCTCGCGTTCCTGCTTATGGGCGCGATCATGTTCTCCACCCAGTACTTCTTCAAGCCGGCAACTCCGCCGCCGCTGAAAAAGACCGCGCCCGCCGCGCAGGTGGCGCAGCCTGCACCCGAGAACGCCACAACGCCGGAGAGCACGCCCGCGCAGGCGCCGGCGGCGGCCGAGCCGGCCGAGGCCGCCACCGCGTCCGCGCCCACCTCGCCGGCGACGCCCAAGCAGGCGCTGCCGCCTTACATTATCGATACCGGCGTGTTCCGCGTGGTCTTCAGCAACCAGGGCGCAAATGTGCGAAGCTGGCAGCTCAAGAAGTACAAGGGCAACGATGACAAGCCGCTGGAGCTGATGAACCCCGCGGCAGCCATCGAAGACCCGTACCCCTTCTCGCTGTACATCCCCGACCAGCAGCCGCTCGCCAGGAAGGTCAATTGGGCCTACTACCAGCCGGCCGGCGACCCCGTCGGCCTGGGCCTCACGTACGAGTTTTCCGACGGCCATACCACGGCGCGCAAGACGTTCCGCTTCCGGAAAAACAGCTATCTTGTGGAAGTTTCGACCGAGCTGGCCATCGACGGCAAGCCCGTGCCCCACATGATTGCCTGGCGCGGCGGCTTCGGCGACCTCACCGTCGCCAATCCCGCCGGCAACGAGAAGACGCTGTTCTACGACCTGACGGCCAACAAGCTGGTGGAACAAACCGCCCGCTCGGCCAAGAACGGCCCCATCGCCAACGGCGGCAACTACTCCTTCGCCGGGCTCGCCGACTCCTACTTCGCCGCCGTCTTCCTGCCGGTTTCCAATGCCGCCGTGCGCATGGCGACCATCCCCGACTTCACGCGCACGGCGCTGGACGAAAGGTCGCAAGCCTTCACCGGTGCCGCCGTTTCCGACGGCGACAGCAACCATTTCGAACTGTTCGTCGGTCCCAAGGATGTCGACCTGCTCAAGAGCGTCAATCCCAAGCTCGAGCAGGTGGTCGATTTCGGCTGGCTGGCGTTCCTGGCCAAGCCGCTGTTCCTCATCGTCAACTGGTTCAACGACCACGCGGTGCACAACTTCGGATGGGCCATCGTGCTGGTTACCGTGGTCATCAACTTCGTGCTGTTCCCGCTGAAGCTCTCCAACATGAAGTCGATGCGCAAGATGCAGGCGCTGAAGCCGCAGATCGACGTCATCAATCTCAAGTACAAGAACGTGGGCCTGCGCGATCCCAAGAAGGCCGATCAAAACCAGGAGGTGATGGACCTCTACAAGAAGAACGGCGTCAACCCCATGGGCGGCTGTTTCCCCATGCTCATCCAGATCCCCTTCTTCATTGCGTTCTACAAGGTATTCACGGTTTCCGTGGAAATGCGCGGCGCCAACTGGCTGTGGGTCACCGATCTTTCCCAGCCCGAGCACCTGGCCATCAAGATCCTGCCCATTGTCATGATCGTCAGCCAGTTCGTCATGCAGGCCATGACGCCGCAGGCCGGGGGCGATCCCAATCAGCAGAAGATGATGAAGTTCATGCCTCTGCTGTTCGGCTTCATGTTCTACAATTTCCCCAGCGGACTGGTGTTATACTACTTGACCAGCAATCTGGTGAGCATGGGGCAGCAGTGGTTCTTCAACCACACCGAGGCGGCGCTGGCGGCCGCGCGCTCCGTGGAGCCACCCAAAAAAAAGATCGGCAGGAAATGACCTGTGACTGAGCGAAAATACTCCGTGAATGCGATCGGTTCCCGGATCGACGGTTTCTTGCGGCCCACCCTCCACAACGGAGGATTCAAGCTCAAGTTCGAGATGCAGGATTCGGAAGCATCGGACCAGGATTTCGAAACTCCAGACGTGGTAGTGAAGTTTTCCGGCGCCGATGTGGACCTGCTGCTTTCCAATCGCGCCGAGCTGCTGCTGGCGCTGGAGCACGTCACCATGGAAATGCTGCGCATGCCGTCGGAGGACCACTCGCGCATTTCTTTCGACGCCAACGATTACCGCCTGCTGCGCATCGAAGAGCTGCGAGTCAGCGCCATCACCGCCGCCGAAAAAGTGAAGCGCACGGGCATGCTGTTCCGCTTCAACCCCATGAACAGCCGGGAGCGGCGCGTGATTCATCTGGCCCTGCGCGGGGAGACGGCGGTGCGCAGCGAAAGCCTCGGCTCCGGTCCGGCGCGGCAGGTGGTGGTGTACCCGGCCGGCATGGCGAGCCTGCCCGAGCCGCCGCGCGACGCCGCGCCGCACCACCACTCCGGCCCACCGCGCGACCGCGGCTCCCGGCCGCCCCGCGACCGCGGCTCGCGGCCGGCCCGCCGTTTTTGAACCTGCGCATTTGAACCTCCGCCTTTGAACCTCGATGACACCATCGCCGCCATCGCCACTCCGCCCGGGCGCGGCGGGCTGGGCATCGTGCGCCTCTCCGGCGCCCAGGCGCGCGACATCGCCGCCAGCTTCCTCTCCCCGCTCGAATGGCTCCCCTGGCATGCGCGCATGGCCGAGCTGTTCGACCGCCAGGGCCACGCGATCGACCAGGTGGTGGTCACCTTCTTCGAAAAGCCGCACTCGTACACCGCCGAAGACGTCGTCGAAATTTCGTGCCACGGCTCGCCGGTGGTGTTGCGCCACGCCGTGGAGCGCGCGCTCGAGGCCGGTGCGCGCCTGGCCGAGCCGGGAGAGTTCACCCTCCGCGCGTTTCTGAACGGACGCATCGATCTGCCGCAGGCGGAGGCCATACGCGACCTGATCGACGCCACCACGCTGTACCAGGCGCGCATCGCCGCGCAGCAGGTCTCGGGCTCCGTTTCGCGGCGCCTGGCGCCTTGGAAAGAGCAGTTGGTGGAGCTGATCGCGCTGCTCGAAGCGGGCATCGATTTCGCCGAAGACGATATCAGTGTCGCCGCGCCCGGCGAAATCCTCGGCCGCATCGCGCCGCTCCTGGAAGGCATCGGCGCCCTCGCCCGAAGCTTCCAGTACGGCAGCCTGGTGCGCCAGGGCCTGACGCTGGCCATCGTCGGGCGGCCCAACGTGGGCAAGAGCAGCCTCTTCAACCGGCTGCTGGAGCAGGACCGCGCCATCGTCACCGAAGTCCCCGGCACCACGCGCGACCTGGTTTCGGAAACCGCGGCGATAGCCGGCATCCCCCTGAAGCTTTACGACACCGCCGGCATTCGCGAAGGCGCCGGCCGCGTGGAATCGCTGGGCATCGAGCGCAGCTTTCAGGCCATGGCGGACGCCGATCTCACGCTGGTGGTGGTGGACATTTCACAGCCGCCCGACGCTGCGGACGAAGCCCTGCTCGCCCGCGCCCGAAGCCAGGGCCGCCACCTCGTGGTGGGCAACAAATCCGATCTCGGCGGCGCGGGCCTCGCGGATTGCCTTCCCGTCTCCGCCCTCACCGGCCAGGGCATCCCCGAGCTCCGCGAAGCCATTCTCGAAGCCGTCGCCCCCAAAGGCGCCTTCGAGCAGGAGGCCGGCTTCATTACCAGCCTGCGCCACGAACAGTTGCTGCGCGAAGCGGCGTCCTATTTGGAAAAAGCGCGGGGCGCAGTCGCGGCGGGCATCCCCCACGAGATGCTCCTGCTTGATCTGTACGCCGCGTTGCGTCCGCTCGATGCCATCACCGGCGCCACCACCGCCGACGACATCCTCAACCGCATTTTCTCCACCTTCTGCATCGGCAAGTAGGGTGGCGCAGGCCCCCCTGGCCTAAGGGTATGGCCCGGTGGAGCCAGCACCTTCTGACTCTTCGGAGCTAAATACCCGTAGTCCTTTAGATTCATCGATTTCGGGCCGTTTCTGCCGAATCCCCCGAAACCCTTCTAAACAAAATGTTTGCACTTGTTCACAAGTAGTGGTATATTCCTCACACTAATGGTCTCGCGTACGGTCATTCTTAACATGGGTGGCGACCCGCGCCACAACCCGCCGCCGCTGGGGATACGCATTGTTAAAGCGGCTGCGCCCATGGCCGAGATCGATTATCAAAGAACACCAGTCGACACGGGCCAGGCCGGGAAACGCAACCTCGTCCTGAACCCCAATTTCCAACTGACATCGGATTCCAACCCTCGAGTCCGTATTTTGAAAGGAAACAGACATGTATAGTCCCAAGGGGATACTATCGCTGGCGGTACTGATCGCGCTCTTGGTCCTTCCTTGTGCTTTCGCGCAGGAAACGACGGCCGGGTTTCAGGGGGTCGTCAAGGATCCTTCGGGCGCATCGGTCGCCAACGCAACCGTGGAAGTCTCCGGGCCGGCATTGATCGGAACCAGGAAGCAGCAAACCGACGATGCTGGCAATTACCGTTTCGCGGCCCTGGCACCGGGCGAATATACCCTCACGGTATCCGCTGCCGGATTCCGTACCTATAAGCAGAGCGGCATTGATTTGTCGGTGGGCCGCCTGCCCTCGATCGACGTGCACCTGGAAGTGGGAGTAGTGGCCGAAACCGTGGAAGTCAGCGGCACGGCTCCCATGGTGGACACCACCCAGAGCAAGGTCGCAATCACCGTGACGCACGAGGTCCTGTCGAACATTCCCAACGCAGGGCGTTCGTTTCAGACGCTGATCCCGTTTGCCTCCGGCGCGCGCGCCGAACCGCTGCAAAGCGGAAGCACCACGGGCAGTTCCGCCTCCGCCGGCACCGGCTACCAGATCGACGGCGCCAGCGATTCGGAGAACGTCTACCTCATCGATGGTGTGAACACCACCAACATCCAGAACGGAGGCGTGGGACAACAGAATTTCAAGTTGGACTTCATCGACGAGGTCCAGATCAAGTCGAGCAGCTTCGAGGCCGAGCATGGAGGGGCGCTGGGCGGAGTCATTAACACCATTCCCAAGCGCGGCTCCAACGACTGGCACGGCTCGCTGGTGGCTTACTACCAGAACAATGGGATGAATGCCAATAACGTGGACCGCACTCTGCGCACCAACCCGCTCCTGCCCTCCCTGAGCGACGCCAAGAGAATCGATGCCATCCCCGAATATTTCATGGCAAACAAGGACCATCAAACCATCGTCGAGCCCGGCTTCACTACCGGTGGTCCGCTGTGGAAAAACAAGCTGTGGATCTTCAGCAGCTATGTCCCAACCCATCAAACGACGCGCCGTCTGACCAACTTCACGGGCCTCAATCCGGGACCCCGGAACTTGACCCAGACGTTCACTCAGCACAATGCCTACAACCGGCTGGACTACGGCATTCTGAACTCGCTGCGTGTGTTTGCCTCCTGGAACTACGGCTATTCGCGGACCACCGGTACACTGAGCGGCGCGGACAGCCCGGCCGGGCAAAGGAACACCAACGCCTCCACCGATCCCAACACGCTGCGCGCCGATGCCGGCACGGTGAACCCGCTCTCGGTCTATACCTTCGGCGGCGACTGGACGCCCACAGCCAAACTGGTGGTCAGCGCCCGCTACGGCTACTTCTTCAACAACAACGAACAGCGCGGCACCCCGGTCGGTACCCGCTACATCTACCAGAGCACGGTCAACGCTTCCAGCCTGGACCTGGGCGGCGCGGCATTCCCCTCCTCGACGTTTAACACACTCGGCTTTGCCAACATCCCGAGCAACCTGGCCACGGTATTTGACGCTTACAAGCGCAAGGGCTTCAACCTGGATGCGTCCTACTTCGTCGGCCACCTGGGCGGCACCCACACCTTCAAGGGCGGGTACTTCTGGCAGACGCAATCCAACGAGGTTCTGCGCAACTTCCAGGGCGGCGCCGTGAACCTGTTCTGGGGGTCGAGCTACACGCCGGTCACCAGCGCGACGGCCTGCGACCAGGTCATCGCCCAGAATAAGTCGAACTTCGGCAGTTCCGCCTGTCAGGGGAGATACGGGTATTTCGTCGTCGGCACCAATGTCACCAACACTGGCGCCGATCACCAATACGCGCACGCGCTGTACTTCCAGGACACCTGGCAGGTAGGGCGCGGTCTCACCCTGAACCTTGGGGTTCGCTTCGACCAGGAGAAACAGCCTCCTTACGATCCAAACCGCTTCCCCACGGTCGAGTTCGGCTGGGGCCAGAAAATCGCTCCCCGTCTGGGATTTGCCTATGACGTGCTGCACAACGGCAAGGTCAAGCTCTATGCCAGTTACGGGAAGTTTTACGACATCATGAAGATGGGCCTGGCACGCGGTTCCTTCGGCAGCGACTACTGGCATAACTGCGTTTATGCCATGGACGACGCCACCTTTACCAACATCACACCGGTCTTCCCGGCGGGCGGCGGTTGCCCGGCCAGCGGGCCGGCTCCCGGCGTCAGCACGGGCCGCTTCATCGAAAACGTGGACTTCCGCGCCACCAAGGCGGATCCCCGCGATCCGGCGATTTCTCCCGACATGAAGCCCATGCTGCAGCACGAGTATGTGATGGGCGTGGATTGGGCACTTACGCCGAGCTGGGGCATCGAGGCCCGCTATTCGCGCAAGCGCCTGGATAACACCATCGAGGACATGGCCATCACCGACAACCTCGGTTTCTACATCGGCAACCCGGGCACGACGTTCGCCGACGTGCTGCACCGGCCGGTCGTTACCCCGGACGATAACGGCAACAACGTACTCACCACCGTGCCGTTCTGTGCGGAGTGCCCAAAAACCATAGGCGCTGTCCGCCGCTACGACGGGGCGGAGATTCGGCTGGCCAAGAGAGCGACCGGTAAATGGTTCGGAGCCATCTCCTATACCTACAGCAAGCTTACCGGCAACTACCCTGGCTTGACCAACTCCGATCCCACCGACGGCGTCGACGGCCGCCACTCGCCCAACAACAGCCGTCTGTTCGACATTCCGACCATGACCTATCTTCCCAACGGCCAGGTCGACGACGGACCGCTCTCCACCGATCGCCCCCACACCGCCAAAGCGTTCGGCTACTATACGCTCCGGTGGCCCGGCGAGAAGAAGATGGAAACCCTGATCGGAGTCTCGCAAATGGCTTTCGAGGGCACGCCGATCAATAGCTGTCTGCCCGTGGTCGGCACCTCGTCGGCCTGCCAGTGGGCCCTCGGCCGCGGCAATTTCCCCACGTTCACCCGCGCCGCCAACGGCGACTTCGTGCCCGGGCCGATCGTCAATAATGCGCGCACCGCCCCGCTGGTGCAAACCGATCTTTCCATTCACCACGAAATTATGGTGAAGGAAGGGCAACGGCTCATTTTCGAAGCCAATGTCACTAACCTGTTCAACCAGCGCGCCTCGGAAGCGGACTATGAATTTGCCATCCCCGGCGCCGAGCTGATCAGTCCTAACCGGCCATCGCGCTTCTCGGGCGACCCGGGCACGGATTGGGGCAAGGTGATGCTGGGCTACAATTACGTGGATGCGTTGAATGGCACCGGGGCTTTTGCCGGCACTGTCCCCGGGTCTAAGACTCTAGTCCAAGCCCCGTCGACTGTGGCCAGCCGCTACGGAATGCCAAATCTCTTCCAGACGGCCCGCAACATCCGCCTGGCGGTGCGCTTCACTTTCTAGGCAACAAAAACCTGTCGATTGTTAAAGGGGCCGCGAAAGCGGCCCCTTTTTTTCCCTTCAGCAAGCAGCACTCAGTCATCGGCCCACGAGCCTAGTTGATGGCTGAAGGTGTCAAGGCAAAATAGAGAATTCCGGTTTCCACAAAGTAGGAAGTTCCCGTTTTGGTCAAGCCCTCGGTGAGGGCGTGATCATCTGTCCACGTCCGCCGCGGGGCAAGGGGCACCGAGCACCCAAAAGGCGATCAGGCCTGCACTTAACTCATGCGGCCAGCTCCCGTGGTCAAGGGTGGGCATCCAAAAACTGCTGAACTCGTGCAGTGCCCGCTGCGAAATGGCTTGAGCCCGACCCCGGTCGGCGATTGCCGCCACGTGCCGCTTCTGAATGGCCTCTTCAATGACCGGGCGAATCAGCGGAAGGAGAATCCTATCGTGGCGGAACATCAGACTATGCGCAAGTTCATGTGCAATCCAGGGATGGCTGGATTCATCCGGCCGAGTCAGCGTCCAGTCAGCTGGGCGGTTATTTTGCCCAACTCGGAGACTGAAGCTGTGCTGCATTTTCGCAGCTTCGGCGGTCTCGCGTTGGTGTTTACCAAAAGCCGGGGGGGTATTATCGAAGAGGCCGCTATGCGGGTTCACCTGGAAATTCCCGAGGATCTTGCCCGCCAACTCGCCGCCGGTCCTGGCGGCGTAACGCGCGCTGCGCTGGAAGCAGTTGCTCTGGAAGGGGTCCGCTCCGGGAAATTCACCGTAGAGTCTCCTTGACCTGACGCTGGATGATGTCCGCAAGGACAGCGAAACGGCGCTCGCCGTCCTTTGCGGCAGCTGAAAGCCGGGGATCACCGAACAAGAGCCACAGCGCGGCGTGAGTGTCGGCAACGCCCGCGATCATCAGACGTCCTTCGCGAAATTGCGGAACATCTCCCGCCGGTTCTCGTCGATCTCTTCAGCGGAGGGACCGGGACCGTACTTCGCCCACATGCCGTATCCCGTCTCAAATGCCTGGCCGGCATGTGGGGCTACTGGCTTGCCGGTCTATGGACTCCGGCCGTCAGCCGATGCTACCTTCTGTCCCTGCCCTTTGTCATCGCGGCGACTCTCCTGGGCCGCCCGATCAACCGCCGGATGAACGCCCGTCGATTCCTCGTCTATGTCCATTGCGGCCTGATTGTCATCGGGCTGATCCCGTTGCTTCAGGCCCTGACCGGTCCAGGCGGGAATCACCCGGGCGCCGGCAAACCCGCGCCGCCTCCCCCCTACGCCACAACCTTCAACGCCTTGACCCGCTATCGACGGATTGCACGCGCTCCGCCGCGCGTCTTGATGAGTTCTTTACGCTTTCCTTATGACTTCCTCAGGAGCTTTCGCCTAACCTCGAAGCAGTCGAGGTCAAAAATGAAACTGTCTCTTACCCTGTTGCTGGGGATTACCCTGTCGTGTGCGCTTCCGCCGGCGAGCCGTGCCGCCGAGGGTGACTCCGCC
Organism: Terriglobia bacterium; assembly: GCA_020073615.1. GTDB lineage: Bacteria > Acidobacteriota > Terriglobia > Bryobacterales > Bryobacteraceae > JADGNR01. Next base: position 42,170 of record JAIQEX010000005.1, read on the forward strand.
AAGGGAGCGGAGGACGCGATACTAAGCAGGATCGACCAGTTGCAGGGCCAGTTGGACGAGTTGCGGCAGGAACTGGCGGCGCTCCGAACCCAGAAGAGCGCGGTCCCGGCCACAGCGGTTGTGGCTCCTCTCCCCGCAACCGCGCCGTCGCAGAACCTGGTGTCCGAGCCTCCGCAGCCGGCCGCGCCGGAAAAGAAGGCCGCCGCCGAACCGTTCGCGTTTGCCGACTTCACCTGGCTGACCGGCAACCCCCGCACCAAGGAGTCGCCTATCGACAGCAAAGTGTTCACGGGCGAAGTCCGAGTCGACGTAGATTACGTTGCCGACCTCAACCGGCCGGCGGATCACACCATCGGCGGCTCGAGCGAGATCTTCCGGTCGAACGAAGTCCAGGTGACCCAGATGGGCGTGGGCGGCGATTTCCACTATGCCAATGTTCGCGGCCGACTCATGACCCAGTTCGGCATGTACTCCTTCACCACTCCGCGCAACGACGCCAGCCCGGCCCGCGGCCAATGGAGCCTGGATACCGCCTACCGCTACATTTCCGAAGCCTATGGCGGATACCACATCAACAAGCTGAACGGAATCAATATCGATGCCGGCATCTTCATGTCCTATGTGGGCCTCTACAGTTACTACCAGTTCGATAACTGGGCTTACCAGCCGTCTTATGTCTCGTCTAACACGCCATGGTTCTTCAACGGCTTGAGGATACAGATATTCCCCAGCGACAAGCTGAAGATAGAGCCGTGGATCGTCAACGGGTGGCAGTCTTATGGCAAGTTCAACAAAGCCCCCGGCCTGGGCGTGCAGATCTTATATCGTCCCACGGGCTCGCTTTCGATGCTGTCCAACAATTACTGGGGTACCGACACGCTGGGCAATCCCGACCGCAAGCGCATTCACACCGACGACAGCATCCAGGTGAAGTATTACGACAAGCCCGACAAGGGCCTGGACAAGGGCGCCTTCACATTTACCTTCGACGCCGGCTGCGAGTACGGCGGCGGAGTAAGTTGCAAGGGCGGGACGCCGGCCAGCCCGTCGCAGTACTTCCTCGGCTTCATGGCCTACAACCGCTTCTGGTTCCACAAGGACCTGTTCGGCTTCACGCTGGGCGGCGGCGCCATCACCAATCCGGGGCGGTACCTGGTGCTGATCCCGCCCATCAACGGCGCCACGGCTTCCTCCGGAACGCCGTACTTTACGGCGAATCCCGGCGACCCGTACAAGGCCTGGGACGCCTCCGCGACATTCGACTACATGCCCACGCAGTTCCTCACTTTCCGCTGGGAGGCCAATCATCGCGCCGCCAACGTGCCCTACTTCTCCGGACAGGGCGGTATTACTCCTCCCGGCGGTAACACGGGCGCGCCGGGCTCATTCGTTTCGGGATTCTTCCCCGATCTCCGAAAAAGAGAGAATCGGTTCACCTTCGCCATCCTCGTCAAGCTCTGACGCCGTAACGCCGCTGCGGCGCACTCCGGCGCATGGTAGAAGGAGAGAGTGGAAAGCCGCACAGACCGCCGGCCCGATCCGGAAGAACTGCTGCGCCGCGTGCAGGCCGATGAGCGGCGGAAGCGGCGCGGCCGGCTGAAGGTGTTCCTGGGCTACGTGTCGCGCGTCGGCAAATCGTTCCGCATGTTCGATGAGGGCCGGCGGCGCAAGGAGCGCGGCCAGGATGTGGTGGTGGGCGCGGTCCAGAGCGAGGTGACGCCCGATATCCGCGAGCTTCTGTCGCGGCTGGACACGATTCCCGAGATCGCCACGAGACACGCGGGGCGCACCTACCAGGTGATGGATCTGGCGGCGCTGTTCCGGCGGCACCCGGAGGTCTGCCTGGTGGACGGTCTGGCGTACGACAATCCGCCGGGCAGCCGCAATCCGCAGCGCTGGCAGGATGTCGAAGAACTGCTCGACCGCGGCATCGCCGTCATCACGGCGGTGAACTTGCAGCACATTCGCGAGCAGCAGGGCGAGGTGGAGCGCATCACCGGGAAGCGCGCCGCCAACAGCGTGCCGCAGGAGTTTCTGCACGAAGCCGACGAGATCGAGGTGGTGGACGCACCGCCCGATGCACTGCGCGGTCCTACCGGCCAGGGCGGCACGGCGGATCCCCGGCAACTGGCGGAACTGCGGGAGCTCGCCCTGTTGCTGGCGGCCGACGTGGTGGACCGGCAGTTGCAGGTGTACCTGGACGCGCACGGCGTGGCCGCGCGCTGGGGCGCGCAGGAGCGCATCCTGGTGTGCCTGACGCCGCGCAGCAACGCCGTCGAAATGCTGCGCAGCGGCAATCGCAATAAGCTGCGGTTTCACGGCGCGCTGCTGGCGGCGTATGTGGAGCAGCCCGGCATCGGCGCGGAAGACCGCGCCCGGCTGGAATCCCACCTGGCGCTGGCGCGGGAACTGGGCGCGGAAGTGCATTCCCTGCAGGCCGGCGATTTCGTCGCGGCCATTCTCGACTTCGCGCGCGAGCAGCGCATCACGCAACTGTTTCTCGGCCACACCGCCCGCCGCCGGCGGTGGCGGTTCTCGCGCGGTCCCATCGACCGGCTGATCGACGCGGCCGAGGAATTCGACGTGCGCATTTTCCCGCACCAGAGGGCCGAATGAGCGAAACGCGCCGGGGGCGGCTCAAGGTCTACCTCGGATATGCCGCCGGAACGGGCAAGACCTACCGCATGCTGGTCGAAGCGCAGGAGCTGCGGCGCCAGGGCGTGGACATCGTCATCGGCTACTTCGAGCCGCACGGCCGCCAGGAAACCATCGCCCGGACCGAGGGCCTGGAGACGATTCCACGGCGCGCAATCACCTATGGCGGGTCGACGTTTGAAGAGATGGATACCGAAGCGGTTCTCGGGCGGCGGCCGGCGGTAGCCATCGTGGACGAATTTGCGCATACCAACGTTCCGGGCAGCGAGCGGCTGAAGCGCTGGGAGGATGTCCACGTGCTGCTCTGTGCCGGCATCGACGTGCTCACCACCATGAACGTGCAGCACTTGGAGAGCCTCAACGACCAGGTGTGGCACACCACCGGTATTCGCGTGCGCGAGACCATACCGGACTGGGTGGTGGACGAGGCCGACGAAGTGGTGCTGGTGGACCTGACGCCGCGCGCGCTGCGCAACCGCCTGGAGCGCGGCGTGGTGTACGGGCAGGAGAAGGCGCGCCGCGCCATGGAAAACTTCTTCACCGAGTCCAACCTGACGGCGCTGCGCGAGATGGCCCTGCGCCACACGGCGCACGAAGTGGAGGAGCGCCTGGACACTGCCGCCGCGCCCCGCGGAGCGGAGACCCCGCAGGAAGCCCGGCCCACCGGCCGCGCGGAGCGTATTCTGATCTGCCTGACGGGCCGGCCCTCATCGGCGATCCTGATCCGGCGGGGAAAGCGCGTGGCCGACTATCTGCGGGCCGACTGCCTGGCGCTGCACGTGGCGGACAACGCCGCCGGCCGGGAAAGCGTGGAGCGGCACATGAGCTTCGCGCGCAACCTGCGCATCGAAACCCACATTGTGGAAGACCCCGACGTGCCGCGCGCCATCGCCGAATTCGCGCGCGCCCGGCGCATCACGCAAATCTTCGTGGGCCGCACGACGCCGCGCCCGTGGTGGAAGCGGTTGCAGGAGACCACGGTGCAGCAGGTAGTCCGCCAGGCGCGCGACATGCAGATCACCATCGTGGCGGAGCGGCGGCGTTAAGAGCCGCCCCGCAGGACGCGCGAACCACCAGCCGGCTGTCCAGAAGCACGTCGCGCACGCACGCCTCCGGCCGGGCCACGCGGTCGAGCATCACCGCCATGGCCGCTTCGCCGATTTCGCGGCACGGCTGGCGAATGGTGGTCAGCGGCACCGGCAGCAGGCTCGCATACTTCACGTCGTCGATTCCCACCAGGCGCACCTCTTCGGGGATGCGATGTCCCAGGTCCATGAGGGTGCGCATCAACTGCCCGGCCGTCCGGTCGTTGGCGCACACGAACGCCTGCGCGCGGGCGGCTTTCAGCATCGCGCCCACTTCGTCCGCCGCAGCCGGGTTCAGGCGCCAGACGAGCGCGCTTTCCACCGGAGCGCCGTAAGCCGCAAGCGCCTCCCGGTAGCCCGCCATCCGCGCTTCCACCGTGGGAGCGGAGTCCGGATAAGCGGCAAACGCGATCCGCCGGCAACCCAGTTCCAGGAGGTGCGCGGTAATCGTGTATCCCGCCCGGCGGTTGTCTATCCCCACCAGGTCATGTTTGCTCCGTTGCGGGTACGGCAGGATACAGCGGTCCAGCAGGACCACGGGGATGCGCGCGCTTTCCAGCGCCGCGACGATGCGCCGGTTCGCCTCCCCGCTCTCCGCCGACCGTTCCAACGGCGCAAAAAACACGCCGGCCACATTTCGATCGATGAACTGGCGGCACAGTTGCCAGGCCTGTTCCTCCGTGCTGGCCTTGCTGGCGCCCGCGTTGCCCCACAACAGAGCGTGATTGCTCGCCGCCCGCGCTCCCGCGATTCCCTGGCAGATCGGTTCGAAGATCTCGGTGGTGCCCAGGTCGGGAATCAACAGACCGAAAAGAAGCCCTCCGCCCGATCCCCCCATGGCGCGGACATAGGTCCCCGAACCGGCGCGCCGCTCCACCAGGCCCCGCCGCTCCAGTTCGCGGACGGCCCTCCCCACGGTGATCCGTGAGGTTCCGAACTTCTTCACCAGCATGGCTTCGCTGGGGAATCGCTGGCCTGCCAGGTACCCGCCCGACACGATCTCTTTTTGCAGTACGTCCAATACCTGCTGATACTTGGGAACCTTCCGATTTGCCCCGCGGGTGGCCATAGTGTTAGGCTGATATTACAACTTATAGGATCTCAGGTGCAACTATAGGCGCTCCGATCCATCCATATTCAGGGGAGGATTCCATGATCCATGAACCGGCCGATGCCAGACTGTACCTGGTGGCCAGCGATTTCGATCAGACGCTCAGCTTCAACGACTCGGGGGCGATCCTCAGTGAGCTGCTGGGCATTTCCGGGTTTCGCGAGAAGGTCGGCGGATTATCCCGCGTCAATCTGGTGCAGCAGGGCGCGGAGCTGGCCTATCTGCTGCGCCATGATCCCCAGTTCCGTGGGGTCCGCCGGGAGCACCTGGTCGAAGTCGGCAAACGGGTCCGCCTGAAGACCAATGTGGATCTGTTCGCGCGATTCCTCGAGCAAGGGCTCGAGCGCCAGAAGTTTCTGTTTTACGTGATTTCGGCGGCGCCCAGCGAAGTGGTGCAGTCGGCGCTGGAGGGCATCGTTCCGCCGGAGCGCATCTTCGGCACCGAGCTCGAGTGGGATGCCGCCAATGGCGAAATCGCCTCCGTGAAACGGGTCGCCGCCGGCTACGGCAAAGTCGCCGTGTTGGGAGAATTGGAAACGCGCCTCGGAACCCGCCCCGATCACACCATCTACATGGGCGACGGCAGCTCCGATCTTTACGTGATGCAGCATGTGAACAGCCGCGATGGCTACACCATTGCCGTATCGGAGGCCAAATACATCGGCCGCATCGCCCGGCGCACGGTCATCAGCGACAACGCGCTCAGCGTGCTGGTGCCCATTCTCGAAGACATTGCCGGCTGGGACTCGGCCCGCATCCGCGAGCTGTTCGCCTCCTACGGCCTGGCCGTGCAGGACTGGGACAAGATTCACACCGACTGGCTGACCTTCCGCGAGTACGCCGCGCCGCCGCCCGCGGAAAAAGCAGCCGGGGCCTGATAGGGCCATGGCGCATCTTGGTCCTGCGGGTCGCCACGCCGCCCGCGGAAAAGGCGGCCGGAGCCTGATAGGGCCATGGCGCATCTTGGTCCTGCGGGTCGGCATGCCGCCGCCCGCGGAAAAAGCAGCCGGGGCCTGAGCGGGCGGTATTGCTACACTGAAGTCGGTGGCACGCCTCTACACCCGCGCGGAACTCCGCGCACAGCGCCTCCGGTGGAAGCAGGAGGGCCGGACCGTGGTCCTTACCAATGGCTGCTACGACCTGCTTCATCCCGGCCACATACGCCTGCTCGAGCAGGCCCGTTCCCAGGGGGACATCCTCATTCTGGCGCTCAATTCCGATGCCGGCGTCGGGCGCGCCAAAGGGGCATCCCGGCCGCTCGTGAGCGAGGACGAGCGCGCCGAAATCGCGCTGGCCCTCGAAGCCGTCGACGCTGTTACTTTTTTCGACGAAGATACGCCCCGGGAATTGATCGGCTTTCTGCTGCCGGACGTGCTCGTGAAAGGCGCCGATTGGTCGCACTTCATCGCCGGTAAAGAAGAGGTCGAAGCCGCCGGCGGCAAGGCGGTTACCGTGCCCCTGGAGCCCGGCTACTCAACTACTAGTATTGTAGAGAACATTCTAAACCGACCTTGATTCATCCTGCCGTTCGCGACCTGTTTCTGGATTTGGGGAGGCACCCAGGCTTTCAGGAGGTGCTTAGCCGGCTCGCCGCGGGCGGCAACGCTTCCCTCTCGGGTCTCACCACTACGGCCAAGGCGCTGTATGCCGTGCTCCTGGCGCAATCCTCGCCGCGATCTCTGATCATTGTAGTAGACGGCAACAAGCAGGCTGAAGCGCTCTTCGAAGGGGTCAACACTTTCTTTAGTCTGCTCTTGGCGGAAGACCGCAGCGCTCCGCAACTCCTTCCCGCTCTTGATGTTTTGCCCCTTCAGAACCTGTCGCCACACGCCGAGATCTGCGAGCAGCGCGCCGTCGGGCTTTGGCGGCTGGCCACCGGGCGGGTACCAATCACCATCCTGCCGGTGGCTGCGGCGCTGCTACGCATTGAGCCCGCCGAGTTTTACCGCCAGCTTGCCCTCAAGCTGCGCGTGGGCGATGAGCTTCCGCTCGAAGAAGTGATCGCCCACCTGGAGAGCATTGGCTATGAACGCCGCGAGCCGGTCGAGATGGTGGGCGAATACTCGCTGCGCGGGGGGATTCTGGACGTCTTTTCGCCGGAGGCGGCCAAGCCCGTGCGTATCGATCTCTTCGGCGACCAGGTGGAATCGATTCGCCGCTTCGACGTGGAATCGCAGCGCTCGGTGCTCAAGATCGAGGACTGCACGCTGCTGCCCCTCGCCGAGTACCCGAAGTCGCACGGCCTGCTGGTGGAATTGGGCGAACTGCTCCGCGAAGCCGGCCTTCCCGGGCGCGATCTGCCGCCCGTTGGTCTGCCTTTCCCCGGGTGGGAGCTGCTGGCGCCCATGCTCCGGCCGCGCGGTGCGTCGATCTTCTCGCTGGTCGACCGCCCTGTCGTGCTGTGGGATGAGCCCGGCCAGATCCACGCCGCCGCCGACCGTTTTTGGACCCGCCTCGAACAGATCGAGCGCTCCCCCGCCTACGACCCCGACAAGATCTTCTTCCGCTGGGAAGAACTCCAGCGCCAGGCGGCCTCCGCTCCCCAACTCGCCATCCAGGAACTGGCGCTCGAATCCGAACCCTCGCCGTCCGGCATACCGTCCGATATCCACATCTCCACCCGCCCCTGCCTCGCCTTCCACGGTAACATGCAAGTCGCCATCGCGGAGGCGCGCAACCTGGTGGAATCGGGCCACCGCGTGGCCTTCTTCGCCGCCTCCACAGGGGAGATCGAACGCATGGCCGACATCCTCAACGAGTACGCACTCCCCTACCAACTCGGCCTGGAGCAGTTCGACTCCACACCGGCGTACCTAGCCGAGCGCGCTTATATGGCCGGCACCGTCGCCAGCGTCTATCTCATCAAGGGGCTCATCCGGCGCGGGACCGCCTTCCCGGATTCGGCACTTGTAGTATTTGGCTCCGAAGACCTCTTCGAGACCTCCGAACTGGTGGCCCGCGCGCCCGTCTCGAAGTCCGCGCTGGCCACCTTTTCCGCCGACCTGATCGACCTCAAGCCCGGCGACTACGTCGTCCATGCCGAGCATGGCGTAGCGCAGTACCTCGGCCTCCGCGAGATCACCCAAGGCGAAGCCAAGGGCGACTACATGCTCCTCGAATATGCCGCCGGCGCCAAGCTTTACGTGCCCCTCACCAGCATGGACCTGGTGGAGCGCTTCCGCGGCGCCGGCGAGGCCAAACCCGCCCTCGACCGCATGGGCGGCGCCACCTGGACGCGCACCAAAACCCGCATCAAGGCCAAGATGCGCGATATGGCCGACGAGTTGTTGAAGCTCTACGCCTCCCGCAAAATGGCCGAGGGCTTCCCTTACTCGCTCGACAGCAACTGGCAGCGCGAGTTCGAGGATGCCTTCGAGTTCACCGAAACCCGCGATCAGCTCACCGCCATTCAGGAAATCAAGCGCGACATGGAAAGCCCGCAGCCCATGGACCGGCTCCTGTGCGGCGACGTGGGTTTCGGCAAGACCGAAGTGGTCATGCGGGCCACGTTCAAGGCCCTCGGCGACGGCAAGCAGGTCTCCATCCTGGCACCTACTACAGTTCTAGTTTTTCAACACTTCGAGACCTTCAAACGGCGCTTCCAGCCGTTTCCGGTCCGCGTCGAGATGTTCAGCCGCTTCCGCTCGCCCAAGGAACTGAAAGCGGCGCTGGCCGACCTGGCTGAGGGCAAGGTGGATATCGCCATCGGCACACACCGCCTGCTCTCCCAGGACGTGGAATTCCGCGACTTGGGGCTGGTGGTGGTGGACGAAGAGCAGCGCTTTGGCGTCAAGCACAAGGAGCGGCTCAAACAGATGAAGAAGGTGGTGGATGTGATCAGCATGAGCGCCACGCCTATTCCGCGAACACTACACATGTCGTTATTGGGACTGCGGGATATGTCGGTGATCGAGACTCCACCCAAGGATCGCCTGGCCATCCACACTGTAGTGGCTCCTTTCCAGCCCGCGCTGATCCGTTCCGCGCTGGAACAGGAGTTAGGCCGCAGCGGCCAGGTCTATTTTCTGCACAATCGCGTGGATTCCATCTGGGCCCGCGCCGCCATGCTGCAGGAACTGGCTCCTAACGCCCGCATCGGTGTCGGCCACGGTCAGATGGGCGAGGCCGAACTGGAAAAAACCATGCTGCGCTTCATGCGCCATGAGTTCGACATCCTGGTCTGTACTACAATTATCGAAAATGGCCTGGATATCCCGCTCGCCAACACCATGCTCATCGAGAACGCCGAGCGCTACGGCCTTTCCGAGCTCTACCAGTTGCGCGGGCGCGTGGGCCGCTCCAACCGCCGCGCCTATGCCTACCTGCTGGTGCCGCCCGACACCGAACTGACGGAAATCGCCCGTAAGCGCCTGGCGGCTTTGAAGGAGTTCAGCGATCTGGGGGCGGGATTCAAGATCGCCGCGCTCGATCTGGAACTGCGCGGCGCCGGCAACCTGCTGGGCGGCGAGCAGCACGGACACATCAACTCCGTCGGCTTCGACACCTACGTGCGGCTGCTGGAGGAGACGGTGCGCGAGTTGAAGGGCGAGGAGGTGGTGCCGGAGATCCACTCCGCGCTCAACCTGGGCCTCGATATCCGCATTCCCCCGGACTACATCGCCGACGAAAACCAGCGCCTGCGCGCCTACCGGCAGATCGCCAACGCCGCCGACGACGCCGCCCGCGACCGCGCCGAAAAAGAACTGGAGGACCGGTACGGCCCGGTGCCCGACGCGGTGCGCAACCTGCTGGCTTACTCCGCCCTGAAGACCATGGCCGAGCAGATCGGCATCGAGGCCATCGACCGCCGCCACAGCCTTTTGAACGTGAAATTCCACAAGGGGACGCGCGTCGACCCGGCCCGCCTGATGACCACTGTGAGCCAGACCCGCGGCGCGCAATTCACCCCGGCCGGCGTCCTGCTGCTGCCCCTGGAGGGACAGAGCACGGCGGGCGAGATACTGCATTTTCTGGGGGAGAAGCTGGGGCAGTTGAAGGTGTGAAGCAGGCAGGCCGCGCGCCCGCGTGCTTTGCTTAATGTTCCAGGTTGTCCAGCCGCTTCCGGCGTTTGTTGAGCCGCTCCTCGTGGATCTCGAGGCGGCGGCTGAGCCGTTTCTGCTCCTCCAGGATTTTGTCCAGGCGCCCCGCCCACTGCAGGTCCCAATTGTCCCGAACCTGACGCCTGGCGGCCCTCAGCTTGAGCATTTGGAGTAGCGCTTCGATCCGCTGGTCGATATCCATTCTTGTTATGTTAGCGCCGCCCGGGCATGCAAGGCTGAGGACGTGGCAAGAAATAGCCAGTGCATGCTCAGAACGTAATTCCCACCAGAAACTCGGCCTGGTTCGGGTTGCTGTGCAGCAGGGCGTTGGGGTCGAGGAAGTGCTTCGCGCCCCAGCGTGTGTAGCGGATCTCGGGCTGTATGTGGATCAGCACCGCTTTCACGTCCAGGCCCACGCCCATCACGAAGCCCCGGCTCGAGGTGTCGTTCAGCTCGGGCGGGTTCGACGTGCTGCTGGTCGTGGTCGATCCCGTGGCAAGCACGGTGGTCTTGACGGTCTGGGCCAACCCTTGCAGCGTGTCGAAGGCTACGCCGGCATCGACGAACGGGCGCGCCACTCCTTTCTTGCCGAAGCGGTATTTCGCCAGCAGCGGAAACTCCCAGTCGTTGCTCGTGGTGCTGCTCGTGGCCGTGGTGGTGGTGATGCCGATAATGCTGCCGATGCCGTGGTAGCTGAAATGGCGGTAGAGCGCGTCCAGCTCGATCGACAGGTGGAAGGGCAGGCGCAGCTCCGCCGACGCGCCGAAAATGTAGCGGTTGGTGGTGGAAGTGAAACTGAAATTCCCCGATTGCGCGGTATTCAAAAAGTCCGTCCACGGCAGGCCCGCCTTCACCCCTACGGAAAGCGGCTGCGCAACAGCGGCCGTGGCGCTGCACAGCAGGAACAGTAGTCGCATAGTTCTGTTACGAAGCAAGGGGCGCGAGGGTTTCCAAGCGGGGCCGCGCTTCGGGGTGAATTCACACGCGCAGGGTGAACGATTCGCCCAGATAGATGCGCTTCACTTCGGGATCGCGTTCCAGCGCCTCCGGACTGCCCGCGCGGAAGATGCGGCCGTTATTGATGATGTAAGCACGGTCGGTCACCACCATGGTCTCGCGCACGTTGTGGTCGGTCACCAGGATGCCGATGCCCTGCCGCTTCAGGTCGAAGATGATGCGTTGCAGCTCCAGCACCTGAATCGGGTCGATGCCCGAGAACGGCTCGTCGAGCAGCAGAAAACTGGGCTCGATCACCAGCGAGCGCGCAATCTCCACGCGGCGGCGCTCGCCCCCGGAGAGCATGTAGCCGCGGCTGCGCCGCACCGTCTCCAGGCCGAGCTGGTCGACCAGTTGTTCCATTCTCTCGCGGCGCTCGCGCGCCCGGATGGGCAGCGTTTCCAATATGGCCATCAGATTTTCTTCCACCGTGAGCTTGCGGAAGATGGATGGCTCCTGCGGCAGATAGCTGATGCCGCGGCGCGCGCGCTGGTACATGGGCAGGCCGGTGATGTTCTCGTCGTCCACCAGGATTTCGCCCGAGTCGGGGCTGATCAGGCCCACGATCATGTAGAACGACGTGGTCTTGCCGGCGCCGTTGGGGCCCAGCAGCCCCACCACTTCGCCTTCCTTGACGTGCACCGAAACGTCATCCACCACACGGCGGCCGCGATAACTCTTGCAGATTTCCTTGGTCTCGAGCTGTTTCATGCGGGTCTACTTGCCCTTGTGGATCTGGCTGGTGGCGGGCCGGCTGGAAGCCCCATTCACCAGCAGCCTATCATCGTTAGCAAAGTAGGTCAATTCATTGCCCTCGGTCGTGTCTTTGGTGGGGCCTTTCACTTCGATCAGCTTCGGCCTGCCGCCGCGCAGAATCACCTTCTGGTCCGCGGTGTAATACTCGGCGTGCTCGGCGGAGCCGTTGCGCGTGCGGTCCGGGGGGCTCTGCACGATCTCCACGGCGCCATCGGCAAACGCTTTGTCGAGACGCGAATCAGCGCCCGATTCGGCCAGGTAAGCACGCAGCTCGCGGCTCTTCACCCGCAGCACGCCGCGCGTCAGCAGCACGCCGCCGGTATAGACCGCCAGGCGGGTGTCGTCGGCATAAACCAGGTGCGGGGCGCGCACCACGGTCAACACCGGAGGAGAGGTGGCTGTCGCGGCATCGTTCCTGGGCTGTTCCCACAGCCACGTGACCACGTTGCCATCGGCTTGCAAACCGCGCTTCTCCCGGTCCACGTCGATGGCATCGGCCTGTATGCGGTTGGCTCCCTGCCACATGGTGGCGCCGCCTTCATAGTGGATGGTGCGGTTGTGGTTGGTGGATTCCATTTTGCGCGCCTGCGCCTGGAGCGGCTCGTCGCCGGAGAGCATCTGCGAATTCTTCTTCTCGTCCTTGTCCGGGAGCCGGCTGGAGGTCACGCCGCCCGCGGCCGTGAAATCGCCCGTGCGCTGGTCCAGGCGTATGCGGTCGGCGGAAGTGGAACCGGTGGCATCGGCGACCCGCGCGCCGGTCTCCAAAAGAATCACGTTCTGGCCTTCATCGAGCGAGGCCTTCGCGGCGCGGGCTTTGTGTTCTCCTTCCTCGTAAGCAAAATCCCCCGCTTGCTCCATGGACGACATGCGGCTGGTTTGCGGATCGAAGTGCGCCAGGAGCTCGCGGCTGCTGGTGGTAGACACGGCGCGGTTGCGTTTGCGCTCGTCGGCAGTGGGGTCGGTCCGGGTCCGGGCGTCGGTAGCGCGGAACGATTGGATGTGGTTCTGCGCGCCGTAGGCGATCAACATGTCCTTCCCGTCGAGCGTGCGGTGGTGCTCGACCGGCGCGTTGGGCAGAAACTCCAGTGTTCCCGGCCCGTGGGTCACCACGTTGTCGATCTCATGGCCGCCCGGCCGCATCTTCATCTCCAGCACTTCGCTGCGCAGGACGTGCGTTTCGCCGGCCACGGCGCCGGGCGCGGCGAGCGGCTTCGAGGTCACCGTGCCGTGGCCCGTGCCGGTGACGTGGGCCAGCGCGCTTTCGCCGCCCTGCGTCTCGAAATCCAGGTCGAAGTGGTCGGCCGCGACCTGCGTCTCCGAAGAGGCGGAAGTCGAGACCAGTTGCGCGTTGCTTTGCGCCGTGATCTTCTGGACCAGTCCCGCGTCGTCGTAATCCACCCATACCTGGCCGGCGGAATACTGCACCTTGCGGTTGGGGTAGGTGTCGACGCCATGGCCATTGTCGGCCACAACTTTGCGGATTACTTTATGGCCGTCCGCCGCTTCCTGAATGGTAACCAGGGCGTTCTCGCCTTCCACCACCGTGTTCTCGCGCGTGAGCCGGCCCCACGGCTTGAGCCAGATCTGAGATTCGCTCTCGCGGTATTCCAGGCTGCCCGCTTCGATCTTCATAGGCTTGGCGTTGGGCCGCTGGGATTTCCAGTCCAGCTTCACATCGCTCTTCATCAGCAGGTCGTGGGCGTTGGGGTCGTAGAAGGCGCCGACCGCTTCCCCGTCCCCGGTCTGGAACGCGAACGTGCAGGGACGCTCGGTCTCCACGCGGCCGGTCGTGGTATCGAAGGTGACACCGCCCGACGATTTGATGGACACCGGCGTGTGCGCCGGCTGGCCCTCGGCCGGTATGCCGCGCGTGATCTCCACCGCGCCTTCCGAATAGAGACGGTGTTCGGCGGGATAATAGGCCGCCGCCGCGCTCTTCGCCAGGTCGTAGGTGGCGGCGCAGTTGTGATACAGCTTCAGGGTGACGTCGGTGAGATCGATGCGCGAAGCGTCCTTCACCTGCCGGATAGAGCTGGCCTGTATGTCGGCCGTCTTGCAGTGGGTATTCTCGTTGCGCTCCGAATATTGCAGCTTTTCGCCTTGCGAGCTCAACTCCTCCGGCAGCGCCTGCGGCCGCGCCGGCGCGCGGGCGCGAAGGGCTCTTCTTTGGGCTCGATAGGTGAGGCCGACGCCGCAGAGGATGACGACAATGGCCACCAGCAAAAGCCAGCGCGTGCCTCGCATGGGGATATTTCCACTATAGCGCGGTATAGTGAGATTGATTGCGCATCAGGATCTTCGTCACCGGCGGCACCTTCGACAAGCAGTACAACGAGCTCACCGGCGAGTTGTACTTCCAACAGACCCACATCGCCGATATGCTCAAGCTGGGCCGCTGCCATCTCCCCGTGGAGATCGAAACCCTCATGATGATCGACAGCCTGCACATGACCGATGGCGACCGGCAGTTGATCCTGGAGCGCTGCGCGGCCGCTGTCGAGCAGCGCATCGTCATCACCCACGGTACCGACTCGATGGAGCAGACCGCGGCCGTGCTGGGCCGGAATGTTCGCGGCAAGACCATCGTCCTGACCGGGGCCATGGTCCCTTACCAGTTCGGCAGCTCGGACGGCTTGTTCAATTTGGGCACTGCGCTGGCATTCGCGCAAACGCTCGGGCCGGGCGTGTATGTCGCCATGAACGGGCGCTGTTTCGCCTGGAATGCAGTGCGCAAGAACCGCGAGCGGGGAATTTTCGAGAGCGTAGACCCAGCGTCCGATAGCGTTACCGGGCCGGGCCCGAAAGGCGCCCTGTGAGCAAGTAGCGTTTCACCTTCTCCAGGATGGGGTCGGTGGTACGAGCTGTCTGGCATACGAGTATTGGGCACTCATTGGACTTGTGCCACTTGCGCTCTGCCGTTTATCCGCGTGAAGGAGATTTTCTTGGCGGCAACGATTGAAGGAAGTAGCCGCGGATCTTGTCATAGCCATAAACAGCATGAAGGTCGCTCTTGATCGCTGGGAGTTCTTTCGTGACCGAGCTCATGTATATGGCGTTGTAGCTGGTCCCGATTCTGTCGAGCTCTTCTGCAACTCGTTCGCTCTCCACGGAGTTGTCCAGGTAAACGGTCGTTCTCGTTCGCTTGCTGCTCATGCTTTGCCTCCAGTACTTCGCAGCCCAAGGGCTTCCTCGAAACGTCTTATTGTCGCATAGACGCGAGCGCTATGGCGCTTTGCGAGCTCATCGAGGTAATTCTGTTGAAATTGCGCAACTTGTGCGGCGAGGAAGTCCGCCTGAGAGAGACTCCGCAATTGTGCGCTGCGGCCCATCGCACCCTTCCACTTGATAGTCGGCGCGATGCTGATTCCGTAGCGATGCAGCAGCGCTTTCAGGGCCCCCGATTCGCCCTTGAGCACCGCGTCACGTTCGGCTGGAGTGCCAGTTTGCAGGTCTCTGATTAGACTGTCCAAATCCGCATTTCCTCCTGTGAGAATTTCGGCGTCGCGCCAGCCAGGAATCACCGTTTCCCAGAGTTGCCGTGCAGGGTATGCTTTGCGGTCTTGCTCTGGCGAATACACGATCGCAGTCTGTCGCCGGGGCTCCGAATCGCGAAGGATCGCGTGGTGCAACAGTTCTTCTTGGACACCACTTGAATCGTTCCCGCGATATAACGGTCGATAGGCGACAACGATGTCGGCCTGATCGACGAGGTAGTGGTCGCGCGCCCCGATCTGTTCGAAGATGGCGGCCTTGAGTCGCTTTAGTACAGGAGAGTCTTGGGCTTGATCGCGCAGGTCCTGGTTCCAGCCGGCTGGGAAAAGTTGATCGTTCTTCAGCGCGCCTGGTGGGTGGTAAAGCAACTCTTCAGTCCCTTGGTCTTGAAAGGGCCACCGATCCCCTAGCTGGGCCGACAAATAGCGGAAGCGGAACTCGTCGATCGTTGTTGGTTGAATGACGATGTACTTTTGGCTGAGCCTTTCGCTGAACGACTGAATCTCGTCGACGATTTTATGGACGTGGCTCTTGTCGACGCGAGCATCCGTCCACATCCGTCGCGGCTCTGATATTGGGTGAGAGAGATATGCAACCTTTTTGTTCGAGAACAGGAGCTCTTCCAGTGTCGAAACCGGATGCTTCACACCAATGAGGTAATGTTTGCTGCCGCAAGTTAATGCGACCGCGTCAGCAAGGAGCATTTCCATCGATCGCCAGTCGAGTACCGTGAATGCATCAAGAAGCGCTTCCTCACCATCTTGCGGTAGTGGGAACATTCCCTCTGACGCACAAAGCCGACGGCAGCAGTCGTAGATGTCGTCGATCAGCGTTATGAACGTTGGTCGGTGCCGGCCGAAAGCATCGCGGAGAGTCTGGAAGTTTGCAGGTGTAAGATATTCTCTGGTGCGATGATTGTAATAGCAGAGGTGAAACGTGAGAATCACGTGCTTCCCATGCCGCAGGGCCGCTTGCGCCTTCTTCCACTGCACTCTGAACGCATCCTTCCAAACCTGTTTTAGGAAACTTCGGGGGAGCGCAAACTTCGCGATCGGTGACGCAGGTAGGTCTTGCAGCTTTTTGAGACTAGGTTGCGCAAATTCCTCTAGCACCTCTTCAAGCGAGAGGAGCACGACGTCATTGGGGTGGCGCAGCGAAAGCCTCTGAAGGGCTAGCCGGATTCCAGTGCCTGGTATACCGACGACTACGTGCAAGCGCGATCTTGACGTACTACTCATGAGCCGAACTGAGACGATGATAGTATATCAGGCTTCTTTAGTTCGAAATACCGCGCAATTGCATCCAAAATCCGGGTGTGCGATAGCGCGCGCTGCCTGCAACCTCCTTTTGTGTTCCATCTGTCAAGATCAATAAGCCTATAAGAAACAGCTGATTACAGCGAAACCTTGTCACTCGCCGGGCGAGTGTGCTAATAATAGAACCTGGAACCCCGGCAAGGCCCGACATTGGGTTCCATTTGCTAACCAATCAATTCTATTACTGGAGGTAAAGAGTCCATGAAGATTCGTCCGCTCTACGACCGCATCGTGGTCAAACGGATCGAGGAGAAGGAACAGATGCAGGGTGGCCTGTACATCCCGGACACTGCCAAAGAAAAGCCCCAGGAGGGCGAGGTGGTGGCGGTGGGCAGAGGCAAGCGTCTGGAAGACGGCAAAGTGGTTCCGCTGGACGTGCAGGCGGGCGACCACATCCTGTTCGGCAAGTATTCCGGCAGCGACATCAAGCTGGATGGCATCGAATACCTGATCATGCGTGAGGACGAGGTCCTGGGGATTCTCGAAACCGCGCCCCAAGTGGCGAAGAAAGCTTCCTAAGGAGTCGAAAAAGAGATGGCGAAACAGATTGTATATGCAGACCTTTCGCGTCAGGCGATTTTGCGGGGAGTGAACCAGCTCGCCGACGCCGTGAAAGTGACCCTCGGCCCCAAGGGCCGCAACGTGGTCCTGGAGAAAAAGTTCGGCGGTCCGAACATCACCAAGGACGGAGTAACGGTAGCCAAGGAGATCGAGCTGAAGGACCCGCTCGAAAACATGGGCGCGCAGATGGTGCGCGAGGTGGCGTCGAAGACCTCCGACGTGGCCGGCGACGGCACCACCACGGCGACCATCCTGGCGCAGTGCATCTTCCGCGAGGGCGTGAAGGCGGTAGCGGCGGGCGCCAACCCGATGGCCCTGAAGCGCGGCATCGAAAAGGCCGTGGATGTGGCCGTCGAAGAGGTGAAGAAGCTCTCCAAGCCGGTCTCCGGCGACATGATCGCCCAGGTGGGCACCATTTCGGCCAACAGCGACACCACCATCGGCGGCATCATTGCCGACGCCATGAAGAAGGTGGGTAAAGACGGCGTCATCACCGTCGAAGAGTCCAAGACCATGGTCACCGAGCTCGACACCGTCGAGGGCATGCAGTTCGATCGCGGCTATTCCTCCCCCTACTTCGTCACCGATGCGGAGCGCATGGAAGTGGTGCTCGAGGAGCCGTACATCCTGATCCACGAAAAGAAGATCAGCAACATGAAAGACCTGCTGCCGCTGCTCGAGCAGATCGCGCGCGCCGGCAAGCCACTGCTGATCATCGCCGAGGAAGTGGAAGGCGAAGCACTGGCTACGCTGGTGGTCAACAAGCTGCGCGGCACACTGAACGCCTGCGCGGTGAAGGCGCCCGGCTTCGGCGATCGCCGCAAGGCCATGCTGGAAGACATCGGCATCCTCACCGGCGGCAAGGCCATCATGGAAGATATCGGCGTGAAACTGGAAGGCGTGCGGCTGGACGATCTGGGCAAGGCCAAGCGCATCACGGTTGACAAGGACAACACCACCATCGTGGACGGCGCCGGGTCGCAGAAGGCCATCGAGGGCCGCATCAAGCAGCTCCGCGCGCAGATCGACGAGACCACTTCCGACTACGACCGCGAGAAGCTGCAGGAGCGGCTGGCGAAGCTGGCCGGCGGCGTGGCGGTGATCAAAGTCGGGGCGGCCACCGAGACCGAGATGAAGGAAAAGAAGGCTCGCGTGGAAGACGCCCTGCACGCCACGCGCGCGGCGGTCGAGGAAGGCATCGTGCCGGGCGGCGGCGTGGCCCTGCTGCGCGCGTCCAAGGCGCTGACCACCTTCAAGCTCGACGGCGACGAGCAGATCGGCGTCACTATTGTGCGCCGCGCCTGCGAAGAGCCGCTGCGCCAGATCGTCTCCAACTCCGGCACCGAAGGCGCCATCGTGGTGGACAAGGTCCGCGAGAACGGGAACAACAACTTCGGCTACAACGCCATGACCGACGCCTATGAGGACCTGGTAGCCGCCGGCGTCATCGATCCCACCAAGGTGACCCGCACCGCGCTCCAGAACGCGGCATCCATCGCCTCGCTCATGCTCACAACCGAGGCCATGGTGGCCGAGATCCCCGAGAAGAAGTCGGCTCAGGGCGGTCCCGGCGGCCACGGCCCCGAGATGGATTACTAAGCCGGGCCGCGCGCATAAGCAAGCGGTTTCCGGACCTCGCAAGCCGCGCTCCCTCCCCGGGGGGCGCGGCCTTTTTTGTAGATTTGTAAGCATCCTCCCGCCTCGGCAACGCCCCTCCTACCCACCGCATCTAACCAAGCAGAAAGGATTCCAGATCATATGCTTAACCTGTTGAAAACAACGGGCCGCGTAGTCGCGATGCTGTTCGCTGCGGGCGTGTTCGCAGGGGCGGCGTTCGGCGCGGTGGCCCGGCCCGGAACTGTGAATTACGCGGAGGGCCAGGTTTCCTTGGACGGCAGGCCCATCGGTGCCAAGGGGTTGGGCTCCACCGAGGCCGGCCCGGGGCAGGTGCTCCAGACCGCCAACGGCAAGGCCGAAATGCTGCTCACTCCCGGCGTCGTCCTGCGGTTGAGTGATGCGAGCGCGGTGAAGATGATTTCGCCCTCGTTGACCGACACCCGCGTCGAATTGCTCAAGGGAGAAGCCATGGTGGAGGCTGCGGAGGTTCAGAAAGAGAATCACATTGACGTGATTGACCGCGGCGCCACAATCGAACTGAAAAAGCGCGGACTCTACCGGTTCAACGCCGATCAGCCGCTCTTGGCGGTCTATGACGGCAAAGCGCAAGTGCAACAGGATGACCGCACCGTGGATGTGGGCAAGGGCAGGGAACTGCCCCTGGCGCAGAGTTCCCAACGAAAGCCTCAGAAGTTCGACACCAAACAGACCGATAGCCTGTACCAATGGAGCAAACTGCGCTCGCAATACCTGGCCGAAGCCAACATGTCTTCGGTGCGCACGATCGTCATGGACAACCCCGGCTGGTGGTACGGCACGGGCTGGTATTGGAACCCCTGGTTCAGCACGTGGGCCTTTGTGCCGGGCGGCGGCTTTCCCTTCAGTCCGTTCGGTTTCGGCTTCTACTCGCCGGCCTACTTCTTCTACAACCCGCCGCTGTTCTTCCATGTTCGTCCGGGACGAATCGTGAGGAGCTTCCCCGGTGGGCGGATTGGATCGGGAGTAGGCCTGCGCGCGCCCGCCATGCGTGCGCCGGGATCGGGATCCGGCCTGCGCGCGCCCGCCATGCGTGCGCCGGCGGTGGGCAGACGGTAGCGGGATAGTCCCCTCCGCCGCTCACCCGCCCGGTTTCACCGCATACCCGGTTTTCCCTCGCCCTTCATCGCGGCGGGCCGAATACTGCGATCATGAGTACTTTGGACGCCCTGATGGTGAACGCCCCGAGCGCACTGGCCGCCCTGGTTCTGCTGCTGGGCGCCGCAATCTGCGGCAGCGTGGGAATGGCCATCCTCCGCCGTGCAAAACGCGATGCCGAGGCTACGGTGATGATCGCCATGACCGCCTGCCTCACGCTGCAACTGGCGCTGTTCGCCGTGAGCGACTGGCTCTACCTGACGCTCCACGCCATCGGCCCGCGCACCGAGTTCGTGCTGATCGCCACCGCCCAGTGCCTGGTGAGCCTCATCCTGGCCCTGGGCACCCATTTCCTGGGACTCACCTACCTGCGCATCACCGGCGATGATCCTGATTTCGATCCGCCGTTCGGCGTTCCCCAGCCGCTGCGGATAATGGTGGGAGCCGTGTCGTCCCGCTGGCGGGCGCTGCCCGTTTGGGCAACCACCAGGCGGGGCTTCAACTTCCTGATGCTGTCCGGAATGCTGTATCTTTACGCGGCGATCCGCATCGGCGTCTGGATCCTGGGGACGGTCAAGACGCTGGGCGATGCGGCGGTCTGGCGGCCCGGCATCGTCCCGGCCTTCCCCTATTCCGGCATGGACGACTTCATGATCGGCGCATTCGCCGGCGGATGGCTTACCATCCAGACCCTGGCGGTCGGCGCGATTTATTTTATGCGCGGCTGCCGGAGGTGAACCGGGGTAGCCGTTTGGGCCGTTTTCTCCGCGTGTTCGGTTCGCGCCCCCTCACGGCCTGGAACGACAAGCGCTGGAGCGAGCTCTCCATCAACCCGCGCCCCAGCCAGGCAACGGCCGCGGTGCGCCAGGAGCTCACCGCGGAAGTGAAGGGACTGGTTGCGACCCTCGTCTGGTTCATTCTGGCCATCGTGCCCTGGGCGTTCCACGAACGGCTTACGGAAATGTCGAGCACCTGGACGACCGTGGGCCTCCAGCTCCTGCTGCCGCTGGTGTTGATGCCGCTGGTGTACTACAAAACGCAGTTCGTATTCTTCGATGTTCTGATCAAGCGCGGCGTGCTGGCCTTTGTGCTCCTGGCTTCTTCGGTGGCCTGGTTCGCCGCGCTCGTGCAGCTACCGGTCGCGGGCCTGGCGCAGGCGACAGCGGTATGGGCGGGAGCCGTGGCCTTCACCGTGTTCTGGACGTGGTTCTACCGGGCGCTGAACGCCATCATGGACCACTACCTGTTTCGCCGCCCCGATTATCCGAAACTGCTGGAAGAGATCGGCCGCGAGCTGACGGGCTTCGTGGAATCGGGCGCCCTGGTATCGCACGCCGGCGAGAAGCTGCGCGACGCCCTGTCCGCCTCATTCGTGCGATTCCAGGAGGGCCCCGCCGATTCGGCCCATGCGGACGCCGCCGCGTCGGTGCGCATCGCCAACGCGGACTGCACCTGGGGCTGGTTCCATTTCGGACCGCCGCGCAAAGGGCAGCCGTATCGCAGCGAGGATCTCCAGTTCCTGGAAACCATCGCCCCTCAGGTGGCGGCGATGCTCGACAACTTCTCCCGCCAGCGCGAGCTGGAAGAACAGCGCCACCGCGAAGCCCAGCTCCGCGAGCTGGCTGCACGGTCGGAGCTGAAGGCCCTGCGCGCGCAAATCAATCCCCACGTTCTGTTCAACGCCCTGAATACGCTGGCGGATTTGACGCACGTCAATCCCAAACTTGCCGAAACCCTGGTGGTGGCGCTGGCGGAGGTGTTTCGCTTCGCGCTCGATGCCACGCGGCGCGATGAGGTGCGGCTGGGCGACGAGATTGCGTTCCTCGAATCCTACCTGCGGATCGAAGAAGCCCGGTTTGGGGCAAAGCTGCGATACACCATCGACGTGGCCCGCGCCCCTGCGCGAATACCTGGTGCCGCCCATGCTGATTCAGCCGCTGGTGGTGAACGCCATCCGGCACGGCATTTCCCCGCGCCCGGAAGGCGGAACCGTCGTCATACGGGCCAGCCTCGCGGGGGGCATGTTGGCGATCGCGGTGGAGGACGATGGAGCCGGCTTCGATGCCGAACGCCCGCGGGCGGCGCCGGGCGGCGTTGGGCTGGCCAACGCCCACGGCCGTGTCGAGCGCCTCGCCGGGCCCGGCCATTGGCACGTACGTTCCGCCCCGGGCGGCGGCGCTTCCGTGGTCTTCGAGATCGGCGCGAAAATCGGCGCGAGGGATTATGCGGGTACTGCTGGTTGACGACGAAGCGCCCGCGCGCAACCGGCTGCGGCGCATGCTCGCCGATATCGGCGGGGTGGAAGTGGCCGGCGAGGCGGAAAACGGAGTGGAAGCGCTGGAGCGGGTGGCGGCGCTGCAGCCGGACGTGATGCTGCTCGATATCCAGATGCCCCTGTTGGGCGGCTTCGAGCTGCTGGAGGAGCTGACCGGCATGCCGGCGCCGCTGGTGGTGTTCGTCACTTCCTACGACCAATATGCGCTGCGGGCCTTCGAGGTGAGCGCCGTGGATTACCTGCTGAAGCCGGTGTCGGAAGAACGGCTGGCGAGGGCCATGGCCAAGGCGCAACAGTGCCTCGACGCGCGCGCCCCGGCACAGGCGGCTCAAGAGCAGATCGCGCGCCTGGCGGCCGTGCTGGCTGCGCAGCCGCGCCCGGCGTTACAGCGCATCGTGGGACGCCGTGGGCCCAGGATGCGGCTCATTGCGATGGACGATGTCCAGGCATTTGTCGCCGACCACGAGCTGGTGTTCGCCGTCACCGGCGACGGGCGGCTGCTGGTGAACCGCACGCTGCGCGGACTGGAGGCGCGGCTCGACCCCGAGCGCTTCGCGCGGGTTCACAAACAGACCATCGTGAACCTGAACCACGTGCGGGAGCTGGAGCCGATCCTGAAGGGCGGCGCCGTAGCGCGCCTGGCGTGCGGCGCCACGGTCGAGATCAGCCGCCGGTACGCCATGGGGCTGCGGGAGCGGTTGGGCTGGTGAGCGTCCTCCCCCGCCTGGCGCCAAACGCCATCGCCGACCACGTCCGATCCACAGCGCAGACCTTGTAATCCACCAGGCCCGCGGCGCCGCACATCTCGCGAATCCCGGCCATCGAAAGGCCGCCGGCCGCCGCCGACGTCTTCTTCGCCCACACCAGCCACACGATGCGCCCGGTCTTTACTTCGCGCGCCAGCGCCGGCAACTGGCGGCCCAGCGCGGCAGCGGAGGCCGCGAAGAAGAGGATCACATCGGCGCCGGCGGCGTCTCTCCGCAAACGCACGCCCTCGGGCAGCGGCGCGAGCGTGGCTTCGAAATCTGCCGGTGCGCGCAGCAGCGCTACCACGGCGCCGCCGCGGATGCGCAGCTTCTGGCACAACGGCGTGGCCGGAGGGCGCGGCGCCATCGGCTCGCGGCCCGGCCCCAGGCTGACGGCACGGCGCAAGGCGGGGCCGATGCGAGGCCAGACGGCGAATGTGGCGTCGGGCAGCAACTCGCGCACGCGCGCCGTTTTCGCCGGGTCGCCTTCCAGGAACACCAGGGGAATCGTCCGCGTGGATTTCTGCTCGCGCAGCATGGCGCCGATGGCGCGGCCGTAGGATGGCAGAGCGGTCAGATCGATCAGAATGGCGTCGGGCGAAGTTTCGCGGATGGCCCGCAAACCGCCGGTGATGCGCGCGGGGTAGGAGAGCGCGTCGAAGCCTTGACTGCGCAGCCGCGCGGCGCGTTCCGCCGCTTGTGCGGGGTCCCAGTGGATGACCAGGATGCCCGGCAATTTACGCCGAGCGCACCGCGCCGGTTCCGGTGGGGGCCAGCCGGCTGCGGATCTGGTTCATCACGTCCGACGCCAGGAACGGCTTCCGCAGGACGGGAAAGTTGTGCTCCTCGCACAGCGCTTCCTCTTCCGGGGGAAGAATGGTGCCGGTCATGACGATCACCAGCATCTGCGGCACGGCCTGCAGGAATTCCACGCCCAGCTCCACGCCGTTGCCATCGGGCAGCATGTAATCCAGCAGCGCGGCGTTGGGCTTGTTGTTGGCCACCAGGCGCTTGGCTTCGGTGGCCGATTCCGCGGTGAGCAGCGTCCAGCCGGCATCGGCCATCAGGCGCTCCAGGAAATGCAGCAGGTCGCGGTTGTCGTCCACCAGCAGGACCGTGGGATTCGCCGGAGCCACGCCGGCTACGGCATCGTGCGATCGGATGTCCAGCTTGTCTCCGCCTTCGGCCACTTCCACCAGCACACTCGCTCCCGGATTCACCCGGTTGGTGGCCACCATGGTGGCCAGCGGCTGTGTCAGGAAACGGTGGATGGTGCGGTTCAATTCGCGCGCGCCGTACTCCGGACTCGTACCCTTCGTCAACAGGAACTGGCGCGCCTCAAACGGCACCTCCAGGGTGAAGGAGCGGTTGGCTAGCCGGGTGTTGACGTGGTTTTGCAGATCGGTGATCTGCTTGTCCAGGATGGCCGAGAGCGATTCCGGGGTGAGCGGCTGGTAGGTAATGATGCAATCGATGCGGTTGACGAACTCCGGGGAAAAGCGCTTGCGCACGGCCACCAGCGCGATGTTCTGGAGCTTGCTGGTGAGATCGGTGCGCTCCGGGGTTTTCACCGATTGAAAACCGAAATCGGGATTGATCTCGCGCATCATCTCCCGCGCGCCCAGGTTGCTGGTGAGGAAGACCAGGCTCTTTTCGAAATTGACCGTGGAGTTGTCGCCCAGGCGCAGTTGACCCTTGTCCAGCACGCCCAGCAGCAGGCGGGTCATGGAGGGCGCGGCCTTCTCGATTTCATCGAACAGCACGAGCGACAGGTTGCACTTCTCGCTGGTGACGGCGTTCAGCTTCTGCTGCGTGAGCATGGGTTGAGTTTCGCGATGGCCCAGGTACCCGGGAGGAGCGCCAATCAGCTTAGCGACCTCGTGCTCCATCTGAAACTCGCCGCAATCCACCTTGAGCACGTTCTTCTCAGTCCCGTGCAGGATTTCGGCCAGCGCTTCCACGGTCTTGGTCTTTCCCGTTCCGGTGGGACCGAGCAGCAGGAATATCCCCACCGGCCGGCCCTCGGGCGACAGGCCCGCCTGGTACATTTGGATGTACGGTACGATCACCCGCGTGGCCGCCGGCTGGCCAACCACCTTCTGCGATAAAACGGCCGTGAGATCTTCGATCGGGTCCGCGGATGGCCGCCGCGTCTTTTGTGTGCTTTTTGGCTTGTCCACCCCGCCCTCTGCCTTGATTATAGCGGCTTCGGGAGTCCTGACCCTCACGCGTCGTCTCTCTTCAGGACGGTTCGGCTCTTTCATGAAAATGCCCTTTTTCTTTTATTACAGTACCTTGCCGGCGCCTGCGGCAATGCAGAGAAAAATCCAGCCCCCTGTGACCGGCGCGATGCACTCCTCTGATTCTTATCATGCCACAAGCCGTATAGGATGTGAACTTTTACATTAAGGGTGCAGGAAATTTGGATATTGGGGTGGGAAGAGCGGGGATCTATCGGTGCCGAAAGGTGATTCTGCCCTTGGTCAGGTCGTAGGGCGACAATTCCAGGGTGACCTTATCACCCGCCAGGACGCGGATGCGATTGCGGCGCAGCCGGCCCGCCAGGTGAGCCAGAACTACACGCTCGTGCTCGAGCTGTACGCTGAACAGCCCGCTCGGGAACTTTTCCAGGACCGTGCCGGTAACTTCGATGCTGTCCTCTTTGCTCATAAACCTCCAGGTGTGGGTTGGCGGACCGGCCCGCCGGCCGGTCCGCCCGGTCTCATCAGGCCGCCGTGACGTTGGTCGCCTGCAGACCCTTGGGGCCTTTGGTCACCTCGAATTCCACCCTTGAACCCTCATCCAGGGTCCGGTACCCTTCTGTCTGGATTGCCGAGAAGTGTACGAAGACATCCTCTCCGTTCTCCCGCTGGATGAAGCCGTAGCCCTTGGCTGCGTTAAACCATTTCACTGTGCCTTTTTCTTTCATCTGCCTTTATTCCTTCTTAACTGAAATGCACCTGCCCGCTCGCCGGGCGCCCCGAAAACGAAAAAGGGGGCGCGGATGGACTCACGCGGCCCCCTCTCGAAACCGTTCCGAAGCGCAAAACTAGAGTCAAATGCCATACCATTATACAACAGGAGCGCCTCCAATCCGAAGAAAAGGTGCCCATTCCGCCCCGTGACCACCCTGGCGTTCTTCCGCTTCCGCTGCCACTTTCGCGCCCTTGAGGCGGTGCATTTTCCGCCGGGTAAAGCCGGCAACGCGGTTCGCGGCGCCTTCGGATCGGCACTCCACGAGACTGCTTCGCCGGCCGTGTACGCCCGTCTGTTCGCCCCCGGGAGCGCGCTCGGAAAATCTCCCGCCGGCCTGGCCGATTGGCCCCGGCCCTTCGTGCTGCGCGCCGCCGCCCTGGCCGGCGTCACCTTCTCCGCGGGCGCCCGCTTCCATTTCGATGTGCACGTGTTCGATACCCGCGCGCCCGTGCTCCCCTACTTCCGCCGGGCCTTCGCGCAGTTGGCCGAACAGGGCATCGGCTCCGGGCGGGGGCGCGTCCGGCTCGAGTTCATCGAGCAGGTGGACCTGGCGGACCGCGTGCAGCCCGTCAACGAAGAGCCGCGCCCGCCGGCGGTAATCCCGCTCGACCCGGAGCCGGCGCCTGTCGAGCGCGTGTACCTGCGGTTTGTCACCCCCACCGAACTGAAGAGCGCGGGCGTGGTGGCGGCACAGCCGGAATTCCCGGTCCTGTTCGGCCGCTTGCGCGACCGCATCGGCGCGCTCAGCGCCCTCTACGGCGCCGGGCCGCTCGGGATCGACTTCCGCGGGATGGGCGAGCGCGCCGCCGCCGTCCGCCTGTGCCGCACCGAACTCGCCTGGGAGACCGCCGAGCGGAGGAGCAGCCGCACCGGTCAGGTACACCCCCTGGGCGGCTTTACCGGCGAAGCGGAATACCAGGGGCCGCTCACCGAGTTCCTTCCCTGGCTGCGCGCCGCCCGCTGGTGCGGCGTGGGGCGGCAAACCGTGTGGGGCAAAGGCGATGTGCGCGTGATCGCACCCCAGAACGATGTTCCCGCGGTTCCCGCGTGTGGGTGATGTCGCCCGTGGCGGACTTTGCTAAGGTCTGAAGATGGCGCATAACATCGAACACCTGCTGCCCGGCGACATCCTGATCGGCGCCGAGCACACCATGATTTACATCGGGGGGAACCACATGGTGCACGCCATGCCGCAGACCGGGCTGACGCGCGCCAACATGGTGGACGGGCGGTCGTACGGCATCTGGGACGGAGCGTGGGCATACCGGGCGCGCTCCGCCACTCTGCGGGACCTGGCGGCCGACTACGCCTCATCCTGGGCCCCATCGGCTTTCGGGCGTACGGCCTATTCGCGAGACAGCAGCAAGAAGGTGGTGGATAACCGCGGGAGCGGCGTTAAGGAGCAGATGAGGCTGGGCATTCCGGCGCCGTTCGGTTACGACGCGTTCTACCGCTCGTTCAAGTGGGCCTTGCGGTACGATGGGCAATTCAGCGCGGAGCGCGGCACCACCTGCTGTGCCGTGCTCATCGCGGCCTATCATGCGGCCTCCGTCTTCACCTGGACACTAGGCGACACCCCGGAGGAGCGCCTGGACAGGATCGGCAAGGTGTACGATTTTCTATCGCGGCATCGCGGGCCCAAGAACGAACCGGAACTCGTGAAGTTGACTTCGGATCTGAAGGACCTGACCTCGCGGGCCTTTCCGCGAACGTCGAACCGGGGGCAGGACGTCGGCAGCGGCCGTATGGAATTCGGCAACCTGTCCGCCGAGATTCTGGAGGCGCTCGCGGGAGAGGCGGTCACGCTGGAGGACGTTTACACGCGCGCGCTGCTGGTGGACGCCAAATTCACGCACACGACGGTGCTGCAAAAGCGGCTCACGGACCACACCGGCGCCTGGGAACCCAAAGTGATTCAACTGGAGTACCAGGGAGAGCAAGATCCCCACGCCGGTTTGTCGAGCTTCGAGAGGATGATGCGGGGCATGACGCTGTAAGCCGCGCCGCAGCCCCTACCGGGCCCCTCCCGCGGCGGTGGCCGGTGCCGCCGGCGCTTTCTTCAGATACTTGTCGTACCACGCCAGGTAGCGCTCCATGCGGTCCTTCTGGTAGCTCGGCCGCTGGATGCCGTGGTTCTCATTGGGATAAATAATGAGCTGCGTGTCGATGCCCAGGCTGCGCAGCGCCTGGTACATCTGCTGGCCGCCCTGCACCGGCACGTTGAAATCGCGCTCGCCGCCCAGGAACAGGGTCGGCGTGGCGATGCGGTCGGCGTGCAGGAACGGGTAAGAGATCTTCACATAGGTATCGAACGCTTTCCACGGCGGGCCGATCTCGTAATCGTATTGAATGATGTACTGGTCGGTGCCGTAGAAGGCGACGGTGAAGGCCGTGCCGGCGCCGCTGGTGGCCGCTTTGAAGCGGTGGTCGCTGGCGATCATGTAGTCGGTGAGGATCGCCCCGTAGCTCCAGCCGCCCACGCCCAGGCGGTCGGGATCGGCCACGCCCATGCGCACCACGTGATCCACGCCGGCCTGCAGATCCTCCACTTCGTAGTGTCCCCAGTCGGCGGCGATGGCGCGCGAGTACTTCTGGCCGCGGCCCGAGCTGCCGCGATAATTCACCGCCAGCACCGCGTATCCGTTGGCCGCGAACACCTGCCGCTCGGTGCTGAAGGTATGCGCGTCCTGCCCGTTGGGACCGCCGTGGATGCGCAGCAGCAGCGGGACCTTGGTCCCCTGCGCGTAGCCCACGGGCCTGGTCAGCAGGCCATGCACCTCGGTGCCGTCCTTGCTCTTGAAGCTCACTTCTTCGGTGGGCGCGATCTCCAGTTCCGCCATCAGCGCGTCGTTCTGATGGGTCAACTGGCGGAGCGCGCCGCCTTCCACCGCGTAGATCTCGGGGGGCTTGCTGTCGCCGCCCGAGAGAACGGCGGCGCATCCGCCGGCTACGGTGGGGCTGGAGACCACGATGGGCGGCGCCATCAGCCGCTCCACGGGGCCGCCGCTCAGGCGGACGCGCGCGGGATACACGGACCGGTCGTCGGCCACCAGAAAAGTGATAGAGCCGCCATCGGCGCTGAAGCGCGGCGCGGAGACCCCGCGATCGAGCTCGGTGTCCGCCTTCACCATCACCGGATCGCTCGCTCCATCGGTCGCGACCACCGCCAGCCGCTCCATATTGTACGCGCCGTATTTCTTTTCGTCGCCCACCAGCAGGGCGATCCACTTGCCGTCCGGGCTCCACTCCGGGCGCGAGCGGCCGGCGCGCACGGTGAGCGGCGTCAGTTGCTTTTCGGCGGCGCCCGGGTGGGCGTCGGCCACGTAGATCTGGCTGGCGGGGTCGCGGTCGGGCTCCTCGGCGTGGTTGCTCTGAAAGGCGATGCGCGCTCCGTCGGGCGACCAGACGGGCGACGATTCGTCATGCTTCTTGCCGGTGGTGAGCCGGTCCAGCTTCCGGGTGGCGATGTCGAACAGGTAGATGTAGCTGTGGCGGTCGGAGAGCAGATAGCCGGCGCCATCCTGCTTATAGTGGTAGCGATCGATGACGATGGGCTTGGGCACTTTGGGCCGCGCGCCTTCGGCGGGCGGGTCGGCATCCGGATCGGGATCGCCGATCACCAGCGCCAGGCGTTTGCTGTCGGGCGCCCATTCATAGCCCTGCAACCGTCCTTTGACGTCGGTGAGCTGCACGGCCTCGCCGCCCTGCCGGTCGAGCAGCCAGACCTGGTTGCCCTTGGCCTTGCCCGGCCGCGAGGAGAGGAACGCGAGGTACTTTCCGTCGGGGCTCCAGCGCGCCGTGCCTTCGTTCTCCGGGCTGGAGGTGACGCGCAGGTCGCGCTTGCCGTCGAAGCTGACCATCCAGACGTCGGAATCGTGCTTATCCTCTTTGGCGTCGATGGTCCCCACGGTGTAGGCCACCCACTGGCCGTCGGGCGAGCACTGCGGATCGCGCACTTCGCGCAGGCGGGCGAGGTCGTCGAGCTTGAACGGGTGGCGGGCCGGCTGAGCACCGAGCGCGGCCGCGGAAACGGCAAAGAGCAACAACTGTCGGGCGGACATGGCCGTTAGTGTACACCCGCGCCGGGGCGAAGGGGCCGCGGCGCTGGGCGGCCATCGGTGGCACAATGATGGTCGGACTCCGGCGGAGCGCCATGACGCGAACAATCGAGCTTCCCGTTTCTGAAGAGCTCCTGCAGCACGTTAGAAACAATCTCTGAGATCACAGGGTGGACAGACGAAAGCGTCTGTCCCACGTTGTTGCGCCGGGACTTGCGTTTTGTGGGGCAGGCGCTTTCGCCTGCCAAACCGATTTGTCCGAAGATCCCGTAACTTAAATCGCCACGAGCGTGGCGAACGTCTCCGGCAGCGCGCTCCTAATCTGCGGATTCTCGATCCGATTGCTTTCCTGATAGAGATCCGCCACCTTCAGATATTGAAGTCTGATAATCTGTAGGCCGGAGACACAAGCGATGAAGCGAACAGGTTATATGGCGGCGGTGCTGGCGTTGTTCCCGGCACTGTGTCTGGCGGGCGAGCTGAAGCCGGTGGCGCTCGCGGCGCCCGAGACCGATGGCGGCAAGCCGCTGATGCAGGTGCTGAAGGAGAGGAAGTCGGTGCGCGAGTTCGGTCCCGGCGCGCTGCCGATGCAGGTGCTCTCGAACCTGCTGTGGGCGGCGGCGGGAGTGAACCGCGCCGATGGCCGCCGCACGGCCCCTACGGCTTCGAACCGGCAGGAGATCGACGTGTACGTGGCCGCGGCCGACGGGCTGTATCTCTACGACGCCAAGGGGCACCGGCTCGAGCCCGTGCTGGCGGAAGACATTCGCGCGGCCACGGGCACGCAAGCCTACGTGCGCGATGCGGCGGTGAACCTGATCTACGTGGCGGACTTCGCCAAAATGGGACAGAGCTCGCCGGAAAACAAGGTGCTCTATTCGGCCGCCGACACCGGATTCATCAGCCAGAACGTGTACCTCTTCTGCGCTTCCCAGGGGTTAGCCACCGTGGTGCGGGCGTCGGTGGACCGCGACGCCCTGGCGAAGACCATGAAGCTGCGGCCGGAGCAGCGGATCACCCTGGCGCAATCCGTGGGCTTCGTGAAGAAATAGCCTTGGTCCAAGCATCCGCGACTGAAAGCTGTTATAAAGTATGTCCGGAGGCAATAATATGAGTCTGATTGCAGACAAGAAGGCGGACCTGGCGGGTCCGGGTATCGGCGATTATGCCGAGCTCGAGAAAATCCTGCCGCAGGATTATCATTCTCTGCTGAATCCGAAGGACACCCAGAAGGCGATCTTCGCCGCCAAGAATTATATCGAGGAGAACCTCTGTAAAGAGCTCAACCTCATGATGGTCACCGTGCCGCTGATCGTGGACGTGGAAAGCGGCGTGAACGATTATCTGGACCGCGACGGGTCGCGGACCCCCATCCAGTTCCATATTTCCAACGACCGCAACCAGCATCCCATCGATGCCCAGGTGGTGCAGGCCGCCACCAAGTGGAAGCGCGTGGCGCTCCAGCGGTTTGGCATGCAGGTGGGCGAAGGGCTGTGCACCGACATGCGGGCCGTGCGCAAAGACTATTTCCTGGACCACGACCACAGCGCCTATGTGGACCAGTGGGACTGGGAGCGCGCTATCACTGCCGGCGAGCGCAACCTGGGTTTTCTCAAGGAAATCGTGGGCAAGATCTGGAAGGTCCTGGTGGGCGCCGAAAAGCACGTTCAGGGGTTGTTCCCGCAACTGAACGATGAGCGCTATCCCAACCTGCCGGAGCAGCTGAAATTCCTGCACGCCGAAGAGATCCTGGATCTCTATCCCGATCTTCCACGGAAACAGCGCGAGACGGCGATCCTCCAGAAGTACCCCGCCATTTTCATCATCGGCATCGGCTGGACGCTGAAGGACGGCTACCCGCACGAAATGCGCGCGGCCGATTACGACGACTGGGTGACCCCGACCACCTCGGCCGACGGCAAGCCCATGCACGGCTTGAACGGCGACATCCTGGTGTGGAACCACGTAACCAAGCGGCGGCACGAGCTGACCTCGATGGGCGTCCGCGTGAACGCCGATACGCTGAAGCAGCAGCTCGAAGCCACCGGGCAGCTCGATTTCCTCAAGTTCCCGTACCACCAGGCGATCATGAAGAACGAGATCCCGCTGAGCGTCGGCGGGGGCATCGGGCAGGCGCGCACGCTCATGACGCTGTTGCGCAAGGCGCACCTGGGCGAAGTGAGCGTGACGGTGTGGCCGAAGATCCTCAAAGAGATGTGCGCCAAGAAGGACATTCACGTTTTGGAGTAGTGGGGTAGGCCTCCTGGCCGGCCCCGTTGCAGGAGCGCGCCGGGGTTTAGGGCAGGCCGGGAGGCCTACCCTACCCAGGTATATGCTTCGATAAGCGGCTCGCAGGCCGATGAACCCGCCGGATCCAATCCGCCGCAATCTGTACACTCTTCTGGGAGCGTTCCTCTTCCTCATCGTGGCCATCGGCGCGGTGAGTTATCGCTACTACATCGATCAGAAGTCGGGCATCGAGAACGAAATGCGAAGCCAGCTCGAGGCGATCGCGGCGATGAAGGTCGAGCAGTTGGTCGCCTGGCGGGACGAGAGGTTGGCGGACGCACGGATGATCGCCGCCACCGAGGTGTTGCCTGCGGTGCGGGACGTGCTGGCGGGACGGACCGAGAGAAACCTCCGCCGCCAGGTCCTGGCCTGGATGCAGGCCCTGCGCCAAAACGAGGGATACGCGAATGTCATCCTGGTAGACGCGGAGGGCAAGGTGTGCCTCTCCACGGGTCCGTCCGAGGGCGGGGAGGGTCTTTACGCCGCGCTCATGGACCGGGTGCGAAAGGCCGGAGACGTCGTCTTCTCGGATCTCCATTACGACCAGGGCCTGCAGGGGCCCCACTTGGGCCTGAACGTTCCGATACGCTCCATGGAGGGACGCCCGCCGGATGGCGCCCTGCTGTTGGGCATCGACCCGAACAAGTTTCTGTACCCGCTCATCCAAGGGTGGCCGACATCCAACGGCACCGGCGAAACGCTGATTGTCCGGCGGGAAGGAGACGAGGTCGTCTACTTGAACGAGCTGCGCTACCGCAAGGACACGGCGTTGAAACTGCGGTACCCCTTGGGCGACCGGCAGCGCCCCGCGGTGCGGGCCGCGCTGGGCCA
This sequence comes from Terriglobia bacterium, assembly GCA_020073615.1. Taxonomy (GTDB): domain Bacteria; phylum Acidobacteriota; class Terriglobia; order Bryobacterales; family Bryobacteraceae; genus JADGNR01. The sequence continues at coordinate 75,107 of JAIQEX010000005.1, forward strand.
GGAGGGCATCGCCGACGGAGTGGACTACCGCGGTGTTCCGGTTCTGGCGGCGGTGCGCAAGGTGCGGGGTTCTCCCTGGGTGCTGGTGGCGAAAATGGACGCGGAGGAGGTGTACGCTCCGGTGCGGCGGCAGACCTTGTGGCTGGTGCTGATGGCATGCTCGCTGGCGCTGGCGGCGGGGGCGGTCGCCCTGTTCGTGTTCCGCGATTTGCGAGCGCGTTTCTTCCAGCAGAATTACCAGGCGGAGCTGGAGCGCAGCGCACTGGAAGAGCGCTTCCGGCGGGTGGTGGAAAATGCGCCGGAAGGCATCGCCATTCACAGCGAAGGCCAGCTCCGCTACCTCAACCCGGCCGCGCTGGCCATGTTTGGCGCGGCTTCGGTGCAACAACTCGCCGACCTGCCGCTGATGGAGCGGATCCACCCCGATTACCGCGCCCTGGTCGTCGCTCGCATGCGTCTCTCCAGTGACGAGCGGCAAAGCGTGCCGGCCATCGAGGAGAAGTACCTCCGGCTGGATGGCACGGTATTCGACGTGGAAGTCTCGGCGGTACCGTTCGTGCATGAGCACAAGAATGGCTCGCTGGTTTTCTTCCGCGACATTACCGGGCGGATGCGTTCCGAGGAAGCGCAGAAGCGCAGCCAGCAGCAGCTTCAACAGGCACAGAAGATGGAGAGCGTAGGCCGGCTGGCCGGCGGCGTGGCCCACGACTTCAACAACTTGCTCACGGTGATCAACGGGTATGCCGAGCTGACCCTGGCCCAACTGGCCCCCGCCGATCCGCTGCGCGAAGCGCTGAGCGAGATCGCCAGCGCCGGGAACCGGGCCGCCGACCTGACCAGGCAGTTGCTGGCCTTCAGCCGGAAACAGCTCATCGAACCCAAGCCGGTGGACCTGAACCAGGTGGTGGCGGATGTCGGCAAAATGCTGCGCCGCCTTCTGGGCGAGGACATTGAAGTGGTGACCATTCCGGCGCCGTCGTTGGGGCACACCATGGTGGACCCGGGGCAGATGCACCAGGTGCTGGTAAACCTGGCGGTGAATTCCCGAGATGCCATGCCCCACGGCGGGCAGTTCGTCATCGAGACCGGCCGCGTGGATATCGATGATGAGTTTGTGGCGGCGCACCCCGAAGCGAAAGCCGGCGCGTACGTTCTGCTGGCGGTCACCGACACCGGAACGGGCATGGATGAAATGACCCGGCAGTACGCATTTGAGCCGTTTTTTACCACCAAGGACAAGAGCCAGGGGACCGGACTCGGGCTGTCCATGGTTTATGGCATTGTCAAGCAGAGCGGCGGGTGGATTGCGCTCTACAGCGAGCCGGGTAAGGGCACAACCTTTAAGATTTATCTGCCGCGGACCGAGGAGACGGAGGCATTCGCGGACACCGGACCGGCGGTCTTTAGCTCACTTCAGGGGACCGAGACCATCCTAGTGGTGGAGGACCAGCCGGAGGTCCGCAAGCTGACCGTCGAAATTCTCAAGCGCTACGGATACGGCGTGCTGGAAGCGGCCAACGGCGACGAGGCCCTCATGCTATGCCAGCGTCTGCCGGACCGCATCGACCTGATGATCACCGATGTCGTGATGCCCGGCATGACGGGACGGGAACTGGCGCTCCGAATGGCGCAAGTGCGCCCGGCGACGAGAGTGCTCTACATCTCCGGATACACCGCCAACGTGATTTCGCAGCACGGAGTACTCGATCCGGGGGTGGCGTATCTATCGAAGCCGTTCGCTCCGGAGGCGCTGGCCGGCAAAGTGCGCGAAGTGCTGGCGGAGAGCTGAAAGCCCGACAAAAAGCGAAAGAGACCGCTCCCCTCCGAGCGGTCTCTACCTAACCCCTCAATTTCCAAAGAAGAAACAGCACCCCGGCGGCAAACCCCGCACCGGCATTATATTCCTGGTTCCTTAGATACAGCGCCAGGCGAAAAGGATGCGGATTTTTTGGCGGGAGCGGCGTGAGGCGCGGCCAGAGCACCGGGACCTGTGCCGCATAGCCGGCGTACTCGGGGAAAAGATTGCGCAGGTGCTGCTCTTCGTTTTGCATCACGGGTAAATAGACGAACAGGAAGACCGCCGCGAAGAGGATGCCCAGGCCGGCGGAGCGGGATGCGACGACCAGTCCGGCGGCCACCAGCAGCGTGCCCAGATAGAGCGGATTGCGCGTGTGGGCATAGGGTCCGCCGGTGGCGAGCGTCTGATTCTTGGCGAGACAGCCGGCGGCCCAGGCGCGCAAGGCCAGCCCGAGGAGCGAGGCCGGCACCCCGGCCGCCAGCGAGCGGGCGGTGGGGTGCGAAAACCAGGCGAACACCACCACCAGCAGGAATCCGCTGGGGACGCGCAGGCGGGCCACGGTGTCGGCGTAGCGCTTGGCGAACCGGACCATCACACCACACAGCCGGCGGCCGGGCGGCGCTCGCCCAAGACTGCTCGGAGCGCCTCGAAGACTTCGCCGGGGGTGACCTGCCGCATGCTTTCGTCGATGGCGTCGCCGCGCTTGTAGGTGGTCTGGGCGGTGGGACTGCGCAGCACTTTGAGCGATTCGCCGTAAGGTCCGTTGCGCGCCGGATCGGTAGGCCCGAAGATGGCGACACCGGGCCTGCAGAGCGCGGCGGCGAGATGGAGCGGGCCGCTATCGACGCCCAGTACGGCGGCGGCGCGCCGCGTGGCGAAGATCAACCCGGGCAGGCCGGAGAAGTGTGGCAGCGCGCCTTCGATCTCCGGAAGCACGGCGCCTGGCGGCGCATTGAGCACCAGGGGGATGGAGAGCTCGCGGCGCAGGTGGAGGGCGAGCAGGCGATAGGCATCGGCGGGCCACTGCTTGGCACGCCAGCCGGCGGTGGGCGAAGCCAGCACGAAATCGCCCGCCGGAAGATCGCCCTCGGGACAGCCGGCGGGCAGCGGGAAGGTGCGCAGAATATTGGCGGCTCCCGCGGACCGGGCGAGATCGAGGTTCTTATCCACTACGTGGACGGCGTGGCTGAGCGTCTTGTTGGAATAGAACAGGGCGGCGGCGCGCTCGCGGACTTGCGTGTGATGGAAGCCGAAGATGCGTTCGGGACGCGCGGCCGAGGCGACCAGTGCGGACTTGACAAGGCCCTGAAAATCGACCGCGAAATCGTAGCGCGCGGCGCGCAGGCTGCGCCAGCTCGCCAGGAGCGAGCGAAGCCGTTCGCGCGAGAACAGCGCGATGCGGTCGACGAAGGGATTGCCGGCGAGGAGCGGGGCCCACTTGGGCTCGACGATCCAGGTGAGATGCGAGCCGGGGTAGCTGTGCTTGAGAGAAGCGGCGGCGGGCAGCGCGTGGATGATATCGCCCATGGCGCCCAGGCGGACCACGAGGATTTTAGCGGGTTTGCCGGCGGTGAACATGCTCCATCAACTGCCGGGCTTGCCGCGCATCGGCGGCTTCCAGGCGCACGAGAGCGGCGGGCTGAAGCGCAGCGACGAGTTCCTCGAGCTCTCCATGATCGATGGTTACCACGTAGTCTACCATGCGCAGCGCGGCCACCAATTCGGCGCGGGCGCGCTGCGGGAGCACTTCGCCCGCGAGCGGCAGGACCACCACCAGGAGAGAGCGCGCGCCGGTGCGCTGGCGCACGCCGGCGAACTCGCGGACGTGCCAGGCGCGGAGCAAGTCGAAGTAGCCGGTGACCACGGCGAGCGGCGCAGCAAAGGCGGGCCAGGGCTGCGGCGGCGACGCTAGAATTTTGCTTCGGGTGTCCACGCGGGCGCGGATTCCTCCCAGAGCCGGAGCGCGGCGGCGGCCACGCGATCGGCGGTGACGCGGGTCATGCAGCGGTGATCGATGGGGCATTCGCGGAGCAGGCAGGGGCTGCATTCGGCATGCTCGCGGACCACGCGGGCGAGCGGGCCGGTGGGGCCGGTGGTGGCGTCGTCGGTAGCGCCGAAAACGGCGATGGTGGGGACGCCCAGCGCGGAGGCCACGTGCATGGCGCCGGAATCGTTGGTCAGAAAGAGGCGGCAGGCGGCCGCGAGATCGATGAATTCGGCGAGCGAGGTTTCGCCGGCGAGATTGCGGGCGTCGATGTGGGAGCGGCACAGTTGCGCGGCGACCAGCTCGCACAGGGCGCGCTCGGAGGGCGCACCGAAGACGAGGACGGCGGTGTCTGGCGGAAGCGAGCGCGCCACCTCGGCGAAGCGCTCGGGGAGCCAGCGCTTGGCATTGCCGTAGGCGGCGCCGGGGCTGATGCCCACGGCGGGCGCAGCGATCGCGAGCGAGCGCAGGCGCGCGGCGCCGGCCTGACGGGCGGCTTCGATGCCTCCCAGGCGGATGGCGGCGGAGGGCGGGAAGCGCTCAAGGATGCCCGCGCGGCGCAGGAGCTCGAGGTAGTAGAAGCGCTCGTGGCGCGGGATTTCGCCGGGCTCGGGAACGGGGATGGCGCGCGTGAGCAGCCAGCCGCGGGCATCGCGGCTGTAGCCGATGCGCTCGGGGATCGCGGCGAGCCAGGCGACCAGCGCGGCGTCGAAGGCGTTTTGCAGCAGGATGGCGGCGTCGAAACGCTCTTGGCGAAGACGCGCGGCGAACTCGCGCCGGCCGCGGAGCCCCCGGGGCGCCGCATAGGGAATGACGTTGTCGATGGCGGCTTCGCGGGCGTAGAGATCGGCAATCGAAGGCCGCACCACAACGGCGATATGCACCTGCGGAAAGGCCTCGCGGATAGCGCCGATGGCGGGCAGGGACATGACCGCATCGCCCAGCCAGTTGGGGGCGCGCACCATGATCTTCGACATGGAAGACGGCGGGCAGGCCACTGATTTTCAGCATAGCTTATGCCAATCTGGAAGGATGGGATTCCGGTTGATGGTGAACTACCGGCCGCGCGGCGATCAGGAAGCGGCGATTGCGGAGCTGACGCGCGGGGTTCGTGAAGGGGAACAGCACCAGGTGCTGCTGGGCGTGACCGGGTCGGGAAAGACTTTCACCATGGCCAAGGTGATCGAGGCCACGGGGCGGCCCGCGCTTGTGCTGGCGCACAACAAGACGCTGGCGGCGCAGCTCTACCACGAGTTCAAGTCGTTCTTCCCCGACAACGCGGTGGAGTACTTCGTCAGCTACTACGACTATTACCAGCCGGAAGCCTACATTCCCTCGAGCGACGTCTACATCGAAAAGGAAGCCACCATCAACGACGAGCTGGACAAGCTGCGGCTTTCGGCGACGAAATCGCTGTTCGAGCGGCGCGACTGCGTGATCGTGGCCAGCGTGAGCTGCATCTACGGGCTTGGGTCGCCGGAGGCCTACTACGGCATGCTGCTCATGCTGGAGAAGGGGCAGAAAATCTCGCGCAACCAGATCCTTTCGAAGCTGGTGGAGATCCTCTATGAGCGCAACGACATCGATTTCCGCCGCGGGACGTTTCGCGTGCGCGGCGACGTGATCGAAGTCTACCCGACCTACGACGACAATGCCTACCGCATCGAGCTGTGGGGCGACGAAGTGGAGAGCCTGGCGCAGATCGATCCGCTGCTGGGGCAGGTGAAGCAGACCTACCAGCGGCTGCCCATCTATCCCAAGACGCATTACGTGATGAGCGAGGAGACGCGGCAGAACGCCATGGACAGCATCCGCACGGAGCTGGCGTGGTGGCACAAGGAGCTGGAAAAGCAGGGCAAGGCAATCGAAGCGCAGCGCCTGTACCAGCGCACCATGTTCGACCTGGAGATGATGAAGGAGATCGGCTACTGTCACGGCATTGAGAATTATTCGCGCCATTTTTCGGGGCGGCTGCCGGGGGAAGCGCCGCCCACACTGCTCGATTACCTGCCGCACGACGCGCTGATGCTGCTCGACGAGAGCCACCAGACCATCCCGCAGTTGCACGGGATGTATCACGGAGACCGGTCGCGCAAGGAGGTGCTGGTGTCGCACGGGTTCCGGCTGCCGAGCGCGCTGGACAACCGGCCGCTGACCTTCGAGGAGTTCGAGCATCGCGTCAACCAGTTGATCTACGTCTCGGCGACGCCGGGGCCGTACGAGCTGACCAAAACGGCGGGCGTGGTGGTGGAGCAGATCATCCGGCCGACGGGGCTGGTGGACCCGAGCGTGGAGATACGGCCGGTGAAGGGGCAGGTGGACGACCTGCTGGGCGAGATCCGCAAGCGGACGGCGAACAACCAGCGGGTGCTGGTGACCACGCTGACCAAGCGCATGGCGGAGGACCTGGCGGAATATTATTCCGAGGTGGGCGTGCGCTGCCGCTATTTGCATTCGGAGGTGACCACGTTCGACCGCATACGGATTCTGCGCGACCTGCGGCGCGGCGAATTCGACGTGCTGGTGGGGATCAACCTGCTGCGCGAGGGGCTGGATTTGCCGGAGGTTTCGCTGGTGGCGATTCTGGACGCGGATAAAGAAGGCTTCCTGCGGTCGGCGGGCTCGCTGATCCAGACCATGGGGCGCGCGGCGCGGCACCTGGAAGGGCACGCGCTGCTGTACGCGGACGTGATGACGGACAGCATGCGGCGGGCGCTGGAGGAGACGGCGCGGCGGCGGCGGACGCAGATGGAATACAACGAGCGCAACGGGATCGTGCCGCAATCGATCGTGCGGCCGATCGACATGAGCCTGGTGGCGGTGGCGGAAGGGGACTACGTGACGGTGCCGCTGGAGGAAGAGGACGCATCGGAGAGCCTGACACCGGAGCAGCGCGAGCGGCTGATCGGCGAGATCGAAGAGCGGATGCGGGAGGCGGCGCGCAAGTTCGAGTTCGAGAAAGCGGCGCAGTTACGGGATCGGGTGAAGGCGCTGAAGGTGGTGGCGTAGGGGGGGCGGGCTTAGTCGGAGTCAAACAATAAGCTGGACAAATGTTTGAGGCGAGCGTATTCTAAGGTGGCTGATCAGGTCCACGCGAGGGCGGTCTGTTTCGGGAGCTGAGAGGCGATGGCTGAAGGTTTTCGGCACCTTGAATGAACTTCAGGCGAGGCTGTTCGCCGCAGATAAAGCACTGGATTTGGGGCGTGGCGGCATAAGTCGGCTGGCGGCTTTGACGGGGCTGTCCCGCGGAATTGAGCATCCCGATTCGCGTGTTGTGGTCCCTCCTTGGATTTGCGGGGGAAGCAACGGAAACCGACTTCGCGCATGGAAGCTCAACTTGCAGAAGATGGCGGATCAGATCCAGATACCGATCACGGTCTGTCCCTACCCTCCGGGAACCAGCAAGTGGAACAAGATCGAGCACCGGCTATTCTCGTTTATCAGTCTGAATTGGAGAGGAGAGCCGTTGATCAATTACGAGACGATCATCAACCTGATCGGTGCACCAAGACCCGCACCGGGCTCAAAGTCAAGGCAGTGTTGGACACGAACGAGTATGAGACCGGAATCAAAGTGTCTGACGAGCAGCTTGACGAAATCCAGCTCAGGCGCCACAAAGTTCATCCGGCGTGGAACTACACGATCTCGCCTCGCCGGCACACATGGCCATCCTGCGATTGACCATATTATTTCTTAACTCCCCCTAAGCTTCGCTAGCTTAGCGAAGCTAGTCGCGGTGGCGCTTGTCTTCAACCGGCGGAACTTGCGACTATTGGTTTCCCGGAGTTTCCCGGATTAGACAGATAATCGTGGATCGTCTTCATAAGCTTCCATGGTTCCTTAGTGAAATCAACCGCCAAACCCGCCAGCAGCTGCAACGCCTGAACGATCCAGCCCTTCTTATCCGTTGTGGCCGGGATTCCATACTCGCTCAGCATCGACTCCAGTTCCCCTGAAGAATTGACAAAGAGCCCGTTTCGAGCGCAAATATCCGATACCGAATCGAATGCGGGCCTGATTTCGGGACCGAGCGCGGCCCGGCCCTTTCTCTTGACCTCACGCCACGGCTTTCCGATATCAATTGCCTCGTGAAGCTTTCTTCGACTTGCCGTAGGAGGCGATTCGCCGCCGCTCGATCAACTACGTTTTCGCCCGAAATCAGATCTTCAATCTCCCTCACGCAACTTCTCAGGATTGAAAGACGCTCGTTCGGCTGAACCTCTCCCAGACTCGTCGCGATGTCTTCACGCAGTTGCTGCGCCTTGTCAGTGTCCGCCTTACTTGGCGCGATAACCTCCAGTTGCTTGTCAAATTCAGAGGTATCATTGAGTACGTCGATATCAACTATGCCGGCGCAGGGATGGCGGCGTAGGGGGGAGCGCCGGGGCAAAGGTCACTCCTCGCCCAAAACGCGAAGGCAATGGGCGAGCAATTCCGGCACGTCCCTTTCAGCCATTTCCCTTATCAGTTCCGGGCTGAGGAACTCATAGGCATGCATGACGATGTTTCGAGCGCCGATGATGCCCGACCACGGAATTTCCGGGTGCGCCCGCTGAAAGGAGTCATCCAGTTTTCGGGCCGCTTCGCCGATGATTGTGATGTTTCGGCAGACAGCGTCCATGATCAGCGCCTTGGAAGTCCAGTTGTCGCCACCGGTAATCGTATACTCGGCTATACGCCGGCAGGAGTCGCGGATGTGCCTAACGTAGATGAGTGGATCCTTGGCCGGCATGGCGGGTTACAGAGGTATGGCCTCGGCAAGGACGCGGTCTCTTATGTAGGGGTGGATACTGCCGGATTCGACCAGATCCACGTCAACGCCCAGCAGATGCTGGAGATCCGAGAGGAAGCCGCCCATATCGAGCAGCCCGCGGCCTTTCTCCAGGTCCACAAGGAAATCGACATCGCTACCGGGCTTGGTTTCGCCCAAAGCGACCGAGCCGAATACGCGAACATTCCGGCAGCCATGCAGTTCGGCAAGGCGCAGTATCTCGGCTCTCTTATGCACTCGCAGTGTATCCAGCGTCACCGCTATGACCTTCGCCTTTATTGTCCGTCATATTCCACCGCGACGCGAGCATCTCCGGTCTTCTCGTCGGAGATTTGGGCAGGATGGTTCCAACCCGCGCTGGACAACCGGCCGCTGACCTTCGAGGAATTCGAGCACCGCGTCCAACCAGTTGATTTACGTCTCGGCGACGCCGGGGCCGCACGAGCTGACCAAGACGGCGGGCGCGGTGGTGGAGCAGATCATCCGGCCGATGGGGCTGGTGGACCCGAACGTGGAGATACGGCCGGTGAAGGGGCAGGTGGACGACCTGCTGGGCGAGATCCGCAAGCGGACGGCGAACAACCAGCGCGTGCTGGTGACCACGTTCGACCGCATACGGATTCTACGCGACCTGCGGCGCGGTGAATTCGACGTGCTGGTGGGAATTACCCTCGCAAATGCCCCTTCAGAAACCGCCCCGTATAGGACGCCCGGCATGCCGCGATGGCTTCCGGCGTGCCCGTCGCCACCACCTCCCCGCCGGCGTGGCCGCCCTCCGGGCCCAGATCGATCACATGGTCCGCCGTCTTGATCACGTCCAGATGATGCTCGATCAGCAGCACCGTGTGGCCCGCGTCCACCAGGCGGTTCAAGGACTCCAGCAGGCGCTCGATGTCCGCCAAGTGCAGGCCCGTGGTCGGCTCGTCCAGAATGTAGACCGTGTGCTTGGAGCGCTGTAGTTTGCTCAGCTCGGCCGCGATCTTGATGCGCTGCGCCTCGCCGCCGGAGAGCGTCGTCGCCGATTGGCCCAGCGTCAGGTACCCCAGGCCCAGGTCGCTCAACACTTCGATCTTCTTGCCGATCGCCGGCTCGGCGGCGAAGAATCGCACGCCTTCCTCCACCGGCATGTTGAGCACGTCGTCGATGGTCTTGCCGCGCACCGTCACGTCCAGCGTCTCGCTGTTGAACCGCGCCCCCTTGCACGCCCCGCAGGTCACTTCTACATCGGGCATGAAGTAGAGTTGCGTGGTGATCACGCCCTCCCCCTGGCACTCTTCGCAGCGCCCGCCCTTCACGTTGAAGCTGAACCGCCCCGCTTTGTAGCCGCGCTCGACGGCGAGCGGCGCTTGCGTGAACAGGTCGCGGATGTTGTCGTAGAAGCCAATGTACGTGGCGGGATTCGAGCGGCTGTTGCGTCCGATGGGAGCCTGGTCGATGTTCACCACCTTGTGCACCTGCTCGATGCCGTCCACGCCGTCGTGCTCGCCCGCCAGCGTTCGCGTGTCCACCAGCCGCTTCCACAGCGCCTTGTAGAGGATCTCGTTGATCAGCGTGCTCTTGCCCGAACCCGAGGCGCCGGTGATGGCCACCAGCGCGCCCAGCGGGAACGTAACGTCCACGCCTTTGAGATTGTTCTCGCGCGCGCCGCGCACCGTGAGGGTCTTGCCATTGCCCTTGCGCCGCCGCGAGGGCGTCTCGATCCGCCGCCTGCCCGAGAGGTACTGCCCCGTGGGCGACGCCTTCGACGCCAGCACGTCGTCGATGGTCCCCTGCACCACCACTTCGCCGCCGTGCACGCCCGGTCCCGGGCCCATCTCCACGATGTGGTCGGCCGCGCGGATGGTGTCTTCGTCGTGCTCCACCACGATCACCGTATTGCCGATGTCGCGCAGGCTCTCGAGCGTCGCGATCATCTTCACATTGTCCTTGGGGTGCAGGCCGATGCTCGGCTCGTCGAGCACATAGAGCATTCCCATCAGCCCAGAGCCGATCTGCGTCGACAAGCGGATGCGCTGCGCCTCGCCGCCCGAAAGCGTGCCCGCGCGGCGATTGAAGCTCAGGTAGTCGAGCCCGATGCCCAGCAGCAGCGCCAGCCGGCCGCGGATCTCGCCCAGCACCTGCCGGCCCGCATCTGCGCCGCGGCCCGCCGGTTTCACCGAGCCCAGAAACGCGTGCAATTCGTCGAGGTGAAGCTGGCCCATGTCGTGGAGCGTCTTGCCCTGGATGGTGAACAGCAGCCTGGTGGCGCGCACGCGCGCTCCCTTGCAGTCGGGGCAGGTGTGCTCCACCATTACTTTGTCGAGCCACGCTTCCATCCCGGAGCTGGCCTCGCCGCGCTGCCGGTACCGGCGGTAATGGCGCTCGATGCGGCGCGCGATCCCGCCGAAGCCGACCTCCTTGCCCTCCGACTCCTCGCGCTTCATCTTCGCCTCGGGCGGCACCGTCACCACGATTTTCTTGCCGTCCAGCCCTTCCAGGATGGCGTGCCGCACCGTCTCGGGCAGTTTCTCCCACGGCGTCTCGAGCGAGAAGCGCAGCGCCTTGGACAGGCTGTACATCATGCGCCCGTCCCAGGTGTCCGGGTTGTACTTGAACGCCTCGCGCACAAAGCAGCCGCCGGCGATGCTCCGCCGCGGGTCTGGGACCAGCAGCTCCGGGTGCGTCAATTTGTGGACGCCCAGCCCCCCGCAGGTGCGGCATGCGCTCTCCGGGTTGTTGAACATGAAGTACTCGGGCTGGATGTCGCCGTAGACGAAGTGGTGCGTCCTGCTCGCCAGCGCGCGGTAGAACCGCTCCGCCTCCGCCTTGCTCGCGCCTTTGAGGATCTGCACCTGCATTAGCCCGTCGCCCACCAGCAGGGTGGCGGCGATCCCCGCCTTGATGGCTTTCTCGTGCTTGCGGCCAACCACCAGGCGGTCCACCACCGCATCCATGTGGCGAATCTTCGATTCGTCCAACTCCACCTGGGCGGAGATATCCACCGGCTTGCCATCGACGATCATCAGCCGGCAGCCCTTCTTGCGCACCTCGGTCAGGACGAAGTCCAGGTCCTCGCCGTATTGCTGGAACACCGGCGCGCGCAACTCGACCTCGGCGCCCTCGGGCAGCGACAGAATGGCCTCCAGGATCTGGCTCGCCGTTCGGCTGGGTGTCGGCTCGCCGGTGCGCGGGCAGTGCGGCTCGCCGATGGTGGCATAGAGCAGGTTCAGGTAGCTGGCGATGTCGGTCATGGTGCCGACGGTGGAGCGCGGATTGTTGGCGATGGTCTTCTGCTCGATGGAAATCACCGGAGACAGCCCGTACACGAAGTCCACGTCCGGCTTCGCCACCTGGGCCACGAATCGCTTGGCGTAGCTCGAAAGCGATTCCATGTAGCGCCGCTGCCCCTCGGCGTAGATGGTGTCGAAGGCCAGGCTCGACTTGCCCGAACCCGAGAGGCCGGTGATCACGATGAGCTTGTCGCGCGGGATCTCGACGGAAATGTTCTTGAGGTTGTGAACGCGCGCGCCATGCACGGCGATGGTGGTGCGGGCCGCCGTACGGTTGGTCGCCGCAGCAGTTTTAGCGGCCATTCTGCGCGTCCCCCAGGTAAACGAAAGCCTGTTCCTCGACCAGCACGTTGCTCCTCCTGGTGAGCTGCACGGGCGTCGAAGCCTTGCCGATCAGCCCCTCGCCGGCCAGGTATTCGCACGCCGTGGTCACCCCTCCGATATTGAAATTCCGCTTGAAGTGGGCCTCGATCTCGGTCGACGACCGCGCTTCGCCCACTTCGCGCAGGTGATCGAGCACCAGCCGGAACAGCGTAGGCGCCCGCTCGGCCAGGTAACCGTCCACTGCGTTCAGCGCCGCCTGCACGTTCTTCCGCGTCTTCTTCGCGTTGAGCAGATCGGCATAGATGGTCTGGAAGAACGCCGGATTCAGCTTCATGGCCTGCGGAATCACCTCGCGGTCCGCCAGCAGGCGCGCGCCGATCACCTCGATCCGCGCCAGCGGCGTGGCCGCGTAGAGAATCCAGAGCGCGGTGTAGTCCAGGTCGCCGCGCGTCACCAGCCATTTGTGGGCCTTGTCGATGGGCGGCAGCGCGTGCGTCGCCGCGGCCAGCAGTTGCACTTCGGTGTCGCGCTCGCCGATCTCGTGCAGCCGTTCGCAGAGGCCGGCGATGGTCTCGTCGTGGGTGTACAGCAGCCGCCCTTTCGCCAGCAGCGAATGCATGAAGGAATTGCGGACCGCGCCTTCGACCGCCTTGCGGAACTCCGCCCGCGGCATCAGGAACGCGTGCACGTTCACCCCGCCGGCGTTGAGCGACACGCTCTCCCTGTCCGCCTTCTTGTCGTCGATGGTAATCAGCGCCAGGTCGATGTCGGACTTCGCCCAAACGGTGTCGTGCGACAGGCTGCCGCACAGGATGGCGGCCAGGATAGACCGGTCCTCCTTCACCTGAGCCACCAACTCTTCGAGCGCTGCGGTGAACCTCTTTTGAGTGGATTGTGGCGAACTGCTCACTTGTCCGTGCCTTGTATTATGCCTGACGAATGGGCGCCATTGCCAACGGACGGAATCAGGCCTGGAACATCGAGATGCCCGCGATTCCGAGAGCGCCGGCGGCGATGCATTCGGGCGCGTTCTGTGGCGTTATGCCGCCCACGGCGAAGACCGGAATGGGGACGGCGCGCGCGGCTTCCCGCAGGCGGGCGAGGCCCAGCGGCGGGCCGTAGGAGGCTTTCGACGGGGTGAAGAATACGGGACCGAAGACCGCGAAATCGGCGCCGGCGGCGGCTGCCTGGAGTTCCACGATAGAGTGCGCCGATACGCCGATCAGGAAGCCGGGCGGAGCGATGGCGCGAAGTGTCTCAGGCGGGATGGAATTCGCCGGCAGATGGACGCCGTGCGCGCCCGCGGCAAGCGCGACATCGGCGCGGGAGTTGACCAGGATGCGCGTGCCGTGGGGATTGGGCAGCGACAGAGCGCGGCGCACGAGATCGCAGAGGGCGCGCGCGGGCAGATCTTTTTCGCGAATCTGGATGCGCTCGATGCCGCGGTCGAGAGCGCGCGCGATGTATGCAAGGAGCGCCTCGACGCCACCGGCGGCGCGGCGGTCGGTGATGTAGTAACGCAGCATTCAGAGCGGGTCGTAGTAGCGTTCGCCCGCGCAGGCGCGGCACAGGGTGCGGCCGTCGCGCTGGACTTCGCGCTTGAAGTTGACGCCCTCGCCGCACTGCGCGCAAACCACGCGCGGCCCCTTGTATCCGGGAAAGTCTTCGGGGCCGAGCGAGACGCGCACCCACTGGATATCGAACAGCTCCTCGTCGGCCAGCTCGCGGTAGGCGCGCATCTGCTGAAGGTTCCGGTCTTCCATTTCCGGAAACATTTCGCGGGCTCGTTGCTTGGAGCCCTCGCGCGCGATCACGCGCACGGCGCGGTCGTTCTGCAGGTCGCAGAAGGTGGCGGCCACTTTGCCGAAATCGCGGAACTTGAGGGCGCGCTTGCCCAGCCGGCAGCCGGTGACGATGGGGACGGCGTCGGTGGCGCAGCGGTCGATTTCGACGAAGGTCACGAGGCGCTTGCGGTCCTTACCGGCGGGATCGCCGATGCCGAGCAGCTTCACGCCGTAAAGTGCCAGGCGCAGCCCCAGGACCTGGCCGGCGCACATGTGGCCATGGGCCTGTTCGGCGAGCACTTCATATTCGGCGAAGGAGAGCAAAGGCAACAGCTATCAGCTTATAATGCGCAGGGCTTCTGGTGGGAACTCCACCTGCCAGGTTCGATTATCTTTCTGGCGGGCGAACTCCTCGCGCGACACGTCGGCAAAGATACCGGACGAAAATTCCAGGCGGACCGCGCGCGCGCCGTGGGAGACGCGGACGAGCTGCGCGGAGACGGAATTGGGCGGCGGCTCGAGGCCGCCGGAGTGGACGCGCAGATCTTCGGCGCGGATGGCGGCCGAGACGCGGTCGCCGCGAAAATGTCCGGGGAGATAGGGCCCGGTCAAGGCGAAATCCGCGAACTCCAGGCGGCTGCTGTCGCGGCCGGGATCGAGCGCGGCAATGGTGCCGGAGAACAGATTGGGGTATCCCAGGAGGCGCGCGGCGTCGACGGACTCGGGCTGGCTGGCCACCTGGCGCGGCGCGCCGCGCTGGGCAATGCGGCCGGCGGCGAGAACGATGAGTTGATCGGCGGCGGCACAACAGAGGTCGAGATCGCGGGCAACCAGCAGGACCGCGGCCGGGGAGGCGGCGCGGACCTCGCGGAGCAGCGGCTCGTCGATGGCGCGGTCGTCGAGCAGCAGGAGTTTGGGAGCGCCCACCAGCGCGCGCGCGATGGCGCCCCGCAGTTTCTGCGCGGGGGAGAGTTCGCGGGGCCGGCTGGAAGCGGCATCGGTGAGTTGGAATTTTTCGATCATCTCGGCGACGCGCCGGCGGCGTTCCAGGCGCGGCCAGCACCTGGCGGGGAAAGCGACGTTCTGGCGCAGGGTCATGTGCGGGAAGAGCGCGTCATGCTGTCCGACATAGCCGCAATGGCGGATGCGGGCGGGCACATCGACGCCCGCTTCCGCGTCGAAGAGGATGGCGTCGTCGAGCAGGATGCGGCCGGAATCGGGGAGCGTGAGGCCGGCGATGGATTCGAGGATCAGCGTCTTGCCCGCCTCCGGCGGCCCGTAGAGCGCGGTAACGCCGGGGGGAATGGAGAACTCGACATCGAGCGAGAAGGCTGGCGGGATTTTCCTGCCGAGGCGGACCTGGGTCATACGCGGGGATCCGCGAGCCAGAACGCCGCCGCCAGTTCCGCCACCAGGCGCGCGAAGACCAGGGCAATCGCGGCCAGAAGCGCCCGGATCGCCAGCGGCAGCTCAATGCGCGCAAAGACGCGCCACTCGGAGGCGCCGAGGCTGCGGGCGGCGTTGCCGTATGCCGGCTGGAGGGAGGCGAACGCCACGCGCGCGGAGCGCACCAGCAGGGGCGCGGCGGAGAGCACGCCGGCGGCCACCAGGCCCGCGCGCGTCAGGGGCCATACTCGGCCGCGGACGGCCAGTAGGTAGTAGCAGAGCAGCGGGGCGGGCAGAGCGATGGCGGCCGTGGCGAGCGCATCTAGCGTGCGCTTGCCCGGGAATTCGCGCAACAAAGCCCGCGAGAGCCACACGCCCGCGACGGCGGCAATGACGGTGGCGAGCGAGGCGATTTCCAGACCGAGCGACAGCGGATAGCGATCGGCGGGCATGCGGGAGCTTCAATTATAGCTGCCGGAAACGGGCGCTGAAATGCCGCAGGAAGGGCGGCGCCTCCACGATCTCCAAGCCGCGGATCTGCTGCTTGCGGGCGTTGACTTCGAGAATCGCCTCCACCACGTAATCGATGTGGCTCTGGGTATAGACGCGGCGCGGAATGGCCAGGCGCAGCAGTTCATGGCGGGCCTCGCCGCCGAACATGACCGACCCGATTTCCACCGAGCGGATGCCCGCGTGGCGGTACAGCTCGATGGCCAGGGCCTGCCCGGGAAACTGGTGCGGCGGGATGTGCGGCAGCATGCGCGCGGCGTCGATGTAGATGGCGTGGCCGCCCGGCGGCTCCACGATAGGGACGCCGTGGTCGGCGATGTGGCGGCCGAGATACCCGGTGGAGACGATGCGGTAGCGGAGATAGTCGGAATCGAGCACCTCCTCGAGTCCGACGGCGATGGCATCGAGATCGCGGCCCGCCAGACCGCCGTAAGTGGGGAAGCCTTCGGTGAGGATGAGCAGGTTGTTCTCGAGCTGCGAGATGCGGTCGTCGTTGGTGGAGAGAAAGCCGCCGATGTTGGCGAAGGCGTCTTTCTTGGCGGAGAACGTGCAGCCGTCGGCCAGGGAGAACATTTTCTGCGCGATGCGTTTGGGAGACCACTCGCCGTAGCCGGGCTCGCGCTCGCGGATGAACCAGGCGTTTTCGGCGAAGCGGCAGGCGTCGAGATAGAGCGGGATGCCATGGCGCGAGCAGACGCTTTTGACGGCTTCGATGTTGGCCATGGAGACGGGCTGGCCGCCGCCGGAGTTGTTGGTGACGGTGAGCATCACCAGCGGTATCCGGGCCGCGCCCTCAGCCGCGATGAGCGATTCCAGGCCGGCTACGTCCATGTTCCCCTTGAAATCGAGGCGGGCCTGCGTGTCGGCGGCTTCCGGGATGGGAAGATCGACGGCGCGCGCGCCGGTGAATTCGATGTTGGCGCGGGTGGTGTCGAAATGCGTGTTGTTGGGTACCGTCTGGCCGGGCTTGCACATCACCGTGAACAGGATGCGCTCGGCGGCGCGGCCCTGGTGGGTGGGCACCATGTGGCGGAAGCCGGTGAGCTCGTCGGCCACCCGTTTGAGGCGGAAAAAGCTCTCGCTGCCGGCATAGGATTCGTCGCCGCGCATGATGGCCGCCCACTGCTCGGTGGACATGGCGCTGGTGCCGGAATCGGTGAGCAGATCGATCAGAATATGGCGGGCTTCGATGAGAAAGAGGTTGTAGCCGGCGCGTTCGAGGTAACGCTCGCGCTCCTCGGGCGTGGTGTGGTGCAGCGGCTCCACGCTCTTGATGCGGAAGGGTTCGATGATGGTATTCACGCGACTCCTACTGCGCCAGGGCCTTCACCAGCTCGTACAGGAACGTCTGTCCTTCCTGGAAGGATTGCACGCTCATGCGCTCGTCGCGGCCGTGAAAGCGGATGTCGTCGCGGTCGAAGAAGAAGCCCTGCACGCCATAGGTCGGCATGCCGGCGGCCCGCAGGTAAAGGCCGTCGGTGGCCCCCATCACCATGATCGGGACGGTCGCCACGCCCGGCCACAGCGTGTCCGTGAGGCGGCCGGCCGCTTTGAATACGTCTTCGCGCAAGGGCGACGGCGGCCCCTGGCTCACCTCGCCGGAGACGGCCACGCTCACCTGGTCGTCCGCCAGTACCTTCTTGAGCGTGCCGGTGACGTATTCGAGCGAGTCCTCGGGCAGCACGCGGCAGTTCACGTTGGCCGCCGCCAGTTGCGGCAGCGCGTTCTTGGCATGCCCGCCCTCGAGTTGCGTGGCCACGCAGGTGGTGCGCAGCGTGGCGTTCCACGCCGGGGTGGCGGCGGCCACCCGCTCCATGGCGTCCGCGGAGCCCTCGGCCGCGCGCGCCAGGTCGCCCTCCAGTGGGCCGGTCTCGCTTTTCGCCATCGCCTGGAAATAGCCGCGCGTCACCTCGTTGATCTTCAGCGGGAAGGCGAACCTCCCCAGCCGGTCGAGCGCGCCCGCCAGGCGATAGATGGCGTTGTCGGGAACCGGCATCGAGCTGTGCCCGCCCTTGTTGCGGATCTCCAGCCGGTAGTTGACCACGTATTTCTCGCTCACCTGGATATCGTTGGCGATCTTCCTGCCGCCCGACATCTCTCCCCAGCCGCCCTCGTTGAGACAGTACTCGGCATCGATCAGCTCCCGTTTATTTTTGAGGAGCCACTGGACGCCGTTGTAGGGGCCGCCGCCCTCTTCGTCGGCGGTGAGCGCCACGATGAGGTCGCGGTCCGGCTGGAAGCCCTCCCGTTTGTAGCGGATCAGGTTGGCGATCCACACCGCGGCCTGCGCTTTGTCGTCGCCCGTGCCGCGGCCGTAATAGTAGCCGTCGCGTTCCACGAACTGGAAAGGATCCATGCTCCAGTCTTCCCGTTTGGCCTCCACCACGTCGGTGTGCGCCAATAGCAGGAGCGGCTTCTTGCGGCCGGTGCCGTGGTACCGCACCACCAGGTTGGCCTTGGTGGGGATGGCGCCGCCCACGAAGATGTCGGATGCGGGAAACCCCGCGGCTTTGAGGCGCGCCGCCACCGCTTCCGCCACCGGGGTGGTGGCGCCGGTGGTGTAGCCGGACTTGATCTCCACCAGTTCCTTATAGATGTCGTGCGCCAACTGCCGATCCCGCTCGGGCGGCATGGTCTGTCCCAGGAGGCAGCCCAGCAACAGCGCGGGCAGAAGGAGGAATCTGAGCATGCCACATTATTTCATAGGGCGCGGCCGGCAAACTCACCTCGTGGCCGCGGGTGCGCCGCCGCGGCCCGGCCGGCTACGCCCGCCTCCGCATCTCGGCGCGCGCTTCGGCATCGGCCGTGCGGGTGCGTTCGGCCTCCCGCTTGTCGTGCAGTTTCTTGCCCTTGGCGACCGCCAGTTCGCACTTGATCCGCCCCTTCTTGAGGTAGATCTTGGTAGGAATCACGGCCAGACCTTTTTCGCGGATCTGCCCCAGGAGTTTGTCGATTTCCCGCCGATGGAGCAACAGCTTGCGGTTGCGCACCGGGGGGTGGTTCTCGCGGTTGCCGTGCGAATACTGGCTGATGTGCGCGTTCAGCAGCCAAGCCTCGTTATGGAGCACGGCGGCATAGGCGTCCTTGAGCTGAATCTTGCCGTCCTTGGCCGACTTGACTTCCGTCCCGGTGAGCACCAGCCCGGCCTCGAACCGCTCCATAAGGAAGTAGTTATGGCCGGCTTGGCGGTTATCGCTCAATATTTTGAAGGGAGCGCCTTTGTCGGCCAATGTCCGGACCTCGGTATTTTTGCACTCAACGCGGGGAAGCCTAACCTCGTCAATGACTTTAGATGCTGCGAGACCGCATTGTCGCAATTCATCTTAGCATGGGGCTTCCCAAAGGCCGGAAGAGTACAAGAACATGTCTTTTTTCAATCGTTTAAGTACGGTCCTGGTGGCCGCCGCGCTGCTCGGGCCGATGGCGCCGCTCGATGCCCGCAACCGCAAAGGCGATAAGTTTCTCGCCGACGGGCGCATTCACGAGGAGAAAAAGGAGTGGGATGCCGCCCTGGAGTCTTACGAGAAGGCGCTCTCTGAGGACCCGGCGGAGCTGGTGTACCAGATGGGCGCCCAAAGGTCCCGCTTCCAGGCCTCCCAGAAGCACGTCGAGAACGGATTGAAGATCCGTGCCCAAGGCCAGCTTGGGGAAGCACTACTCGAGTTCCAGAAGGGTTATGCGCAGAATCCCGGCTCGCAGATCGCCGCCCAGGAGATCATCACCACCCAGCAGATGATCGAGCGCGAGCGCAAGCGGATGGAGCAATTGGGCAAAGAATCGGCTCCCGAGGAGCGGGCGCTGACGCCGTCCGAGGAGGCCCGGAAGCAGACCCAGGACAAGATCAGCCGCATGCTGCCCATCCCCGAGTTGCGGCCGCTGAAGCCCAACGTAGTGGACCTCAAGATGAACAGCCAGCCGGTCAAGGTCCTGTTCGAGACGGTGGGCAAGCTGGTAGGCATCAACGTGCTGTGGGACCCGGACTACACCCCTCCGGCGCCGGGCCACGACAAGCTGTCGGTGACTTTCGAGAATTCCACCCTGGAGCAGGCCCTCGACTACCTGGCCGTGGTCACCAAGTCCTATTGGAAGGCGCTCTCGCCCAACACTATCTTCGTGACCAACGACAATCAGAACAAGCGCCGCGATTATGAGGAGCAGGTCACCAAGATCTTCTACCTGCAGAACGCCGTTTCGCAACAGGACATGACGGAGATGGTCACCGCCATACGCACGGTGGCGGATTGCCAGCGGCTGTTTCAATATCAGTCGGCCAATGCCATTGTGGCCAAGTGCGAGGCGGACAAAATCGCGCTGGCGGAGAAGATCATCAACGATCTGGATAAGCCGCGCAGCGAGGTGGTGGTCGATATCCTGGTGATCGAAGCCAGCTCGATCTTCAACCGGCAGCTCACCGCGGCGCTCGCTTCGACCGGGCTGAACGTTCCGGGCAATTTTACGCCGCGCTCGGGCCTGCAGGTGGTGACCCAGCCCGCCACCACTCCCGCCGCCACGGGCACGACGGACACAACCACGACGCCCGTCGCCACCACTACCACGGGAACGGGCGGCGCCATCCCGCTGGCCAACCTCGGCCACCTGTCGAGCGCGGACTTTTCGACCATCCTTCCCAGCGCCCTGCTGCAAGCGACCCTGAGCGATACCAAGACGAAAGTGCTGCAAGCTCCGCAACTGCGGTCGGTAGACTTGCAGAAGGCCACGCTGAACATCGGCGAGCGCGAGCCCACGGCCAGCGGCAGCTTCCAGCCGGGCATCGGCGGCGTGGGCATCAACCCCCTGGTCAATACCCAGTTCCAGTTCATCGACGTGGGCGTGAACCTGGAGATCCTGCCGCACGTACACGAAAACGGCGATGTGACCATGCACGTGCACCTGGAGATTTCGAGCGTAACCAATCACGTCAACCTGGGCGGCATCGACCAGCCGGTGATCGGGCAGCGCAAGATCGATCATGACGTGCGGCTGCGCGAAGGAGAAGTCACCCTGCTCGCCGGCCTCGTAAATTCCTCGAGCAACAAGATCGTGACGGGCATTCCGGGGCTGTCCAGCATCCCGCTGCTGCGCCGTCTGTTCACCGGCGAGAGCATAAACCGGGAGCGCGACGAAGTGATGATCGCGCTGATCCCCCACATTGTGCGGCGTCCCAACATCACGGCCGAGAATCTGCGCGCCGTAGCGGTGGGCAACGGCACCACCATCCACATCAACTACGCTCCGCGGCAGACCGACGCCACGGCCGGGGCGGGAGTGGCGCCGGCCAGCGTCATGCCGGGCGCTCCTGCGGTCGGCGCGCCGGGCGCACAGCCGCCGACCGCCGGCGCGCCGCCGGCCACCGCTCCACCGGCCACCGCTCCGCCGGATGCGGCGCCGCCGGCTACGGCTCCCCCCGAGACTCCCGCCGGCCCCGCGGCACGCATGCGCTTCAACCAGACCCAGATGGATAAGAATGTCTCGGACAACTTTACGCTCGACCTTCTGGTGCAAGGGGCCACCGATCTGACTGCGGCGCCGATGCAGATCCTCTACGATCCCCGGATCCTGAAACTGAACGATATCGTTCGCGGCGACTTCTGGGCCAGCGACGGGCAGGAGCCCGTCTTCACCAAGAACATTCAGAACGACACCGGGACGGCGGTCATCCAGCTAGCGCGCAAACCCGGCTCGCCCGGCGTAAACGGAAACGGAACGCTGCTCACCTTGAGCTTCCAGGTGATGGGCCACGGCACGGGCGCCGTGGCCGCTCCCAACCTGACCCTGAAGAATTCGCAGGGCCAGACCATCGGATCGGGGACCCCGCAAGTCATCGTGAACGTAAAGTAGACCCGTATGAAGCGGCGAAGCCAGCGCGGACTGACGTTGATCGAGTTGATCGTCTCGTTCACGATCATGCTGATCCTCTCCACGCTGGCGGTGCCGCTGGCCCGTACCAAGCTGCGCGTCGACCGCGAGCGCGAACTGCGCTACGCCCTCAAGGAGATGCGCACGGCCATCGACAAGTACAAGGACAACTGCGACGCGGGCTACTTCGGGCAGACCAAGCTGGGCACCAACTGTTACCCGGAAACCCTGGAGATCCTGGTGGCGGGCATGAAGCTGAACACCGCCGACGGCAAGAAATTGAAGTTCCTGCGGCGCATCCCGATCGACCCTTTCACGGGCAAAGCGGAGTGGGGCATGCGCAGCGACCAGGACGATCCCAAATCCACCGGCTGGGGCGGCCAGAACGTGTTCGACGTCTACAGCAAAACCGAGGAGAAGGCTCCCGATGGAACAACATATGCAGAGTGGTAGTCCGCCGCTGTCGGGAAACCGCGCCACGGCCGCGCCCGGACGGCGCCGCGGCTTCACCTTCGTCGAGTTGATGGTGGTGATCTCCATCATCGTGATCCTGATCTCGATCGCCATTCCCATCTACAACCGGACCATCATCCGCACCAAGGAAAGCGTGCTGCGCAACAACCTGTTCACCCTGCGCACCTCCATCGACAATTACACCTACGATAAGCAGAAGGCCCCGCAGGCGCTGCAGGACTTGGTTACAGAGGGCTACCTGCGCGCCGTCCCTATCGATCCCATGACCGGCTCCAGCGATAGCTGGAAGCTGACCATGGAAGACGCCAGTCAAAGCGTCAGCCAGTCGGAGCCGGGGATATTCGACGTCAAGAGCGGTTCTGATAAAATGGGGCTGGATGGGACCCCATATTCCGATTGGTAAGCTGGTCTATCGCCTGCTTGCCGTCGTAGGCTTCAGCCTTTTCGCCACGCAACAAACCCAGGCATTCCCCGCTTCCGGATGTACGGTCTCTTCGGTGCACGCGCAAGTGCGCGCCGAAGGACTCACCGAACGGATGGGCGACATCATTCTGCAATGTTCCGGCGCTCCCGGGGCAGTGTCATCGGGTAACCTTACGGTCAATTTCCCGGTCAACGTCACCAACCGGGTGGATGCCGCCAACCAGAGCCGCGAAGCGGATCTTGCGGTGGACCTGGGCAGCGGATTCGTGCCCACCGGCATTCCCGGGACGGTGCTCGACCGCAGCATTACCTTCTTCGGCGTCAGCCTGACGGTGCCGCCGGGCGGGAGCTTCAACATCCGGATCTCCAACATCCGGATCAATGCGAACCAATCGGGCGTGGTGGGGCCGCAATCGATAGCGGCCTCGCTGTCGGTCAGCAACCCGGTCTTTCTACCCGTCGACCGGGCGCAGGTACCGGTCGCGGTTCCGTCCGCGGGCCTGTTCATCCGGCTGCAGGACACGGGCATCACCTGCACCGGCTCGCCGCTGCCCGACACGTTTTCGCTGGCCACCCTGTTTGCGGCGAAGACCGCTTTCGCATCGACGCGGCTCACCGAGGGCTTCGGCACGGCATTTCTGCCGCGCACCGGGGTGGAAGACAACGGCACGCGTTTCCTGGTGAACTACTCGGATTTCCCGGCCACCGCGCGCATTTTCATCCCCGACCTGGTGGCCGGATCGAGCGCGCTCGAGCCCACCTCGGGGGGCGACATGGGCCTGCCCCAGAGCGGCGGGCGGTATGTCCCCGGGAGTGGCACGCTGCTGCTGGTCCGCGTATTCGGCGCGGATGCCAATGGCGCCGGCGGCAGCCCCCGTCCGGTGCCCGCCGGTCCCGGCCCCGTGGCGCTCAATGCGGTGAGCGAGGTGGCGCTCAGCGGCGGCGCGGGATTCGCCGTGTACGAGGTGGCGGACGCCAGTGCCGCGCAGTTGGAGAACGCCCAATTCCCCACCTTCATCGGCCTGCCCAAGAACAGCCCGCCGGCCGTGGCCCGGGAGACCGCTTCCCTGGCGCCGGTTTCCACGGTTACGACGGCGTCGGCCACCGCGCCCATCCAACGGTTCGCGCGGGTTACGCCTGCCTCCGATTGCAGCGTCATGCCCGATTGCCAGTCGTCCTTCTTCCCGAGGCTCTCGATTCAGGGTAATCCGGTCGAACTGACGTCCGTGGGCGACAACCAGACCGGCGACGTGGGCGCGGTCCGGGTGCGCAACGCGGGCGGCGGCGTGATGCGCTGGGCCGCCAGTATCGATTACTTGCAGGGTTCCGACTGGCTGTTGCTGGACAACACGTCGGGCGTGAACAACGGCGGATTCTTTATCTGGGCGCTTCCCAAGGGACTGGCGCCGGGCACGTACCACGCCAACATCACCGTGGATGCCGGGTTCGCCGGAAGCCAGGTCGTCCCCGCGACCCTGACGGCGAAAGCGGCTCCTCCGCCACCGCCCGCGCCCACGCCGCCGCCGGCCGCGCCGCTTGTGACCGTGACCCAGGTGGTAAATGCCGCCACGTTTGCGGTCACGCCGATGGTGGCGGGCTCGTTGGGCACGGCGATGGGATCCCATCTGTCGGGCAAGAACGTCTCGGTGGTCTTCGATGGCCACCCGGCGAATTTGCTTTATGTCGGCGACAACCAGATCAACCTGCAAGTCCCCGTGGAGTTAGGCGCCCAGACCTCGGCCACCATGGTGGTGACGGTGGATGGCGCCAGCAGTGTGCCGGTGACGGTGTCGTTGGCGGCGGCATGGCCTTCCATATTCGCCAATGGCGTGCTCAACCAGGACAATAGCCTGAACGCCTCCGCCAGCGGTGCGCCGGCGGAAAGCGTCCTCCAGATCTTCGCCACCGGCATTCCCGCCGGGGCCGTGGTCTCGGTCGCCATTGCCGGCCAGACGGATCTGGCCCCGCTCTACGCCGGCCCCGCGCCGGAAGTCCCCGGTGTGCAGCAGGTCAATGTCCGGGTTCCCGCAGGCTTGGCTTCGGGACCGGTGCAGCTCACCATCTGCGCCACCGCCGGCGGACAGCAGTTCTGCTCCGCAGGCTATACGCTGAACGTGCAGTGATCCGCTCCCCCCGCCGATGGCCCAGCCGCTCCGCGGAGCGCCGCTAAAGTTCGCTGCCAAGCTGGCCGATAAGTAGAGTGTCCAGCGGGCAGCGCGCCTCCAGAAGTGCCGCAGCCGTTGGCCGAAGAGCGGAAATGAGCAACGAAACAACCCGTGTATTTCTCATCAGCAACAATTGCATTCTCAGCGAAGGACTGCGGTCCGTCTTCCGCGCCTCCGGGGAGTTTGAACTGACGGCCACTTGCGGCGACCCATCCAGTCTGGCTGATTGCCTCGCTTCCCGGGAGATAGACATCGTGCTGGCGGACGTGGCCGCCGGGGCGACACTGACGATGCTGCGCGATATCCGCAACGCGATGGGACGGGCTCAGGCGGTGCTGTGGGGCAGCGGCATTTCTCCGGAGTTTGCCTTCCACGCCATGGAGTCCGGTGTGCGGGCTGTGATACCGCTCGACCTGCCTGCCCCGGCCTTCCTGGCCGCTCTGAAGGGCATTCGAAACGGCCAGTTGTGGTTCACCAAAGAGCTTATGGACAGTGTCCTGTCGGCCAAGCGGAGGCCGCTCACCAAACGGGAGGGGCAACTGGTCAGCCTCTTGTCCCAAGGCCTCAAAAACAAGCAACTGGCGTACAGCCTGGGAATTACCGAGGGGACGATCAAAGTCTATCTTTCCCGTCTGTTCAAGAAGGTAGGCGTAAATGACCGGTTTCAGTTGGCGCTCTATGCGCTGAGAAATGTGGTCAACGATCATGCGGCGGGGCTGGAATCCGGGGCCGATGGCGGCGATCCGAATCTGTACCAGACGAAACCTCACAACCTGCATTCCCTGGTCATGCCGCCGAGGAGTCCGAACGCCCATGCGATGGCCATCCCCCGCCACGACGAGCATGTGTCGCCAGTCGCCCGGTGACTTTCCCGGGGGCAGCGCGGGCCGGAGCGAATCACCGGTCCAGTACACCAAGGAGAGCATGCCGGCAGGAGCCACATGAGCCGATAAGAATCTATATATGAGACTCGATCAAGACCGCGTCCGGGACGACAGGCAGACGAAAGAGGCAATCCTTTGCCGAATACCGGTATTTCGCCCGGTTGCTGTGAAACTCCTGCGGTTGCTGCAAGGGGAAGACAGCAACGTGCTCGAAGTTGGGGAATTACTCAACACCGATCCGGCGTTGAGCGCGGAAGTGCTCACCATGGCGAATTCCGCGGCCTACACCACTTCCAACCGGATCAATACCATTTCCAAGGCCATCATGATGCTGGGAACCGAGCGCACCAAATCGCTGGCCACCAAAGCCGCTCTGGACGGGATGCGACGGGCCATCGGGAACCACCCGGTCATCGAGCTTTGCTGGGTACACAGCCGCGCCACGGCGGTGATCGCGGAATGGCTCTCTCCGTTTTACCGGATCCACCCGGATCGGGCATACACCGCCGGACTCATGCACGACGTTGGCCGCCTCGGACTGCTGGCCTTGAATTGCGGTCAATACGCGAAACTACTGGACTGCACGGCCGGCACCAATGAGGAACTTCTGGCGGCGGAACAGTTGGTCTTCCGCGTCGATCACTGCACGGCGGGCCTGTGGCTCATGAATACCTGGGGTCTGCCGGAGGAGTTCGGGGTGGCATGTTCGCAGCACCACGCCGGGAAAGACGCGGTACAGGAGCCGGTCGCCGATCTGGTGCGCCTGGCATGTGCTCTGGCGCAGGCGACCGGTCACAAGGCGGCGCCGCTGGTGCACAGCCTTACGATGGAAAGCCTGCTGGAGGAGATTCCCGACCTGGCTCGCCCGGACTCACCCTATCCGTTGGCCACGCTCTCTCTCCGCCTCCAGGCGGAGTTGGGCGGCCCGCTACTCACGGCTGGCGGCAGCGAGCGATTCTCCGCGGTCAATTGAGCGCGGAGAAACACGAGAAAAATCGCCCGTTAATTAACGGGCTCGGCAGGCGGCGCCGCCTGCCCCACAAACTGCTGGCACAGCTTTGTCTTGGCGGGGGGCGGTTCCTGCAATAGTCGTGGCGCTGGCAATCCTGCCCGCAGCCGCCCTTGAGGGGCTCCTTCGGCCATGTCGGGTCTTCGCACGCGGCAATCGCCGGCTAACCCCGGCGGCAGCCAGGATTGGCTGCCCCCGAGTTTCTCCATAGCTCCATGGGGAGCGGCCCTTGACCGGGGGCAGTTACAGAGGAGGAATTTGTACGGTGGCTTCCGCCCAGCCGTCGGGGGTGTGCACTTTGACTCTGAGCAGGCGCGCGTCCGGAGCGGGCGATTGGTAGTGGACCTCGTAGCGCGCCAGCAGGTTCAGGTACGCCTGTTCGACCCTGTCCCCCACTTCGCCGCCGGATGCAATCTGAAAGCTCCCCGCCACCAGCCGGCACAACTCTTCGAGCGCGGGGCTGGGGCAGACGGAGACAACCTGCACTGTGGCCCGCGATTTCCGGGCCGCCGCAACCAGGTCCTCGAACTCGGCCGGCCAGCCCGCATCGGTCTCGTTGACGACGATCAAGTGCCGCCGCCCGCGGCTGGGTCCCTGATCGGCGCGCACGGCACGCCAGAGGGCGCTAGAGAAGTCGGTGCAGTCGGTGCGGTTCGCCGGCACCTTGAAAAGCGCTTCGATCAACGGCGGTTTGGCAGTGAAGGAAAGCGGCATGGAGTCCTTCCCGAGGCTTTCGGCGGCTTTGCCGGAGGCCAGGTAAGGCGCCAGAGCCCAGCGGTCGGACGGGCGCTTCGCCTCCAGGCACTTCTCCATGGCATGGTTCCACGGCGCCCCGCCCGGCAGGCTGGATCGGGGAAAAACCAGGACCAGGGACATGGCCTCGGCCGCGATCCGTTCCACAACCCGGTAGGCTGTGATGGCCTGCCCACCCTCGCTGAGGATAAACTGGGTCGGCGCGCAACGGAGCCGCTCGCGGGGGTCTTCGGCGTTGACCGCCAACTGGAGCCGCCGCCAGCCCGGGGTTTCGCCTTCCAGGAACAGGCCGCCTGCCCGCCATTGTCCGGCCTGGCGCGATCGCGCTACCGCCGCTTTGATCTGGCCGATCGCCGTGAACGCCCGCGTTCTGACCGCGGCGTCGGCGTCCCGCAACATGCCGGCCAGCAACTCGAGGAACCGTGGATCGCGAGTCTCGCCCATGACCCATGCGGCCGTCAAGCGGAACGGGATCGCCTCATGCCGGGCCATCGCGGAGACCTGGGGGATGACCGAACAATCCCCCAACCGGTGCAGCGCGAGGATGGCATTGCCGGCCACGCGGTTATGGGGATCGCGCGCGGCGGCTTCCAGGAGTTCCCGCGCCTCTTCGGTATCCACGCCCCACAGCGCCTCCACCGCGCTGGCGCGGACGCGCGGATCGTCTGCGGCAAGGTGGGTCTGCAGCCACCTGGCGCTTCGGTTACCGCGCCCCATCAGGAGGATTACTTTCGATCGCAGATGCGGATTCGAGCTGCGGAGAAGGCGCGCCATGGGGGCGAGAATGCGGGTGCCGTCGGAGATTTCGCCCAGAATTTCGAGCAGGCGCGAGGCATCGATGGGAAGGGTGGAATCGCCGGACCCGGCGACGCTATCGGCCAACTGTTTCGCCAGCGCCACATCGACTTTGGAATCCATCCGGGCCGCGGCCCGCGCCAGTTCCACCGCCTGTTTGAGCGATAGCGAAGGGTCGCTCAGCACGGGGCCCAGAAGGCCGCCGGCCGCTAGCAAGGACAGCAGGCTTTGGTGGCCGGCGGTACCGTTGTAATCCTTGAGGACCCCGGCGGCCCCGGAAAGGAACGATGGGCCATCGTTATCCCGCATGGCGCGCATCTGCCGTGCGCTTGCGACGGCGTCACGGTCGAAACCCCGCACCAGGTTCTCGATCGTTGCCCTGGGTTCCTGCTGCGACATGCCGGCAAGGTACGTTGCCACCTCCTTTAGATCGTCGGATTCGACCAGAACTTTAGGGGGCGTATCGGGCCGCGGTTCCGCGCGCCGCCAGGAACCAGGCTGCCCCCAGCGCGAACAGCACCAGCGAAATCCATTGCGAGGTATCGAGCGGGCCGCCCAGCAGGTTCCCCTGATCGTGGTAGCGGAAGAACTCCACGATGAACCGCGCCGTGCCGTAGAGTACCAGGTACAGGCTGATGATCGCGCCGCGGGCGTGCGGCTTCCCGATGCGCCAGTAGAGCGCGCCGAAGATGAGAAACTCGGCCGCCGCTTCGTAAAGCTGCGTGGGATGCAGCGGCTGGCCGAGCGGTACCCCCACCAGTTCCTTGGCC
Source organism: Terriglobia bacterium (assembly GCA_020073615.1). Lineage (GTDB taxonomy): Bacteria > Acidobacteriota > Terriglobia > Bryobacterales > Bryobacteraceae > JADGNR01. The sequence goes on from JAIQEX010000005.1 coordinate 104,062, forward strand.
ACGGGATTGCGGAAGGTCACCGCCCACGGCAGGTGGCATTCCACGCCCCAGCAGCAGCCTGCCGCGAAGCAGCCCAGGCGTCCGATGCCGTGGCCCAGCGCGATGGCCGGCGCGAAGACATCGGCGGTCTTCAGCAGCGGCAAGTGGGTCTTGCGCATATACCACCAGGCGACCGCCAGGGCGGCGATCAATCCGCCGTAGAACACGCCGCCCGCCTGCAAGGTTTCGAGCGAGAGGATCTGCGCCGGATGCTCCGTGTAGTACGGGACATCGACCAGGAACATCATGAGTTTGGCGCCAGCGATGGCGGCGAGCGCGCAGTAGATTCCCAGGTTGGTGGCGGCATCGCCATCAAGCCCGGCCTGCCGCGCCAGGCGCGCCGCCATCCACAGGCCGGCGAGAAACGCCAGCGCTACCAGCACGCCGTAGGTATGGAGAAACGAGATGTGGAAGATCTCAGGGTACATTTTTCAAGAGCGGGCAGACGACCAAAAGGATTTCACCTCAGACCTGTATGAACCGCCGAGGCACCGAGACGCCGAGAAATGTAAAGGATCGTTCCCGCTCGGCGACCTCCGTTGATCCGCCCTCTCGCGGCAGGCCTTTCAACGGCCGGCAAGCGCCGAATCCTGAGAGCGCAGAGGGGACGGACCGCCGAATCATCCCATCCAATTCTCGGCGTCTCGGCGTCCCGGCGGTGAGATTGAATTCTAGCCATGCAGGAGCATCTCATCCACGGCGTCGGCACAGGGCTTGCAGATGGTGGGGAATTTCGCGACCGAGCCGACATCGGCCGTATACTTCCAGCAGCGCTCGCACTTCTCGCCGGACGCCCGCTCCACCTCGATATCGAGCGCTTCTCCAGCGCCGCGGCGCAACTCCACCTGGGACACAATGAACAGCCCCGGCAAGTCGCCGGCATACTGCTCGAGCAAGGGGTACAGATCGCCGTTGGCGGAGAGGCGCACGCGCGCCTCGAGCGGCGCGCCGATCAGCTTCTCGTTGCGCGCCGTCTCCAGTTTCTTCAGGACGTCGCCCCTCACTTCCATGAGACGGTCCCAGCCGGCGGCGCGTTTCCGCGCGGCGTCATCGAGCCCGCTGGAGAGCTCGCCCGCCTCCGGGAACAGCGCCATGTGCACGCTCTCCGGGCGGTGCATGTGGCCCCACACCTCTTCGGCCGTGAAGCTCATCAGCGGCGCCACCAGGCGCACCAGCGCGTCCAGCAGGCGGTAGAGCGCCGTCTGCGCGCTGCGCCGGGCCTGCGATTTCGGGGCGGCGGTGTACAGCCGGTCCTTCAGCACATCGAAATAGATGGCGCTCAAATCCACCGTGGCAAAGGCGTAGACCGAGTGGTAGACCTTGTGGAAGGCGAACTCGTCGTACCACACGCGGCAGCGCTCGACCAAGTCCGCCGCGCGCAGCAGGATCCACTGATCGAGCCCCGCCATCTCGGCCGCCGCCACGGCGTCGCTCTGCGGATTGAAATCCGACAGGTTGCCGAGCAGGTAGCGGAACGTGTTGCGCAGCTTGCGATAGGCATCCACCAGGCGCGTCAGGATGGTCTCCGATATGCGCACGTCTTCGTTGAATTCCACCGAGGCCGTCCACAGGCGGATCATCTCCGCGCCGTGCCGCTTGATGATCTCCTCCGGCTCGATGGCGTTGCCCAGCGATTTGTGCATGGCCCGGCCTTCACCATCGAGCACCCAGCCGTTGAGCGCGCAGGCGCGGTACGGAGAGCCGCCTTTGATCCCGGTCCCCACCAGCAGCGAGCTGTGGAACCAGCCGCGGTACTGGTCGCCGCCTTCCATGTACAGGTCGGATGGCCAGCGCAGCCCGAAGCGCTCGTTGAGCACCGCCAGGTGGCTGGATCCGGAATCGAACCACACGTCCAGGATGTCGGTTTCCTTGCTGAATTCCGCCGCGCCGCAGTGGGCGCACTTTGTGCCCGCCGGCATCAACCCGGCCGCGCTGCGCTCATACCACACGTCCGCCGTGTGCTCGCGGAACAGCTCCACCACGCCGTCCAGGATCTTGCGATCGGTGACCGGCTCGCGGCATTTTTCGCAATAGAAGACGATGATGGGAACGCCCCACACGCGCTGGCGCGAGATGCACCAGTCGGGCCGCACAGCGATCATGTTGGCGATGCGCTCTTCGCCCCAAGTGGGCATCCAGCGCACCTGGTGAACGGCCTCCAGCGCGCGCCGGCGGAAATCGTTGCGCTCCATACCGATGAACCACTGCTCGGTGGCGCGGAAAATCACCGGGTTGTGGCAGCGCCAGCAGTGCGGGTAGGAGTGCGCCAGCCTCTCCAGACCCAGCAGCGCGCCGTGCGCTTTCAAGATCTCGATGACCACCGGGTTGGCTTCCCACACGGTCTTGCCGATGAGCTCTTCGGGCAGGCGCCCGGCCGCGCCCTCGGCGTGGAAAAAGCGTCCCGCGGCATCCACCGGGCAATAGGTTTCGATGCCGTACTCGCGCGCCACGGCGTAGTCCTCCTGGCCGTGGCCGGGGGCGGTGTGGACGGCGCCCGTCCCCTGTTCCAGGGTCACATGATCCGCCAGGATGCCGAGCGAATCGCGCTCCAGAAACGGATGCCGGAACACGGCGCGCTCCAGCCTCGCGCCCGGAAACCTGGCCAGCACGCGGTACTCCTGCCAGCCGCATTTCTCCGCCGTGGCCTTCAACAGTTCCGCCGCAACCAGGTAGACTTCGCCTGACACATCCACCGCCGCGTATTCGAACCTGGGATGCCAGGCGATCGCCATATTGGCCGGAATGGTCCAGGGCGTGGTGGTCCAGATCAGGCCGTAGACCTCACGCCCGGCGAGCCACATATCGATCGCGGCCGGGTCCGAAGTCAGCCGGAACCGCACCCAGATGGAAGGGCTGGTGTGGTCGTGATATTCGACTTCGGCCTCCGCCAGCGCGGTGCGGTCCTTGATGCACCAGTGGACCGGCTTGAGGCCCTTGTACACGTACCCGCCCGCAAGAAAATCCACGAATGCGCCGGCGATCACCGACTGGTAGTGCGCGCTCATCGTAAGGTACGGATCGTCCCACCGCCCCAGGACGCCCAGCCTGATGAAATCGCGGCGCTGCAGGTCGATATACTTTTCGGCGTACTGGCGGCAGGCGCGGCGGATCTCCACCGCCGACATGTGCGCCTTCTTGGCGCCGAGTTCCTGATCCACCCTGGTTTCGATGGGCAGCCCGTGGCAGTCCCACCCCGGCACGTAGGGCGAATCGAATCCCGCCATGGTCTTCGACTTGACGATGAAATCTTTCAGGATCTTGTTGAACGCCGTGCCCAGGTGGATGGGTCCGTTGGCGTACGGCGGACCGTCGTGCAGGATGTAGGTGGGCCGGCCGGCGCGCGCCGCGCGAATGCGCTCGTACAGCTTCTCGTGCGCCCACCGCTCGAGCATTTTGGGCTCGGCCTGCGGCAGGTTGGCCTTCATGGAGAAAGCGGTTTTCGGCAGATTGATGGTCTGCTTCAGATCGACTTTGTGCGGATCCATTTTCGGGAGTAAATACCATGGTAGCAGCCTGGGAGAAGCCTCCGTCCCACCCGCGCGACAGGACGCCCTGGATGAGATTCTAACGAGGCTCCGCCTCAGACCGACGAGGTATATTTCCGCCGGGTCTGAAGATCGGGCATAATCCGGTAGATGGCTCCGGTCGACAGTGGAGAACTGCAAGCAGTTCTCGCCAATGAT
>JAIQEX010000006.1 GCA_020073615.1 Terriglobia bacterium
CGTCTCAGAAAGAGCTCCGCGGAACAACTTGTTCGAACCGTGATCCATGAGGACGGCGGTCCGCTGATCCATAACGGCTGGGAAGACGAGCAACGCACCTTCGACTCAACCTGCCGGAAGTTTCACCGTTTCCTCACTCAATCCCAACGCTGAGACCCGCAAGTTACCCACAGATTCCCCAGACGAACCGAAAATCTTACGGGTTCCGCACCTTCCGCTGCCTCGAACTCGCGCTCTATCACTCACTTGGCAAACTGCCCGAGCCCGAATCAACCCACGAGTTTTTCTGACGAACCCAAAAAACAATTCCACTTTCCAGCGGTCCTTGTAGATGGCGGCAATGGTCGATGCCGCCAAGTGCAGCAGGTTGGTGAAGAACACCAGAATTTCCCGCTTGTCCTCGTTCCAATACTCGATGCGCCGGAACAGCACAGGCTCCTCGCCCGCCTTCCTCAGTGCCGGCAGGCTGATGATCTGGTCGCGCCGCACCTTCCCCTTTTCCGGCACCTCGCACTCTTCCTCCACCGCATAGACGGTGTTGGTCTTCATCCGCGTCACGAAAAAGACGCCCTCCCCGGTCATTTCCGCAAACCACTCAGTCGAACCTACTTGCCGACAGATCGATAATGCTGCCGTCCAGGCTCACCAGCTTGTTCTTGAACCGGAACTTCTTGCGACCGCCTCGCGCGGCCACCTCCGTCTGGCATTTTTCCAGCAGTTGATTGAAGACCGTCTGGTAGAGTTCCCACGGCCGGTTTTCATTGGCATACGCCAGCGTCGATTTCTTGGGAGTCTCGATGATGCCCAAATGCTTTAGCGGCGCTTCACACCCGGCCAAGCCCATGCAAACCTCCCGCAAGGACTTCAGCTGCGCCACCTGACAAAACAACATCGCCACGAACTGACCCAGCAGGTGAACCCCTTGGCGTTCCGTTCTGCGGAGTGTTGCTTCACCGCCCGCGCGAATTCCCCGCGGGAAAACAGTTGCAATAACTGCGAAAACACGCTACATACTTGAGTCACGGCTGATCCTCTTTTCTCTGCGAGTGGTTCTTGCTCGAACCCACTTCAGCGTACAGGGGATCGGCCTGTTCGCGCAGTCGTCAGGCCGCCGTACTTATCGGGCTATTTTGGACAGCAATGAGCCTTTGGAGGTCCTCCGTGTGCATATGCCTCCACGTTTGGGCGTATGCAAAGAAAAGGCCGAGCTTCTTCACTGTCTTATCTTAAGGAGAGCGGACCACGTAACGTCTCTATAGAATAGAAGGCGCCTGTTATTTGCTTAATGCCAGCGAATTGAAGTTCCTTCGCAATGCCCGCCTTCGCTAAGACCTCCTCCATGAATGCCCGCTTGGCTACGAAATTCCAGATCATCGTGAGTCCGCCGGTGACAATCAGTGAGGAGCCAAGGGTCCTGAGAAGGATTTGCCACTGCTGGTGTCCTTTCCATGTATCCTCCATTCCTGAGAGCATCAATGCAATGCCGCCGACGACGGCTATTATCACAGCCGTAAGGACCAGTCGGAGGTTCACTCGTTCTGTAAGCAGCTTAAAGCAGCTTGGATCTCTCCGTATCCATGGCACCGGCTTTCCGCCACGAGCGTTGTCCAAGCCCTCTCAGGCTGAGCACCTCGATTCTACACAACTTGGCTGACGTCGCACAGTAACTCCATCGAGAACTCGGTAACTCCCCGCCGCTTGTGGCTACTCGCGATGGAACGGGCTGCCGCGACACTTTGCGCGCTGGACTCCGCAAGCAGAAGCACTATCGGTTCGGCCTGCCGAGCGCCTTGCTCGTTTAGTCGCCCTATCTCTGCCGCTGGCGCCGTGCCGCCCTGCTTCTCCCGGTGGGCCGGTGCGGCGGGCCCGCGGCCGATTCCGTCCGCGATGTGCTTTGCCTTCCCGCGCTGCCGGGCTCCAGCTTGCTCAGGATGCGGTCCTTGATCCAGTGCTCGTCCCACCACTCGCGCGGGTTCACCTGCACGCCGTCCACCTGCATGCTGAAATGCACGTGCACGCCGCCCGCCAGCCCGGTCGAGCCGGCCACTCCCATGGGCCCGCCCTTCTTCACCATGTCGCCCACCTTTACGTCGATGCGGTTCAGGTGGCCGTAAATCGATTGCAGCCCGTAGCCGTGATCCAGCACCACGCAGTTCCCGTAAATGCCCAGGTCCGACGCCCACACCACGCGGCCGTCGTTGGCGGCGTTCACCGGCGCGTTCTGCACGTCCGAAAGATCGAAGCCCAGGTGCACCTGCTGGTCCACCGCCTTGCCTTTGTAGATGTAATTGCGCACGTCGGCGAACATCGACTCTTCCTTGCCGTAGTGAATGAACGGCCCGTTCCACAGGATCTTCTCTTCGGTCTTGAACCGCAGGTCGGCGAGCTGCTGGTTGTTCTTGCGCCGCATCTCGCCGTTGATCTTGAGAAAGCGCGCGAGCGTGTCCGGCCCCGGCGCCAGCGTGCCCGTGGGGTCGACCGAGTTCACCAGCTTGTCCAGCAGCGCATCGTCCACCGGAAAATCGCGCACGCGAAACTTCTTGGGGAACAGTTTGAACCAGAAGTGCGCGGTGGCTTCCGTGCCCGCCTGGTTGCGCGCGTAGACCAGCGGCGTGATATCCGCCGCCAGGTCCCAGGGATACGCGAACATGGAGAAGCGCTGGTCCGCCCGCCCCGGCAGCGGGAAACTGCGAAACGTGTATTTGCCCACTTTGACGCCGGCTTCGCTCCACGAACCGCTGGGCGTGAAGGTCACCAGTTCCATGCCGCCCTGATTGATGTAGTGCTGCGCCTCGTCGGGAACCGCGCGCGGCAGCGTCAGAATCACGTTGACCTCGAACGCCGCGGTGTTGCTGGCAGCGCGCAGGTCGTTCGACACCGCCTCCACCACCAGCCGCGCCTTGCCTTCCTTGAGATTGGGCGCTTTGTTGCGTCCCACCTCGAAGGTGACGCGCCGCGCGGGCTGATGCCGGCTCCAGAACAGCCGGTGCGCCGGGGCAGTCTCCTGGTACACCGGGTACTGCGCTCCGTTCTGCTCCAGGTATGCGTTCACGCGGCGCACGCCGTGAGGATTTGCGATCTCCACCGTCACCGGCGTGGCGGCCCCGATAGTCTGCACCGCCGGCGCCATGCGCAAACCGGTGTGCTCGCCCAACGCGAAGATCACCGTGACGGCCACGATCAGGACGAAACCGATGCCCAGGAGGAACTTCACTTTTTCACCCACGAATCGAGCCAGTCGAGCACCGTCTTGTACCAGAGCTGGCTGTTCTGCGGCTTCAGCACCCAGTGGCCTTCATCGGGAAAGAGCAGAAGTTTGGACGGGACCTTCTGCATCTGCAGCGCCGTGAAGAGCTGCATCCCCTGCTCGTAGGGCACGCGGAAATCCTGCTCGCCGTGGACCACCAGGGTGGGCGTGTGAAAGTCTTTCACATAACGGCTGGGCGACATCTTCGCGTATTCCTCGGGCTTGTCCCAGGGAGTTCCTCCGTTTTCCCACAACGGGAACCAGAGCTCCTCGGTGGCGCCGAATTCGTGGGCCAGGTCGTACACGCCATCGTGCGTCACCAGCGCCTTGAAGCGCTGCGTGTGGCCGAGAATCCAATCGATCATGTAGCCGCCGTAAGAAGCGCCGGCCGCGCCCATCTTGGCCGCGTCGGCATACGGCAGGTCGGACGCCACGTGGTCCGTCACCGTCATGATGTCGTCGAACGGTTTGCCGCCCCAGTCCTCGTTGATCTCGTCGATGAACTTCTGCCCGTAGCCGGTCGATCCGCGCGGATTGGGCATCACCACCAGGTAGCCCGCCGCGGCGAATACCTGCGCATTCCAGCGGTACGACCAGCTATGTCCCCAGAAACCCTGCGGGCCGCCGTGGATCAGCATCAGCACGGGGTACTTGCGCCCGGCCTCAAAGCCATAGGGCTTCACCACGAAACTCTGGACGCGCGAGCCGTCGGCGGCGTCCACCCAGAGCTCCTCGAGCGGCATGAGCTGGTGGGCGTTCAGCGTTTGGTCGTTGAGATGGGTGAGCGCCACCGGCGCGCCGCCCGTAGAAGCCGCGCGATAGATCTCGTTGGGCGAGACGCCGGTCTGCTGCGTGTAGACCATGGTCTTGCCGTTGCGCGTCAACTGCATGTCGTCCAGCTCGCTGTCGCCGGAGGCCGCCATGCGCACTGCGCCGCCGTTGACCGGAATCAGTTGGATGGCCTGCCGCCCGCGGTCTCCGGTGGTGAAGAACAGTTGCGCCGCATCCGGCGTCCACGCGAAGCTGTTGACCCACCGGTCCAGCGTCTCGGTCAGGTTGCTGACCTTTCCCGTGCTCCGTTCCAGCACCATCAGCCGAAACCGGTCGCTTTCGTAACCGGCGCGGAACTGGGCGCGCCACGCGAGGTACCTGCCGCCGGGCGAATAGCGCGGGCTCACATCGGCGCCCGGCGTGGCTGTAATCTTGCGCGCCTCGCCGCCCTTGATCGAAACCACGTAGAGGTCGGAATTCGTGCTGATGGCGGGCACCGGGTCGGCATTCATCGCGTAGCAGACCTCCGCGCCATCGGGCGAAATGTCGTAATCGTCCGGCCCGCCCAGCGAAAACGGTGGCACGTCGCGCGGGCCCGGCGTCAGGTCCTTGGGCGCCCCACCCGCCACCGGAACCACCAGCAGGTGGCTGCGCCGCGCGGTCTGCCACCTGGTCCAGTGCCGGTAGAGCAGCTCGGTGTAAATGTGCGCCTTCACCTTGCTGCTCTTCTCCGCGTCCAGGTTCCGTTTGTTGCAGGCGTCGTCGGCGCCGCACTCAGGGTACAGGTCGCTGGTGAACAGCAGGTTCTTGCCGTCGGGCGAGAAGAGCACGCCATCGGCCTCGGTGGCCAGGCTGGTCACCTGCTTCGCGTTCCCGCCATCGGCATCCATCAGCCAGATCTGCGACGACCCGCCGCGGTCGGAGATGTACGCGATCCGCCGCGAATCGGGCGACCAGCGCGCCCGCTGGTTGGCCTCCCCGTCATGCGTGAGCTGGCGCGGCGCGCCGCCCTCGAGCGCGACCGTCCAGATCTGCTGCGGCTTGCGGTTGGCGGCCACATCCACGGTCTGCACCGTGAACGTCACCCAGCGGCTATCGGGCGAGATCTGCGGATCGCCGATCCGTTTCAACTCCATCATCGCGTTGACATCGAACGGCCGCTTCTGGGCGAACACCATCGCCGCCGAAGCCAGGAAAAACAAGAGCCGGCGCATACATGACGATTGTAACCCGCCCGGTGCGCGGTGCCGCCGCTCGGAGTGTCTGAAAGTTGCGTTGACGGAAAAATCGGCTTTTGGGCCGTGGGGCTTACGATGGAAGTATGCCATCCGACCGCAACAGCCTCCAAGCCCTCAAAGACATGGCGGAGGAAACGGAACTGCTGATCTCCACCACGATCACACTCCCCGAAAACCGCACGCCCGCCGCACTGGACTTGCTGAAATCCTCAATGCGCCTCATGGATGACATGCTGAAGCAGAGCCCCAAGCCCGCTGCCATCCTGGGGCATAAGGGCGGCAGCTCCACCGCTCGAAAGCTCGGCACGGAGCATTACCGCCGCATGGCCGCTGCACGCAAGACGCGGCTTGGCGGCAGGCCCCGCAAGCAAGCCGACCATCAACCTGATCGGTGGCACCAAGACCCGCACCGGGCTCAAAGTCAAGGCAGTGTTGGACACGAACGAGTATGAGACCGGAATCAAAGTGTCTGACGAGCAGCTTGACGAAATCCAGCTCAGGCGCCACAAAGTTCATCCGGCGTGGAACTACACGATCTCGCCTCGCCGGCACACATGACCATCCTGCGATTGACCATATTATTTTCTTAACTCCTCCTAAGATCTAAGATGAAAGCGTCTCGAATTTCACCTATGAGGTGCCATTTGCGGTGGCACCCTCCAGCTATCCCTAACCTTTTCAGAGCGATTGTAGCAGAACGTTTACGGCGATATCATGTGACCAGATGAAGACCCCTCCGCCCATTCATTTCCCCGAAGGCGGCACGCCATCCGAACGCCTGGACGTGGCACTCCGTAAGGTGCTAACGGTGCCGAAAGAAGCGATCCTGCGGGAAGAGGCCCAGGAGAAGCGCCAGCGTGCGAAACGGCGCGCGAAGTTCACGGAGAAACCGGTGTAATTGGGGCTTCTCCGCGTGATCTCCGCGTTCTCCGCGCGTCGAGTGAAACTGCCGGGAGTGCTGTCCGGTCCGAGGCACGACCTCGCTAGCGTTGCGGCCGATCCGCCGGGGTCACGCGTTGCCGCGATCTTCCGCGGCATCGTTCCAGCGCGTCTCGGCCGCGGGCGGGATGTAGCTCATGGCCCGCTCGGTGACGGCGCAAATGGTGAGGCTCGGGTTGACCCCCAGGTTGGCCGCCAGCACGCTGCCGTCGCACACGTACATGTTGCGGTAGCCGAACATGCGGTTGCGGTAATCGACCACGCCGAGCGCCGCCGAGCCGGCCATGGGGCATCCGCCCAGAATGTGTGCGGTCCCGGGAATATCGAACAGGATTTCCGAGACCATGCTCATGGGCGTGCCGCCCAGCAGCGCCGCCACCTTGCGCGCAAATTCATTGGCCTGCGGAATGTACGTGGGGATGCGCCGGCCCTCGCTCACCAGCGTCCTTTGGAACGGCCAGAACCACGGCCGCCCCAGGCGCATGGCGATGTGGCCGTCGAGGGTCTGCATACACAGCAGGATCATCGACTCCCGCGCCCAGCCGAAGGGATGCAGGCAGCGCGCGGTGCGGATGGGATGGCGCAGCATCCCGGCGGCCAGGTTGCGCAGCCAGAGCAGGACGCGCCCAAACCCCGGCCGGCCATCGGTCAGCAGGGTGGCCAGCAGGCCCATGGCGTCGGAACGCGCGGGGTAGCGCGTGGCCTCGATGTGGGTGTGCTCGTCGAGGTAGAAGCCGGAGCCGATGGCGATGCCCAGCGAGAGATCGTCGCGGCTGCCCGGCACGCGCACTCCGATCAGCGACTCGCAGTTGGTGCGCACGCGCTGGCCCAGCCGTGCGCTGATGGCGGGCAGCGATTCCTTCTCCTGGAGACGCAGCAGCAGGTCCAGAGTGCCCAGGGCGGAGGCAGCGAAGACCACGCCGCGGCAGGTGAAGCGGCGCGGTTCCCTGGCGAACCGGGCCGTGGATTTCACCGTCCGCACTTCGTACCCCTCGCTGCCGTCGGCCTTGCCGCCGAGCGGCGCCACATCCACCACCCGGGTTTCGGCGAAGACGCGGGCGCCGTGCTTTTCCGCGAAGTAGAGGTAGTTCTTGTCGAGAGTGTTCTTGGCGTTGTAGCGGCACCCCATCATGCAGCCGCCGCAGGCCACGCAGGTGGCGCGCTCGGGGCCCTCGCCGCCGAAGTACGGGTCCGGGCAGGCGCAACCTCCGGCCTCGCCCTCGGGAGCTTCGAGCACGGCCACCCGGGTGCGGTAGTAGGTACCGCCCACGCCCGCGGCGCCGGCCGCCTGCTTGAGGATGTGGTCCGCCGGCCCCAGAATGCGGTTCTCGGTGACGCCCAGCATGCGCATGGCGGTGGCGTAGTGGGCCGGCATCTCCGTCTTCCACGGCGCCAGGCCGGCCCACGATCCGTTCTCCCAGATCGTGTCCCGCGGCACCAGCAGGGTATTGGCGTAGGTGATGGAGCCGCCGCCCACGGCGCAGCCGTGCAGGATCAGCACGTGGCGGAACGGTTCGATGTTGAAGAAGCCGTGCAGCCCGATGGCGGGCCGCCAGATCCAGCGCGCGATCGACCAGCTCGTGGCCGGCAGGGTCTCCGGCGTCCAGCGGCGGCCCATCTCCATGACCGCCACGCGGTAGCCCTTCTCGGTCAGGCGATGCGCCGCCACGCTGCCGCCAAAGCCGGAGCCGATCACGATGAAATCGAAATCCAAGCTGGGTTCCGGCATAACGGGTCCCGGCCGATTAGCGTTTGGTTTGGGCCACGCACCCGCCCGTATGATACGGCTCGCCGCAATCCGGCAGCCCCGTGGGCAGCGCCGGGATTTCGAGGCCCGGCTTCAGCACGCTCTCGCGCATCGAGGTGAGCGAATGCTTCAGCGATTTCTCCGGATTGATGCCCATAAACATCGAGCCCAGCGCGCGCGACATGCCGCCGAATTCGTCGCTCAGGGTGATGGTCTCGCCTTCCACGTAGACCCCTTTATCGGTCTCCGCGAAACGCCAATAGGAATCCAGCCGCCGCAGGTAGCCGTGGTCCTTGCCCACTTCGGCGACCTTGGTGGATAACGACCGGCAGCTCCAGCGGTGCTGGTCCACGCGCTCCCATGTCACGTCGCTTTCCACGTCGATGACGGCGGGCTCCTTCAGGCGCATGGTGTAGCGGAAGCGGTTGTCCCCCGTGCGGCACAAGAGTTTGGAAGAACCGATGGTCTCGCTGAAATACTGCGCGCGATGATCGTAGTCCTGCAGCATGCGCACCAGTTTGTCCAGGCTGGCGCCGGGGATAAAGACGGAGCCGATCCAGTCGTAGAGCTGCGCTCCGGCCAGCTTGTGCGGGTTGGCGCCGTTGGGCGCGATGGTCTGGACGCGCTTCTCGCGCACGATCTGGCCGTTGAGCGCGGCATCGGAATCGGCCACCAGAAAGGCCTTGCGGGCGTTCATCCGCTCTTCGGCGGACTGCACGTAGCAATCGAAATCGTGCACGGTTTCGGGCTTCAGCGTCTGCGCGCGAAGTCCGGCGGGAAGGAGCAGGCAGGAGAGCACCGCGGCCGCGGCAATCGGAGAACTGCTTCTAGGTTGATTCATACTTTGGCATCCGATTCATTATCGCTCGTTGCGGGCCTGCCCCGCCAGAGCACTTGCACGAGCCCGCAAAACCTGGAGCCGGGACACGGGGGCCGCGCGGCGCACCGCGTTTGATCGGCGGGCGGCTCCGGCCACCCGCGTAAGACCCTCGGCCATTCCGGCCGCCCACGGAGCCTGTGGTGCTTTTCTACAACCGGACCGGATCGACGGCATCGCAACTGTTGACTTTTTCCATACCATCGGTCTATTCTAAAGACTTAGAGTACTTAATATCCGTATTTCTCGAATCGCCAGGGAGAGATCGCCATGTGCTTAGCCGTTCCGGGGAAGATTCTGGAAGTCGAACAACAAGTCGATAATCGCGTGGGAATCATCCAGTTCGGCGGCATCACCCGCCAGGCCTACCTGGATTTCGTGCCCGAGGCGAACGTGGGCGATTACGTGATCGTCCACGTCGGCTTTGCCATCAGCCGCGTGGACGCCGAGGAAGCCCGGCGCACCTACGACCTCCTGGAGCAAATGGGTCTGCTCGAAGGGGAGGGCCTCAAGGCGGGCGTCGAGGGGGACCAATGAAATACATCGACGAGTACCGCGACCCGCAGATCGCCCAGGCGCTGGTCCAGAAGATGGCGAAGCAGGTCACACGCCCGTGGGTGCTGATGGAGATCTGCGGCGGTCAGACCCACACGCTGATGCGGTATGGCATCGACGAGCTCATCCCCAAGCAGGTGGAGCTGGTGCATGGGCCGGGCTGCCCGGTCTGCGTGACGGCGCTCGAAGTGGTGGACAAGGCCATCGAGATCGCGTCGCGGCCCGACGTGATCTTCGTCAGTTATGGCGACATGCTGCGCGTCCCCGGCTCTTCTTCCGACCTGTTCCGCGTCAAGGGGCAGGGCGGCGACGTACGCATCGCCTACACGCCCATGGAGGCGGTGAAGATCGCGCGCGCCAACCCGGACCGCAAGGTGGTGTTCTTCGCCATCGGCTTCGAAACCACCGCGCCCGCCAACGCCATGACCGTGTGGCAGGCGCGGCGCGAGGGGCTGCGGAACTTCTCCATGCTGGTTTCTCACGTGCTGGTGCCGCCCGCCATCCGCGTGCTGCTGGACTCGCCCGCCAATCGCGTGCAGGGCTTCATCGCGCCGGGACACGTGTGCACCGTCATGGGCTACCGCGATTACGAAGAGCTGGCGGCGCGGTATCATGTGCCCATCGTGGTGGGCGGATTCGAGCCGGTCGATCTTCTGGAGGCGATCTCCATGCTGGTGGCGCAACTGGAGGAGGGCCGCGCCGAGGTGGAGAACCAGTACGTGCGCGCGGTGAGCCGCGATGGCAATCTCCCGGCGCAACGCATAGTCGAGCAGGTATTTGAAACGGCCGGCCGCAAATGGCGCGGCATCGGAAATATCCCCATGAGCGGCTGGCGTCTGCGGCCCGAATTCGCCGCGTTCGACGCCGAGAAGGTGTTCGGGCTGTCGGAAATCGAAGTGCCCGAGCCGCCCGAGTGCATCAGCGCCCTGGTGCTGCAAGGCTTGAAGAAGCCGTTCGAATGCACCGCGTTCGGCGTCCGCTGCACGCCTGAGAACCCGCTGGGCGCGCCCATGGTTTCCGCCGAGGGCGCCTGCGCGGCGTATTACCGGTACCGCCGGCACACGGTGGCGTCATGAACGCGCTCAGTTGTCCGGTCCCGCTGCGCCTGAAGGACCAGATCCTGCTGGGGCACGGCAGCGGCGGAACGCTCAGCGCCGAGCTGATGCGCGAAATCTTCCTGCCGTCGTTCTCCAACCCGGTTCTGGATTGCCTGGACGATCAGGCGGTGGTCACCATCAACGGCGCCCGCCTGGCCGTTACCACCGATTCGTTCGTAGTGAAGCCGCTCTTCTTCAAGGGCGGCGACATCGGTTCGCTGTCCGTCCACGGCACGGTAAACGACCTCGCCATGGGCGGCGCCACGCCGCTGTACCTCACCGTGGCGTTCATCCTGGAAGAAGGACTGCCCACCGAAACGCTGCGCCGCGTGGTGGCCTCTCTGGCCCGCGCCGCCGAGGCGGCCGGCGTGCGCGTGATTACCGGCGATACCAAGGTGGTGGAGAAAGGCAGCGGCGATGGGCTGTTCATCAATACCACCGGCATCGGCGTGGTTCCCGACGGGGTGCATCTCTCGGCCAACCAGGCCAGGCCGGGGGATCGCGTCATTCTGAGCGGGTCCATCGGCGAGCACGGCATCGCCATCCTGGCCGAGCGCGAGGGACTCGAATTCGAGAGTCCCGTGGAGAGCGATTCGGCCGCCTTGCATACCCTGGTGGCCGCCATGCTGGCGGCGGCGCGCGGCATCCGCTGCCTGCGCGATCCCACGCGCGGCGGCGTCTCCAGTACTCTGAACGAGATCGCCCAGCAGTCGCAGGTGAGCATCCGGCTCGACGAGCGCGCGATTACCGTCCGGCCGGAGGTCGAGGGCGCCTGCGAGTTGCTGGGGCTCGATCCGCTGTACGTGGCCAACGAGGGCAAGCTCGTCGCCATTGTCGCTCCCGAAGACGCCGCGCCGTTGCTCGAGGCCATGCGCCGCCATCCCCTGGGCGCGGGTGCGCAGATCATCGGCAGCGTCACCGAAGGCAACCCCGGCATGGTCACCATGCGCACCGTGCTGGGCACGTCGCGAATGGTGGATATGCTGGCCGGAGATCAGTTGCCCAGGATCTGCTGACCGCCATGCACGAAATGGGAATCGCCAACTCGGTGCTCGATGCCGTTCGCCACGAATCCGAAATTCGCCAGGGGGCGCGGGTGCTGAAGGTCGGCGTGCGCGTGGGAGAACTGGCCGCGGTGGACCCCGAGTCTCTGCGGTTTTGCTTTGAAGCGCTGGTATCGGGCAGCGATCTGGAGCCGCTCGTCCTGGACCTGGAATACTGTCCCCGCCGCAACCGTTGCCGGCACTGCGGCGAAATCTTTCCCGCTACTGAATTCCCTTTCACCTGCCCGCAATGCAACTCGGAGGAAACGGTGCTTGCCGGAGGGGACGAGCTCGAATTCGCTTATATGGAGATCGAAGAGACATGAACCGCATTCCTATGGAGCGCAAAGTACTCAGTGAGAACGACCGCATCGCAGCCGAATTGCGCGCCATCTACGAGCGCAACGGCACGCTATGCGTCAACTTCATCAGCGCGCCGGGATCGGGGAAGACGGCGCTGCTCGAGCGCACCCTCGCCGGCTTCGATGCCGGCCGGCGCGTGGCCGTCCTCACGGGCGATATCCAGACCGACAACGACGCCCGCCGCCTGGCCCGCTATGGTTTCCCCGTGCGCCAGATCTCAACCGGAGGCACCTGCCACCTGGATGCCCGCATGGTGCAGCGCGGCCTGGAGGGCTGGCCGCTCGAGTCGCTCGACATTCTGTTCGTGGAGAACGTCGGCAACCTGGTGTGCCCCACCAGCTACGATCTGGGCGAAAAGGCCCGCGTCGTGGTGTTGAGCGTCACCGAGGGCGAAGACAAGCCGCTGAAATACCCGGCCACCTTCTATCGCGCCGACCTCATGGTGCTGAATAAGATCGACCTGCTGCCGTACGTGCCGTTCGATGCCGGCCTCGCTCACGACAATGCCCGCCGCGTGAATCCGCAGATCGAAATCGTGAATGTCTCCTGCACCACCGGCGAGGGCTTCGATGCCTGGTACCGCTGGCTGGAAGCACAGCGCGTCCCCGTCGGCGCCGGCGGATAACTTCATCGCCCGGCGAGCGGGTACAATTGTTGAACAACCGGAAGATGATTCGGCACCTGTGTCTCCTCGCCCTGCTGGCCGCGCCCGCCACGTTCGCGCAGACCGCGGCTCTGCGCGGCCAGGTGACAGATGAGAGCGGGGCGGTGATTCCCGGGGCCAGGGTCGCGCTGACCGGGGCCGCGGGGCCGGTCCGGAACACCATCGCGGACGAAAGAGGCACGTACTCCTTCGCCGGCGTGCCGCCCGGGGAATATTCGGTCCGGACATCGGCGCCGCACTTGAGGCAGACCCAGCCTGCAAAGGTCACCCTCAAATCCGGGCTGCAGGTTCTGAACCTGGTTCTGAACGTCGCGCCGATGTCGGAGAAAGTGACGGTTCAGGAGAACGCCGCTCCCGCGTTGAGCACGGATGCCGCGGGCAACGCCAGCGCGGTGGTGCTGCGGGGCGCCGATCTCGACGCCCTCGCCGACGATCCCGACGATCTTGCGGCAGATCTGCAAGCGCTCGCCGGGCCCTCCGCCGGCCCCAGCGGCGGCTCCATCTTCATCGACGGATTCAGCGGCGGACAGTTGCCGCCCAAGGAATCGATCCGCGAGATTCGCATCAATCAGAATCCCTTCTCGCCGGAGTACGACAAGCTGGGCTACGGCAAGATCGAGATCTTCACCAAGCCGGGCGCGGACAAGTATCGCGGCACCGCCCAGTGGAATTTCGCCAACGACTTCTGGAACACGCGCAATCCCTATGCGCCCGAGAAGGCGTATTTCCTCCTCAACGAGCTGGAAGGCAACGCCGGCGGGCCGCTCACCAGAAAGTCGTCCTTCACGGTGGACGCCCAGCGCAACATGGTGGACAACGGCTCCATTACCAACGCCGTCACGGTGAATCCCGAGACGCTGGCGGTCCAGCCGTTGGCAGCCGTGCTGGTCACGCCGGGACGATACACCAACGTCAGCCCGCGCATCGACTACCAGCTTCGCGAGAACAACACGCTCACGTTCCGCTACGGCATCACCCACTCCGACGTGCGCGACGGCGGGATTGGCGGCTTCGACCTGGCCTCGCGGGGCTATCACTCGCAATTCACCAACCAGACGGTGCAGGCGGCCGGCACGGTTTTGCTTGGCAAGGCGGTGAATGAAACGCGCTTCCAGTTTTATCGCAGCGCCACGCAGGCGATCGCCAACACCGCCGCGCCCGCCATCCAGGTGCTGCAATCGTTCAACGGCGGAGGCGCCACCCTGGGCCGCACCTTCGACACGCAAAACAACTACGAGCTGCAGAACTACACGTCGCTGGCGAAAGGCGCGCACGCGTGGCGTTTCGGCGTCCGCGTGCGCCGCCAGAGCGACGACAGCGTTTCGCCGCAGAATTTCAACGGCACCTTCACTTTCGCCGGCGGCGCGCTGGCCCCGGTGCTGGACGCGCAGAACCGGCCCGTGTCCGATGCCCAGGGCCAGAATGTGCTGGCGCCCATTACTTCCATCGAACGCTACCGGCGCACGCTGCTGTTCACGCAGTTTCACGACACACCGGCACAGATTCGCGCCCTGGGCGGAGGCGCCACGCAGTTCAGCGTCAACGGCGGAATTGCCGCATTGGCGGCGAACCAGGTGGACGCCGGAATCTTCGCCGGCGACGAATGGCGCGTGCGGCCGAACTTCACTGTGAACCTGGGATTGCGCTACGAGACGCAGAGCAACATTCACGGCCGAGGCGACATCGCGCCGCGCGTGGCCTTCGCCTGGGCGCCCGCGGGCGGCGCCGGGAAGCGCGCCAGGACCGTGCTGCGCGCGGGATTCGGAATCTTCTACGACCGCTTTCCGCTCGCGGGCAGGCTGGCCGCGGCGCGCTACAACGGCGTGGTGCAGCAGCAGTATGTAGTCGCCGATCCCGATTTCTATCCGGATCTTCCTTCGCTGGCGGCCGTGGCCGGTTTTGAGCAGGGGCAAACGATCCAACAGGTCAGCTCGCGTCTGCGCGCGCCCTACCTTCTGCAATCGGCGGTCACCGTGGAGCGCCAATTGCCGCGCAACACCACCCTGGCCGTCACGTACACGAATTCGCACGCGCTGCACGTGCTGCGCTCCGCGGACATCAATGCCCCGCTGCCCGGCACTTTTGTTCCCGGCGTGCCGAATAGCGGCGTCTTTCCGCTGGGACGCCCCGGAGCGGCCGACCTGATGGAATCGTCCGGGCTCTACAACCAGAACCAGTTGATCTCCAACATAAACGCGCGGCTGAATGCGGGCTTCTCGCTGTTCGGTTTCTATGTGTTCAATCGCGCGCATAGCAACAGCGATGGCCTCGGCACGTTTCCCGCGAATCCGTACAGCCTGGCGGGCGAGTACGGTCCCGCGGCCACCGATGTGCATCATCGGGCGACTATCGGCGGATCGATCAACCTCAAGTGGGCGGTGCGCATCAGTCCCTTCGTGGTGATGCAATCGGGCGCGCCGTTCGATATCACCGCCGGCCACGATCTTTACGGCACCACGCTGTTCAACGCGCGGCCCGGAATCGCCGCCGATGCGAACAGACCCGGCCTCATCCCGACGGCGTACGGCCTGCTCGATCCCAATCCGGCTCCCGGCGAGCGGCTCCTGTCGAGGAATTTCGGACGCGGGCCGGGCCAATACAATGTGAACCTGCGCATCGCGAAGGTCATCGGGTTCGGCAAGGAACGCGGCACTTCGGGCGGCGATGCGCGCCCCGGAGGCGGGGCCGGCAACCCCATGCAGGCCGCCACGGGCCGCGGCCTGGGCGGCCTCATCGGCGCCCCCACCACGGCGCACCGCGCGAACCTGAGCATCGGCCTGTCCATCCGCAACGTGCTGAATCATACAAATCCAGGCCCGATTATCGGAAATATCACGTCGCCGTACTTCGGATTGGCCAACCAGATTGCCGGCGGGCAAAACGGCGAAGGATTCTACGAAACGGCCAACAACCGGCGGCTGGAATCGCAGATCAAATTCACTTTCTGACGAAAATCTCCGTGAGGAACCTCACCAAGCCGGTGGCTTTTCAGGGTGCGATCCCTAACTTTTGTTCCACCAGCCGGCAAACTTTCGATAGCATTGAATGAGCGGGTGATACGATTAAAGATCTGGAATGTAGGCCACGAAAGGGCAATCTCCGCGGAGTCGGCGCCTCACAGGCGGGCCGGGCTGAGCGAATGCAGAAAATGAAGAGGTTTATGGATATGGCGAACAACGGATCTTGCCGCATGCGTCACGGGAGCGTGGCCGCGGTGGCAGCGGGTCTGTTTCTGCTTCCTGTTTCGTCCTGGGCCCAGGCTGTCAACGCCTGCGACCTGGACCAGAATGGAGCGGTCAACGTCGCCGACGTGCAGTCGGCGGTGAACATGGCGCTCGGGTTGGCGCCGTGCACGAGCACCGTCGCCGGCGCCGGGGTGTGCAACGTGGTGGTCGTCCAGCGGGTGACGAACGCGTTCCTGACCGGATCCTGTCTCACCGGAAATGGGCACAGCGTTACGTTGAATTGGACCGCCAGCGCATCGGCGAACGTGGCTGGCTACAACGTGTACCGCGGGCTCTCCTCGACCGGGCCGTTCACCAAGGTGAACACGTCGTTGATCGTGGGCACCACTTACACGGACAATAGTGTTCAGGCGGGGCAAAGCTACTTCTATGCGTCGACGGCCGTGGACACTAGCGGCATCGAGAGCGTTTTTTCGACTCCCGCCACGGCGGTGATACCGACTCCGTAGGCGCAGCGCGCGGGCTCAGCGTGCGTGGCGCGCCAGGGGGTCGACCTTGCGCGGGCCGTTGCCTTTGGAATAGTAGTAATAGTTCGGACTCGTGCTGGTCGCCAGGAACCACTCCGGCACACAATTCAGCACCACCCCGAGGAGTTTCTCCTTGGCTACGATCTCCAGCGACCGGCGCAACAACTGCCGGGGCGTGTGATCCGGGCGCACGACCAGGACTACCCCGTCGCAAGGCGCTTGAATGAGATCGTAGTCCGCCACCGCCGCCACCGGCGGCGAATCCACGACCACATAGTGGAACAGGCTGCGCATTTGGGCGCACAGAGCCGGCCATGGCGAGCTGTCGAGCAGCTCGACTGGATTGGCGGGGGGCGTTCCAGCACACATCAGGTAAAGGTTGGGAAGCTCGCGGGCATTCACCAGGGCCTCCTCGGGGCTGCAGGTGCCGCTCAGCACATCGGTAAGGCCGGGCGCTTCGGGAAGCCCCAGTTGGACGTGGATCGCCGATTTCCGAAAATCCGCGTCCACCAGAAGGACGCGGGCTTCGCTCTTCAAGGACAGGGTCGCCGCGATGTTGATGGCGCTGATGCTCTTCCCGTCCCCCGGCGCGGCGCTCGAAATGACGATCAGGCGGGGCCGTTTGGGGTGTTGCACGATCCTGGTACGCAGCACGCGGTATTGCTCGCTGGCCTGCCACTGCCCATCGTCAAACGGCAACAGCGGCGATGGCGCAGGGACATGGAGACCGAGCGTACGTACCTGCGCGAGGAAGGATTCCGCGTGGGCGGATTCCGCGGCCGGCCTGGACCTATTGGACGGCGGATCGCTCACTTCCAGGGAGGTGGCGATGACTTCGGCTGCCGCGCTGTCGTGCGTCGCTGGCTGCGGTTGCCCATCCAGCAAAGGCCGGATCATCTGCGCGATCTCCGGCTCGCTTTTGTTCAGAATCTCGAATAGCTTACTCACGCCGTTTCCGTCCTTTGCAGAATTCCCAGTTTGCGTGCCAGCCGGGACACCAGCGAGCGATGCGCCGCCGCCGCGCGATACCGCTCCAGGGTTTTCATGGAATAGCCCTCCGCGGCGGCCACAGGAGGCGGCGCGTCGGCGGCGGGCGCGCGCTGCGCGGGCGTCCGGACCAGGCGCAGGTCGCGGCAAGCGTTCAGCACGTGGCGCGCCTCAACCACGGCCGATCCTGCCCCACAGGCATGGATCAATGCGTTGTCGCACATGACATTGATGACCCGCGGGACGCCTTGCGACGCCTGGCAGATGGCGGCGAAGGCGTCGGCGGAAAATGGCGGTTCCGCGCCGCCCGCCTTGGTCCACCGGTGGCGGATATACTCCGGTACTTCCTGGGGCGAAAGAGGCCCAATCGACACCCGCAGCGCGATTCGCTGCTTGAACTGTTTGAGTTGGTCGCAGTCCAGCAGATCGTCCAGTTCGCTCTGCCCCAGCAGGGCGATCTGCAAGAGTTTCTCGTCCGCGGACTCGAAGTTTCCGAGCAGGCGGATCTCCTCCAACACCTCCATGCTCAGCTTATGGGCCTCGTCAATGATCAGAGCCGATATTTTGCCTTCCCGCTGGCCGTTCCAGAGGAAGCTCTGCAGCAGGGCAATGCGTTGCGCTTTGCTGGCCGGGACATCGGCGATCCCAAAATCCATCAGGGTAGCTTCCAGAAACTCGGCTGCGGTCAGGGTCGGATTCACGATGACGCTGGAGCGCACGCGGCTCAGCGGCAAGTGCTGCAAAACCCGCGTCAGCAGGGTGGTCTTCCCGGTACCGGCATTCCCCGTCAGAACCACGAAGCCCTTGCGGGCCAGGATGGCGTAGGTAAACCCGGCCAACGCCTCGCGGTGCTGCGGCGTCAGGTACAGAAACTCCGGATCGGGCGTCAAACGGAACGGATCTCTGCGCAGTCCGAAGAACTGGTTATACATAATCGCAACTCACAGCCGATCGAACCAGGAGCGCAGGCCCCCGGCCAGGACGGCGGGCAGGCACAGCAGCAGCGAGGAAGCGGTGGCCAGCCCCTGGTTGCGGCGGCTCGACTTACCTCCGGACTGAGGCGCTGGTGCGGAAGATGGGATGGCGACCTCGAAGTAAGGAAGCCGCGCGAGAACGGGAATGCCGTCCGGCAGTTCCCATTCGCCCAGGAATACGTTGTGCCGCAACTCGATGCCGAACCCCAGCAGGAGACCGAGCGCCAGGCCGGCGACCGACCCGAGCGCGTATAACATGGGCCGCTTGGGCTTGACAGGCTTTTCCGGGGTCCTCGCCCGGTCCAGAACCGTGAAGCGCTCGGACTGCTGCCTCTTCTCCATATCCAAAGACATCGCCGCGGCCATTTGCTTGTCCATGAGGGACTTGTAGTTCTCCTTGGACATTTCGTAGTCGCGCATGATGCGCGCCATCTCCTGTTCGCGCACCGGGAGGCGCTCGATGCGGCTTTGATACTGATCGATTTCGCGGAGAATGCGCTGTTGTTCGGTGGTGCGGTTGGCGATCTCGGCTTCGGCAACCTTGATTTGGGCCTTCATACTGGCGATCTGTTCGCGCGTCCGAGCCAGTTCCACCGGTTCGGGCGCCGCCGTGGACGGCGGATCGCCGGCACTTGCCGGCGGCCTGGCGCTGAGCGCAAGCTCCCGCGCTTGTTGCCGCTCCTCGGCGCGTTTGGCCGCTTCGATGGCGGCGCGCAGGTTGATGACCTCCGGATAATCGTCCTTGTACTGGGCGAGGAGCACTTCCAACCGGCCCTGGAGGGCCTCCACTGTTTCCTGGGGCGCGGTGGTTGCCGCCTGGGCGCCCGCCGCGCCGGGCGCGTCAGTGGCACGCCTGCCCGGCTGCAGGGCGCGCACCTGCGCCGCCCCGCTGGACTCCATGGCATTGAGGGCGCTTTCCTGGATAATCTTGGTCTGCTGGGCGCGGCTGATGGCGTCCAGATTCGCCTGCAGCCGGGTGTGCAGCCCGGCGAGCGCGCTGGCCAGAGAAGCCTCCTGCTGCGGCAGTTCCCCGTTGTGCTTGAGCTTGTAGGCGCTGACCGCGGCTTCGAGCTCATCCAGACGATTCTTGGCCTCGCGCAGTTGGGTGTCGAGAAACTCCGAAGTTCCTTCGGCTTGCGCCTCACGCGTTTTTGAGTTTTGCTCGACGTAGAGATCCGTCAGGCGGTTCGCCACCCGCGCCACCAGCGCGGGATCCGGCCCCTGATAGCCGATGCGGAACGCCCCCGGCCGTTTGTTATTGGCGCTGCTGCCAAGAACGAGGTCGATGCTGATATCGCGGCGCATCAAATCGAGAATTTCCTCCTCGAACCGCGTCTTTCGTTCTTTCTGGTACAGGCCGTATTCGTTGATGATCTTCTTCAGCTCTCCGCTGCTGAGAATCTGTTGGCGGATGGCCGAGATGCGGGCCTCGAGATCGCTGTCCACCGTCGCGGAAACGAACTTCTCCGGGATCTTCTGGGAATCCACCAGGATCAGGGACTCCGCCAGGTAGACCGCGGGCAATCGCCGCACCACGCCGACGGTGACGAGACTGAGCAGAATCCAGGCTGCGACAATGCAGAATTTCCTTTTCCACACCGTCCGCGCGATGGAGCGCAAGGAGAATCCGGGGTGGCCGGACGCCGGTTCTTCCTCCTCCGGCTGTGTATGGTTGGACATGTCTTCTCCAGCGGTCCTACCGCAAGATGGGGACCAAAAGGCGACGCTCCTTTCCATTCAATGGGTTACGCGTGGCGGTGCGGGGCATTCGCGGGGCTCGCCCGGCGCAGCCGCCGAGGTATCCAAAGGTTTTGGAAATCCGCTGCAAGATATCCGAAAAGTGGGTACGTTTCCGCGGCCACGCGCGCTAGAGCCGCACGATTTTATCGGAGACGATGTGTTTCAAGGCGTTGCGCGTGTCGACGATCAGCGGCGAGCAGTCCACCAGGGCCCGGTAATCGAAAGCGGCATGGTCGGTCACAATGACGGCGCAATCCGCCGCCGCCGCGGCTTCCTCGGGGCATGCCGCCAATTGGATTCCATCCAGGCGCACGGTGGGAACGTAGGGGTCGCTGTAGCTCACCAGCGCTCCGCGCTGCCGCAGGAGGAGGATCACGTCCAGAGCGGGCGATTCGCGCAGGTCGTCGATATCGCGCTTGTAGGCCACGCCCATGACGTGAATGCGCGATCCCTTCACCGGTTTGCCGGCATCGTTCAGTGCGTTCTGCACCTTGTCCACCACGAAGTGGGGCATCTGCCCGTTGATGTAGCCCGCCAGCTCGATGAAGCGCGCTTCAATACCCGCCTGCCGGGTCTTCCACGAAAGGTAGAACGGATCGATTGGAATGCAGTGGCCGCCCAGGCCCGGGCCGGGGTAGAACGGCATAAATCCGAAGGGCTTGGTGGCGGCGGCGTCGATGACTTCCCACACGTTGATGCCCATGCGCCCGCACATGAGCGCCATTTCGTTCGCCAGGCCGATGTTGATCATGCGGAACGTGTTCTCCAGCAATTTGACCATCTCGGCCACCTGCGTGGAGCTCACCGGCACCACGCTCTGGAGCGCCTGCGCGTAGAACAGCCGCCCCATTTCCGTGCAGGCGGGCGTGCAACCGCCGACGACCTTGGGGATGTTGACCGTCTGGAACTTGGGATTGCCGGGGTCCACGCGCTCGGGCGAGAAGCACAGGAAAAAGTCCTGGCCCACCTGGAGGCCCGACTTCAACAGCATGGGCAGAACCAGTTCGTCGGTAGTGCCGGGATACGTGGTCGATTCCAGGATGATCAGCATTCCGGCGTGGAAGTGGCGCGCCATGTCCTGGCACGACGAGACGATAAAGCTCATGTCCGGGTCTTTGGTCTTGCGGAGGGGCGTGGGAACGCAGATGTTGATGGTGTCGAGTTCCTGGACGGCGGAAAAATCCGCGGTGGCGCGCAGCTTGCCGGCATCAACCAGCGCCGCAAGGGTGGCGCTCGGAACATCGCCCACATAGGAATCGCCGGCGTTCACGCGGCTGACTTTCTGCCGGCTGACATCGATGCCGGTGACGGAAAAGCCCGCATTGGCGAATTCCACCGCCAGCGGCAACCCTACGTACCCCAGTCCCACGATGCCGACCCGCGCCCGGCGGGTGCGGATCTTATCCTCCAGGGCCTGCGCAATCGTTTCCGTAGCGGTCTCGAGTTCCAACATGACGGCACTCCTCTCCAAAGGCACTCAGCTCGCGATGGCCGATTTGAGTTTCACACCAACTTTGTCCCGTTCCAGGGGCTCGGCGGTGGATCTTCCCTGGTAGTTTTCGGGATCAGGCAATAGTCTTCAATCTGGCAGGCCAGCCCATGTCCTTCGCCGGGGTCCCTCGTTTCGACGCGCACCACGCGGGCCTGGCAGCGGAGAAACAACACATCGTCGGCGCTGCGCGACACGTGGGTGGGGATAACCAGGTCACACTCGATGTGCTCGCCAGCGGTCAGCCGTTCCGGCAGAACGCAATAGAAGCCATGGCTGCTCAGATCCCTGGTCTTGCTGCGGAGCGGATGCGTGCCGCCGTTTCGGGTCACGTATACCGACCACTGGAGGCGAAGCCGCAAACTCTTGCGCCTTTCGCCTTGTGGGTGGACGTCCTCGCCGCCGCACGCGATTCCGACCAAAAGATCGGGAGGTAAACCCTGAGCCAGAGTTAACATGTTCACAGCACAACGTCCGGGGGCGGTGCACTTTTGCTGCCAGAGAGTAAGGGCCGGCGAGGTTCAAAAACCGGGATTTTCAGAGCTGCCGCGATCCTTTTGTGCTGGATTCATCGAGTTCGGATGCCAACCTTTGGGATTCTGGACGCCTCAAGCACCGGGTTCCAGGACTTATTCCGGCTTTCAGTACCAAAAATTGGAGCAACAGGTACCGTACCCTCATTGACATATTTTAGGAGTCTGTTATCCTTTTTATGACTACTAAAGTTAAGTGGCGGTCGGATTGGACGGCTCCGAGCCCCTTCATTTGAAGAAGGTTACGATGTTGGCCGCGGAACCGTCCAGGGCGTAGGGTTGGTGTGCCGTTTTCGGAGGAGTGCGAAAAAATGGGTTTACCGCACAAACGCAGCCTGTCCCTCGGGAGGTTCCCGAAACACCGGCATGCGGTTCGGAGAGGGACATGGGCATCAAAGTCGGACTGATTTCCCGTGACCGGTCGATTGCGCAGGCGTGCCAGGAGGCTCTCGGGGAGCTGTTCGGACCGGCATTCACTCTGACCATCGGGAGCGGCCGCGAGACGGTGTCGCAGGTCGACCTTTGTATTTGGGATTACATCCCCGGCGAGACGGAAATCGCCCTGCAACCCGCCGACATGCAGCGGTTGCAGAGTCACTTTTTTGTGGTGCAGCGAACCGACGTGGCGGCCTTGCAGGAGCTGGCCGGATCGCCCAACCTCAACCTGCTGCTGAAGCCCCTTGCGCCGGCGGCGTTGCGCGCGTTTCTGGGCGAGGCCAGCCGGCGCTGGAGAGAACGGGACAAGGACTTCGCTGCGAGCAGGCTGCGGGCGGAGCGCGACGAGATGCTGCAGTGCCTGATGCAGGCGAACCTCAGGCTCCAGGAATACGACCAGGACCGGACCATCTTCCTGGCGCGCTTTCTCCACGATCTGGGCGCGCCCCTGACGGCCATTTCCGGCTATTGCGGTTTGCTGTTGGACGACGATTTCGGGCATCTTACGGTGGAACAGCAGGAAGCCCTGGAACGGATGCAATACAGCGTGCGGCGTCTCTCGCGCATGACCAACGCCATGGTCCAGTTGAGCGTCTCGCAGAGCTCGGAGCTGCAGTTGTGCCTGCAGCGGGGGGATGTCCGCGCGTGCGTAGAGCGGGCCCTGGAGGAGGTTGCCCCCTTCCTCGAGGAGAAGCGGATATCGGTCACCGTAGACGTCGAGCCGTCGGAGCTGTTGTCCTTCGATAAAGCGCAGGTGGAGCAGATGCTCTTTAACCTGCTGGATAACGCGTGCAAGTTCACTCCGCGGGGCGGCACCATCGATATCCAAGGGCATCCGTTCTTCTGGGACCGGAGAATCGGGCAGGCGGCGCGGCTCGATTCCGCGCGGGACCGGCGCATGGGGCAGACCAGCGCGCCGAACTTCTTCCGGGTGGATATTCACGATTCGGGCCCAGGGGTGCCGACGGCTCATCTGGACAAGATTTTCGAAGAGTCTACCTCCTACTCCGGAGGACAGGACCGGTCGGGCGGCGGCCTGGGGCTGGCCATCTGCAAGATGATCGTGCGCCAGCATCAGGGACGGATATGGGCCGGGACGGGTCCGGCCGGCGCCGTGTTTTCCTTTGTGCTTCCCTACCAGCGGACCGGGGCGAACGCCGGCAACAACGGCTGCGGTCCGGAAAGAACGCTGAGCGCATTAGAGGCCTAAGATGCCAGCCGCAAAAAATGGTCATACGATTCTGTTGGGCGAAGACGACCCGGAAGTGCGGCGTTACCTCGAGATGGCCCTGAAGTGCCAGGGATACGCGGTGGCGCTTGCCAAGGACGGCGAGGAGGTTTTGGAGCACCTGCGCACCAGCGAAGAGCCGGTTTCGGCAATCCTACTGGACATTATCATGCCCAGAAAAGACGGCTTTGAGGCGCTGAAGGAGATCCGGCGCTGGAACAGCGAGGTGCCGGTCATCATGATATCGGCGGCCTTTGCCCCCTTCAACGTCGTGGAAGCGGTACGATACGGCGCCAATGATTTCCTGCCCAAGCCAGTCAACCCCGAAGATTTGCGCAACGCATTGAAATCGGTGCTGGAAGGTAAGGCGCCGTCCGTTCCTGGCCAGTCCCGGCAGACGGGCGCGCCGGCAACCGGTGACGAGATCTTCTTCGGCGCGGCCCCCCCCATGCGGCAACTGCAGAACCTCATCGGCCAGATTGCCTGGTCCGAGGCCCCGGTTCTGATTCTGGGTGAGACCGGAGTCGGCAAAGAAGTGATCGCCCGCGAGCTGCATGCCCAGTCCCCACGGGCAAAGCGGCCATTCCTCAAGCTGAACTGCGCCGCGCTGCCTTCGGAGCTGGTGGAAAGCGAGTTGTTCGGCTATGAACGCGGCGCCTTCACGGGAGCGTTCCAAAAGAAGCTCGGCATGTTCGACATGGCCGATGGCGGAACGATTCTTCTCGATGAAATCGGCGATATGGATTTCAAGCTTCAGGCGAAGCTTCTCCAGGTCCTGCAAGACCACGAGTTTCAGCGCCTGGGAGGAAAAGAGACGGTCCGCGTGGACGTCCGCGTCATTGCCGCTACGCACCGCGACCTGGCACGTGCCATCGAGGAAAACTCATTCCGCGAGGACCTCTACTACCGCTTGAATCTGATCAGTGTTTATGTCCCCCCGCTGCGCGAGCGGAAGGAGGATATTCTGCCGCTGGCGGAGTTCCTGGTGAAGAAGCACAGTGCGCCGGGCGCATCTCCCGCCCGAATCCCACCGCGGCTCCAGGAAGTATTTCTGACCCACCAATGGCCGGGCAACATCCGGGAGCTGGAAAACGTAGTCCGCAAGTTTCTCATCTTCCGCGATACGGAGCTGATAGAAGGCGATCTTCGCAGCAGGGTGAAATTCCGAACCGTTACTCCCCCGGCGCCGGCCATGCCCGCCGCGGACAACGAGCGATCCTGGCCTGCAGCGGATATGGATCCGGCAAGGGTGGAGCGGCCGGACCCGGCCGTGCCGATTCTGGAACAAGTTAGTGAGGCCAGGAAGCAGGCGGAACGAACCGCCATTCTCAATGCTCTGAATGCCAAGAATTGGAATCGCAAGCAGGCGGCGCGGATGCTGACGATCGATTACAAGGCCCTGCTTTACAAAATGAAAAAGCTCTCGATCCGCAAGGAAAGGGCGGCTGCCTCGTCGCGCAGGATGGCCGGGGCGTCCGTTTCCGTAGCCGCCGTTTCGGCCGCGAACTGAAGGCTTCCCGCCGACACCCCGATTTAATTCGGCGGGTGAAAGCCTCAGGGAGCGATGCGCCACCACCCGCGCCATTGCGGGGCGGCGGCGTTGGCGTGCCAGGCAGCCGTCCAGAGGGCCCCGCCGGTCCCGGCAACAAACACGTCCAGCTTGTTGGTGTCGCGCGAGACGGCCGCTACGCCGCTCCCCGGTGCGGCCACGCCATCGAGAATCTTCCACCAGCCGCGCCACTGGCCGTTGGCGGCATTGCCATCCCAGGCCGCCGTGTAGATGGCGGGATCCGAGCGAATTGTACATCCCACCGCGTGCGTGGGAAGCGCCGGGCCGCCGCCGGGCCGCGGTCGATTCGCCGGTTATGGCAGACTGGCTGATGATGTGAGGGGACCGTATGGATGTGCACCTGGTGGACGGAACCTACGAGTTGTTCCGGCACTTCTTCGCCGTGCCCCCGGCCTCGGATGCAAATGGCCTGGAGGTCGGCGCCGTGCGCGGCGTTCTGGGGTCGGTCCTGGGGTTGATCGAAGGAGGGGCGACGCACATCGGGGTTGCGACCGATCACGTGGTGGAGTCGTTTCGCAACGATCTGTATGCCGGCTACAAGACGGCCGAAGGTGTGCCGGCGCCGTTGCTCGCGCAATTCCCGGTGCTGGAAGAGGCGCTCCAAGCCATGGGAGTGGTGGTGTGGCCGATGGTCCGCTTCGAGGCCGACGATGCCCTGGCATCCGCCGCGGCGAAAGCGGCCCGGGACGAGCGCGTGGGGCAGGTGTTTATCTGCACGCCGGACAAGGATCTGGCGCAGAGCGTGGCGGGCAATCGGGTGGTGCAACTCGACCGCATGCGCGGGATCGTGCGCGATGAAGCGGGCGTCGTATTGAAATGGGGGGTGCGGCCGGAATCGATTCCCGATTACCTGGCCGTGGTGGGCGACAGCGCGGATGGTTTTCCGGGCCTGCCGGGATGGGGGCCGAAAGCCGCTGCGCTGACCTTTTCGCGGTTTGCCCATCTGGAAGATGTTCCGCAGGACTGGCGGCTATGGCACGCTTCGCTGCGCGGCGCGCAACGCCTGTCCGCGGTGTTGCGCGAGCGGTGGAACGATGCCCTGTTGTTTCGGACCCTGGCGACGCTGCGGGTGGATGTGCCGGTCTTCGAGACCGTGGACGAGCTCGCGTGGAAGGGTCCGGCGCCGGAGTTCGAGCGAACCTGCGAGCGGATGCAATCCCGTAGCTTACATGCTCGTGCGATGGCAGCCGTGCGGGCCCGTCTTGCACCGGGAGGCGGAGGGCGCGTAAGCTAACATCACGGCCAGGAGAGACGAATACATGCAACTCAGACGCGTAGTCGCGTTGACCGTGGCGGCTGCCGCCCTCTCTTTTGCGGCCGGCCAGCCTCCCAAGCTGCGGCTGGCGGAACTACAGCACGTCGCCCCTACCGGCTATCGGGTCAATCTGACGCTCGATCCCGAAAAGAGCGACTTTACCGGCTCCATCGATATTCGCGTGGAAGTGAAGGAGCCGCTGAAGACAGTCTGGCTGAATGCCAGCAAGATCGTGGTGCGCGAGGCGTCGGCCACCGCCGGCGGGAAGACCCTGAAGGCCAAGTCTCTGCCGGGAGGAGACGATTTCATCGGGCTACAGTTCGCATTCGCGGTGCCCGCCGGACCCGCGGAGATCCATATCGGCTACACCGGCACGGTTCGACAGGGCGACAGCTCGGGAATTTTCCAGGCGGAGGATGGCGGCAACCACTACCTGCTCACGCAGTTTGAATCGACCGATGCGCGGGACGCATTTCCCTGCTTCGACGAGCCGTCCTACAAAGTACCCTGGCAACTCACGCTAGTTGTTCCCTCGCAGAATCAGGCCGTCAGCAACACGCCGTCCCAATCGCAAATCAGTGTGGGAGCCGTAACGACTTACATTTTCAAGGAAACCAAGCCGCTGCCCAGTTACCTGGTGGCGTTCGCCGTCGGCCCGTTCGAGTTCGTGGATGCGGGCACCGCGGGGAAGAACCATTTCCCGGTGCGCATCGTCACTCCCAAGGGCAGGGCCAGTGAGGCGCGGTTTGCAGCCGAGGTGACGGCCACTATTCTGACGCGCCTGGAAGATTACTTCGGGATTCCGTTCCCGTACGAAAAATCGGACCAGGTGGCGGTTCCCGTGACACTGTTCGGCGCCATGGAGAACGCGGGCATGGTGACTTACGTGCAGTCGAGCCTGCTCGCCAAACCGGAAACCGACACCATCAGCCGCCAGCGCGGATATGTCGCGGTGGCGGCGCACGAGCTCTCCCACCAGTGGTTCGGCGATCTGGTTACCACGGAATGGTGGAACGACCTGTGGCTGAATGAAGCCTTCGCCACCTGGATGGAGCAGAAGCTGGTCGCCGAATGGAAGCCCGAGTGGAAAACGCGCATCGACGCGGTGGATTCCAAGCTATTCGCGCAGGATCAGGACAGCCTGGTCACGGCGCGGAAGATCCGGCAGGCCATCGAAACGAAGGGCGATATCGCCAACGCGTTCGACGGCATCACGTACAACAAGGGCGCCGCGGTCATCGGCATGTTTGAAAGCTGGATGGGCCCGGAAGCGTTCCGCAAGGGAGTGCAGAGCTACTTGCAGCGGTATGCCTACCGCACTGCGACCGCCGGCGATTTCCTCGATTCGCTGAGCTCGGCCGCACAGAAAGATGTCACCAA
Source organism: Terriglobia bacterium (assembly GCA_020073615.1). Classification (GTDB taxonomy): domain Bacteria; phylum Acidobacteriota; class Terriglobia; order Bryobacterales; family Bryobacteraceae; genus JADGNR01. The sequence continues at coordinate 27,845 of JAIQEX010000006.1, forward strand.
ATCCTTTTCGACTTTTCTGAACCAGGCCGGCGTTCCGGTGGTCTCGGTGGCGCTGGACTGCCGGCAGACCGCGCCCGTACTGCATCTGGAACAGGCGCGGTTCTTCCCGCTGGGCTCGAAGGGCGCCGCCCCGCAGGTCTGGGAGATCCCGATCTGCGTGCGTTACGGTACCGGCAGCGGGAGTCAAGGTGCGTGCACGCTGATGACCCAGCCCAAACTGGACTGGGCGCTCCAGGAAGCGAAAAGCTGCCCGGCGTGGGTCTATGCCGACGACCGGGCCCAGGGCTACTACCGCATGGATTATCGCGGCGGGCTCCTTACCGCGCTGACCAACGGTGACGGAGCGGCCGGCCTGGGCGCCCCGGAGCGCGTGGAGCTGCTCGGCAATGCGCAAGCGATGACCAATGCCGGCAAGCTCCCCGCGGCGGACGCCCTGAAGCTGGCGGAGACCTTTCACGCCGATCCCGAGCGCGATGTTGTGGAGCGGGCGCTCAATGTGGCGCTTTCTCCCTACCCGGACCTGGTTCCGAACGGCCTGATAGCGAACTACCGCCGCTTCCTGCTGAAGAACTTTCAGGCGCGCGCCCAGGAACTTGGCTGGAGCCACCGCGCGGGCGAGCCCGACGATGTGCGGCTGCTCCGGCCGACCCTGGTGAGCGCCGTTGCAACTACCGGAGGCGACCAGGATCTGGCCAAGCAGGCGCGGGATCTCACGGACAAATGGTTTCAAAACCGCGGCGCCGTGGACCCGGAGGTTGCGGGCGCCGTGTTCCGCACAGCCGCTTACTATGGCGATGCGGCGCTCTTCCACCGCTTCCTGGCGGAGTTCAAGAGCACCCAGGACCGGCAGGAGAAGTCCAGACTGCTCGGCGCTATGACTGCGTTCCGCGATCGCTCCGCCATTGAGGCCGGCCTGCAGGCGTTGCTTTCGAAGGATGTGGCCCTCTCCGAGGCGTTTCCCCTGCTGTTCGCGGGAGCGTCGGAACCCGCGACGCGCACCATGCCGTTCGAATTTGTCAAAGCGCACTTCGACCAGATCATGAGTGGGCATCCCAGCATCTTCGGCAACGATCTCGGCTCCTTCCTGCCGGGTGTCGGCGGGGCCTTCTGCGACGCCAAATCGCGGGGCGAATTGCAGGCCTTCTTCGCGCCGCGGGTCGATAAGTACACGGGCGCCCCGCGCGCTCTGGCGCAGGCGATCGAGGGCATCGATCTGTGCATTGCGATCAAGGCCGCCCAGGAACCGAGCGTGGCCGCGTTCCTGGAGAAGTATTGACGCCCGGCATGGTAGAGACCATCCAGTGGACCGATAACGCCGTGGTCATGATCGACCAGACGCGGCTGCCGCTCGAAGAAAAATATGTGTCCTGCCGGACGTACCAGGAGGTGGCCCAGGCGATCCGCGGGATGGTGATCCGCGGCGCGCCCGCCATCGGCGTGGCCGCGGCCATGGGCGTCGCGCTCGGCGTGCTGCACGCCGAAGAAAGGGACCTCGACGGCCAGTTCCAAACCATCTGCGACACGCTGGCGGCGACGCGCCCCACCGCTGTCAATCTCTTCTGGGCCATCGACCGCATGAAGTGCCTGTACGGCACGCTGGGCGGCCAGCCCATCGCCGAACTCCGCCGCCGCCTGGTCCAGGAGGCGCTGCTGATCCGCGAGCAGGATATCGCCGTGTGCCGCGCCATCGGGCGCCACGGCGCTCCGCTGGTGCCCGACAATAAGACCGTGCTCACGCACTGCAACGCGGGCGCGCTGGCCACCGCCGGCTACGGCACGGCGCTCGGCGTGGTCCGCGCGGCCATCGAGAGCGGCAAGCATATCGACGTCTTCGCCGATGAAACGCGCCCGTTCCTGCAAGGCGCGCGCCTCACCGTTTGGGAGTTGCAGCAGGACGGCATTCCGACCACGCTCATCACCGACAACATGGCCGGCCATTTCCTCCAGTCCGGCCGCATCGGCTGCGTGGTGGTGGGGGCCGACCGCATCGCCGCCAACGGCGACGTGGCCAACAAGATCGGCACCTACGGGGTGGCCGTCCTCGCGCGCGAAAACCAGGTACCGTTCTTCGTGGCGGCGCCCCTCTCCACGCTCGACCTCACGCTGGCCTCCGGCGACCGCATCCCCATCGAGCAGCGCCCCGCCGCCGAAGTGACACACCTGTTCGGACATGCCGTGGCGCCCGCGGGCACCGCCGTCCAAAACCCGGCTTTCGACGTCACCCCGGCGCGCTACGTCAGCGCCATCATCACCGAAAAGGGCGTCGCGCGAGCGCCCTACGAAGAGTCCCTGAAAAAACTGGCGGGTTGAATGTTCACGCTCGCAAGTCTGCTGGCCTTGTGCTTCGCTGCTCTCTGGTGGTTCGTCCACAACGATGCCGCCGAGTATCGGGCCTTCAAGCTGCTGAGGGAAACCGCCGCCCGCCAGAGACGCTATCGCGCGTGGGTGCTGAAGAGCTTTCTGCTCTTTTCGGGCGCCACCATCGTCAGCCTGGGGATCCTGGACCGGCTGCGCGCGCTGACCGTCTTCCCGGACGAGTTCCGCGCTCTGTCCGGAGCCGTGCAGTCGTGCCTGCCGCAGAAGCAACTCCCGCACGCCGGATTCCTCGCGGGGTTCGCCGCTGCGGCGGTGGCAGGCATCGCCGCGGGGGCATTGGTCATGAAAGCGCTCCACCGCAAGGCAGCGCCGGTGCCGTCCCTCGGCGATATCGAACCTCTCATGCCCCGAAACGGGCCGGAAACCGCCTGGGCCGCCTTGCTGTCCCTCAATGCCGGCCTGAGCGAAGAGCTCTTCTTCCGATTGCTTTTGCCGCTGCTACTCGCCGGGCTGTCGGGGAATGCGGCGCTCTCGTTTGCCATCGCCGCGCTCGTCTTCGGCGCGGTGCACCTCTACCAGGGACCAGTGGGCATGGTCGCGACGGCGATTCTGGGGCTGGCGTTTACCGTCCTCTATCTCTGGACCGGGAACCTTTGGATCGCGGCCGGCGCACACGCCCTTCTGGACCTGCTGGGATTGGTGGTTCGCCCGGCCATTGCGCGCGTGATCGGTATTTTACAATGAAGGGAATTCCATGCGCACGATTCTCACGATTCTGCTCTGCTCGGCTGCCCTTTTTGCCGCCGATCCCATACGCCGCGCGCCCGGCTTTTCTCTCATGGATTCCAACGGGCAACTGCACGATCTCGCCGATTACCGCGGCAAGGTCGTCGTCCTCGAGTTCATGCAGACCACCTGTCCGCACTGCGCCGCCTTCGCTCCCATCCTGCAGCAGGTCCAGCAAAAATACGGCGACAAAATCGCGATCATCGCGGTTACCGATCCTCCCGACAACCTGAGCACCCTGTCCGCCTACGTCGCCGGGCACAAGGTGACCTATCCGGTGGTTCTCGACTGCGGCCAGGCGGCGTACTCGTACGTCCGAAGCCGTACGCTCAACTTCCCGCACGTTTATCTCATCGACGGCGCCGGCATGATCCGCAACGATTACGAGTACGGCCCGCTCACGCGCGACATCTTCGAAGGCAAGGCGCTGTTCCTCGAAATCGACCGGTTGCTGGGGGGCGCGGCGACTCCCGCGAAGCGGAGGTAAGCGCGCCTTCTATCTCACCGCCGAGACGCCGAGGCGCCGAGAAATCCAAGAGGAGATCCTCGCAGCTCGACTGTCTCTGCGTCCTCGCATTCTCGTGATTTGGCCTTTCAGCGGTCCGCATAGGCTAAGACCTGAGAGCGCAGAGGAAGCTGAGACCGCCGAGCCATTCCACCCGGTTCTCGGCGCCTCGGCGTCACAGCGGTTCATACATGTGGCAGGTCTGAATGGACCTCTCCAGCCTAAGGTTAGAACGTCACCTTGGCCGAGAACTGTATCGAACGCGCCGGTAACTGGTTGGTGATGCCCGCCAGCGGCGCCCCGAACCCGGGACCCGCTGTGGCGCCGTTGCCGAAGCGCCGCTGTAGCGCACAAAACTCGCGTGGTTGAACACGTTGAACGATTCCGCCCGCCGCACCAGGTGCACCCGTTCACTGCCCAGCGCGAACGGCCGCTCTAAGAACGGCGAGATCTCGTAGATCGCATTGCCGCGCCCGGCGTTGCGCCCCACCACCACGCCGTTGATCGCCGGACGGTCCGTAGTGGCGCCGTTGTTTCCGCCGTTGGTCGTCCCGGTGGTGAAGTTATTGGGCAGCCCCGAGGCCGGCATGGCCACCGCGCCCATGGTGATCGCGAGCCGGCCGCTGGAGTTCAGTTCTCAGAAGTGACTTCTCACTCGTGCTACGATAGATCGCATCTCTTCTCAAGAGAGATTTGGGGCTCTCTTGTTCCGTACAAAATACTGTGGGCCGCAGAACCATCAAACGCGGGCCGGCAAGATCGGTGGTGGACGGCAAGGGCTTCCGCCTCGCCGACGAGATTCGCTACATCCAGGACAAGGCCGCCGACCATGACGCGCGCACGGTCACCATTGGCCAACTGATCCTATTCTCCACTGACACCGGTGATGCCTGGCTGCTCGAAATCACGGATCAACTTGCCGTCCGACTGGCCAGGGACGGTGACCTCGAATCGATCCATTTGGAGGAGACCGATACCAGTTTCGCCATCGAATGGAAGGGACACTATAGAATCGAGGGGCCCGCCTTTGTCTACGCCGACCGCGATACTGGCCGCGTTACGACCATTCTCGGCTACCCTACGCGGAAAATCGCGCAAGCCGCTGATCCGAAAATTTCAAATATGTTTGGCTAGATATCAGGGCATGAAACAAGCACCCTGGGCGGGTCTGGCAGCGCGGGCAGCGCTGGCGCCGCGTCCTCCAGCAGCAGTGGAAGAGGTGAGCAGTGGCCGCTGGAGATAAGCCAGACATATTGATTCCAACCGGCGTCTCGGCATAGATTCAACCTGTCGCGCGAAAGGAGCGACACCGAGTGCTACGCTGGGCCAGCGAGGAACTGCCGAACTCAAACCGGCGGAGATCGGCGAGCATTACGGGCGCTACCGCCTGCACGTGCCGTGTTCTGGCAGAACCGCTACAATGTCGTCCGACGGTGAAGGGGGCAGAATATGGAGATTCGTGTTTTACTGGGATTGACCTGAAAGCCGATACGGTGATCGTGAACTATGACGGCACTCGGGTCTGGCTGCACTGTGAAGACCGAAGTGGTCGCCGAAAACGATTCAAAAACACGTCGATAACATGTGGACGCAGTCTCCGGAAGGGCTCGTGAAGACCGAACTACGACCAGAAATGAGACCAAAGCGTCGCGGGGTTGGCTGACCTGCTTGTACGAGCCGCTGGCATCCCGAATGGCCGGCTACATCGTGAGTTTCGCTGTCGTCGCTGGGTTCTCAAATGCGCTGTGGCTCCTGATGTTTGGTGTGAACGACCAGCGCTGGAGGGAGCAGGCAAAGGCAGCAGGGCGTGAGGCACACCCAAATCCAACAAGGAGAATTCCCAATGAAACACAACACCATGTTAACCATCGCGTCTCTGCTCTCGATCCTCTTGCTGACGCTTCACATTACGGACGACATCGTCCGTGGGATATCGAAGGCCGAGAGCTCAAACATTGCGCTGCTCATCCTGGCGGTCTTCCTGTATGGGACGCTCGTGCTCCCCGAACGGCGATCGGGGCACGTCATCATGCTGCTCGTCGGATTGTTCGCGGCAGGCATGCCCGTCATCCACATGAGGGGGGCACATTACGGCGAGATCGCCAAATCCCCCGGCGGCTTTTTCTTCGTCTGGACACTCTGGGCGCTCGGCGGGCTCGGGGGCTTCACCGTCATCCTCTCGGCGCGCGGACTGTGGAGCCTGCGACGGGGCGTCCAACAACCCGAACTTGGAAAGGCCCGTTCTACGGCGTAGTGATCGGTGCACCTGCATCGAGATCCTCTATAGCCTGTTGATTAACGGAGATGCGCAACCGGGGAAATGCAAGGAGATTGCCATGAGAAGAGTTCTGCGCTTGATCCTTCGGGGCTTGATCGGCGTTGTTGCGTTGGTCGCCGTTGTTGGGTGCGCTCTTCGCCTACTTCGCCTTCTCGACTTCTCCTGAGGTGCCACGATTGTCCCGCATCCTGACCCGGGGGACCATGACGCTGGGCGAACTGAAGCGGACGTATCGGACCTACGTGCCGCGGGGACTCGCAAAAGGAGCGCCGCTGGTGATAGTGATGCACGGCGCGGGCGAAAACGGCGCGCTAATTCGGAATCGAGACAGCTTACGGATTTGAGCGCCTTGCGGAGGAACACGGCTTTGCGGTCGTCTATCGGTCGCGGCGGTGTCGGCAAATGTGCCGTCGCCGGAGAATTTCAAGTGCAAGCCCACGGGGCAAGGCACCTCTTCCGTCATGATCATGAACGGTACGGACGACCCCCTGGTCCCGTTCGACGGTGGTTCGGTTAGATTTTTCGTCCGCTCACGCGTGGCGGAAGCGCAGCAGGCCCAGGCCGATCAGCGGAAGGCCCAGCAGCACGAGCGTGCCGGGCTCGGGCGTCCCGGTGACTTCCAGGGCGGTCTGCACATTCTGGAATCCCGTGTCCGAGCGCCAGGTCTCACCGCCATCCAGGCTGTACCTGTAGTTCCCGAGCTGCAAGGCGTCGTTCCAGGCCCAGTATATGCGGGTGTTCGGGTCGCTCGCGTTATCGGTAAAGGTGACCCAGTACAACGTGGATGTCAGAAGCAGCGGGTGCAGCACGGAATCCAGCGTGACGATGCTGCCGTTCATCTGAAATGCCGGCGCGGTGAAGCTCTCGATCACGTTTCCCGGGCTTCCTGCGTTGTCGTCGCGGAGATCGATCACGGCAGTGCCTGCCGGCTCCATGGCGATTTTGACGCTGATCTGCGCGAGCAGCGCATCGGTCGAAGGCGTGAACCCCTGGGCGTGAACCCAGGACCCCGGCATACCGAGGAAGGGGCCGTTGTTGGCGGGGAAGTTGCTGAACAGGACGGTGTTGGCGCCGAGTGGCGCCCCCAGCGCCAACCACGTCAGCAGAAGCAGAGAGGTGGTGCGTAAGGACATCATGTGTTGCCTTTCGTTAGAGATATTAAGGCCCGTTAATCTACCTGTCAATGCTCTTCAGGCAGAATCCCGAGGTTTCTTCCGCGATTGGGATATAGCCGTCATAGGAGTTCAGGACCGCTAGAAAACCGGGTAATCACCGGAGGACGCGCCGTAAGTGTTCGCAGTGATCGGCCGTGGGGAGCCGCAATCGTGGGGCGGGCCTGTGCGGTACCCTGGAGATGGTTCGATTGCCAGGGGTTTATGAAACTTCGTGAGCTTGCCGAAACGCTGGGGTGCCGCCTGGCGGGCGATGGGGACCTGGAAATCAGCGGCGTGGCCGGGATGGAACACGCCGGTCCGGGAGATCTCACGTTTCTCGCCAATCCCAAATACGGGCCCAAGGTGAAATACTCCAGGGCGAGCGCCATCCTGGTTTCCGAGGCGATCTCCGGGCTCGATCTCGCTTGCGTGGTCTCGGATAACCCGTACCTGGATTTCGCGCGCGCCCTGGCGCTGTTTTATCAGCCGCCACGGCCACCCGCGGGAATCCACTCCCTGGCGTATGTGGCGTCCAGCGCGGTGGTGGGCGAGAACTGCTCCATCGGGCCGTTTGCCGTGGTCGGGGAGCGGGCGCGCCTGGGGCGCAACGCGGTGCTGCATCCCCACGCGGTCATCTATGAAGGCGCGGAGATCGGCGACGACTTTGTGGCCCACTCGCACGCCGCGGTGCGCGAGTTCTGCCGGATCGGGAACCGCGTGATCCTGCAAAATGGCGTGGTAGTGGGGGGCGACGGCTTCGGCTTCGCACGCCGCGCGGACGGCACCCATGCCAAGATCGTGCAATCCGGCGTGACGGTGATCGAAGACGATGTGGAGATCCAGACTTTGACGTCGGTGGACCGGGCCACGGTGGGAGAAACGCGCGTCAGACGGGGCGCCAAGATCGACAGCCTGGTGCAGGTTGGGCACGCGTGCGTGGTGGGGGAGGATAATATCGTCTGCGCGCAGACGGGGCTGGCGGGGAGCACCGTATTGGAGCGCAACGTGCTGCTGGCGGGACAGGTGGGGTCCGCAGGACACCTGACGGTGCACGACGGGGCGATTGTCTATGCGCAGAGCGGGATTGGCGGCGATGTCGCGGCGGGAACGCGCATTTCCGGGTCGCCCGCCTTCGCGGCCAACGAGTGGCTGCGCGCCGTAACGGCCTTTCCCAAGCTGCCTGAATTGCTGAAGACCGTAAGGGAATTGAAGAAAAAAGTCGATGAGTTAGAGAAGCATGGATAACGAGACGCCAGTTAGCGGCGGCCGGCGCCCGGTCGCGTATTTGAACGAACAGTTTCTGAACAGTCCGGATGCACGGGCGATGCGCATCCTGGCGGAATTCCTGGAGCCGCTGGCGCACTTCCGCCGCGAGAAGATACGGGACACGGTGGTGTTCTTCGGTTCGGCGCGGATCACCGAAACCGGGCCGATGTCGCAGTACTACCAGGACGCCCGCACGCTGGCCAAGATGCTGACCGAATGGTCGGACCAGTTCACCAACCATACCCATCGTTTCGTGGTCTGCTCGGGGGGCGGGCCGGGAATCATGGAGGCGGCCAATCGGGGGGCGCACGACGCCAACGGCAAGACCGTGGGGTTGAACATCGGGCTGCCGTTCGAACAGTTGCCCAACCCTTACATCACGCCGGAGCTGAGCTTCGAGTTCCACTACTTCTTCATGCGCAAGTTCTGGTTCGCCTACCTGTCCAAGGCGCTGGTGGTGTTTCCCGGCGGTTTCGGCACCATGGATGAGCTGATGGAACTGTTGACCCTCACGCAGACCCAGAAGCTGGCCAAGAAAATCACCGTCGTGCTCTACGGAAAGAAGTACTGGCAGGAGATCATCAACTTCGAGGCGCTGCTGAAGTACGGGATGATTTCGCCCGAGGACCTGAACCTGTTCCACTACGCGGACGATCCGGCCGCGGCATTCGAGCTTCTGCAAGCGGGGCTGCTTCCCTATGCCTCGCAACTGGATACTCTGGAGACGCCGGCCATCGCGAAATCGCGCAATCCGCAGAATCCCGCCGGCACGTAAGAGGCCGAGCTATGTTCCAGCGGACGGTGGCGCCGGGGATCGAAATCCGGCAATTTGCGCCGGCGGACGCGGAGGGTATCTTCGCCGTGGCCGACCGCAACCGCGCGTATCTGCGCGAGTGGCTGCCGTGGGTGGACCAGACGCGCTCGGCGGCCGAGGTGCGAGAGTTCATCGAGCGCTCGCGGGCGCAACTCGAGGCCAACCAGGGACCGAATGCGGGCATCTGGATCGAGGGCGCGCTGTGCGGGTCGCTGGGATGCCACCCCATAGACTGGTCCAACCGCAATTGCAGTATCGGCTACTGGATCGAGGCCTGCCACCAAGGCAAGGGCGTGATCACGCGGTGTTGCGCGGTGCTGTTGGACTATCTTTTCGACGACATGGGCCTGCACCGCGTGGAGATCCGCTGCGCCACCGGAAATACGCGTAGCTGCGCCATTCCCGAGCGGCTGGGCTTCACGCGGGAAGGTGTGGCGCGCGAGGCCGAATGGGTAAACGACCGCTGGCTGGACCTGGTGGTCTGGGGGATGCTGGAGCGGACGTGGCGGGCCTCAGCGGGGTCGCGCACCGCCCACCGGTGATGCCACCAGCCAGAGCTCCAGCATGCGCTCCAGGGCGGCCAGACGGATCGGCTTGCTGAGGTAATCGTCCATGCCCGCGGCGAGACACTTTTCCCGATCGCCGGCCACGGCATTGGCGGTCATGGCGATGATGGGGAGCCGGACGGCGCCTGAGGACAGCGTGGCTTCGCGGCGGCGGATTTCGGCGGTGGTCTGGTAGCCATCCATATCGGGCATCTGGCAGTCCATGAGGACCAGATCGAAGCGATCGCGGGCGCAGGCTTCGAGCGCCTGGGCGCCGCCGGAGGCGACCTCGGCGGCATAGCCGAGGCCGCGCACGGCTCGCAGCGCCACAATCTGGTTGACGGGGTTGTCGTCGACGATCAGGATCCGTCCGGCGGAGGAAGGCGTATCCGGAAGAAGCGGCCCTGCCGCAGGAGCTGCGGCGGGTTCTCCAGGCGGGGCAATCGCGGGTTCCGCCACCTCGGCGGCGGGCTCCACGGGAACCAGGAACCAGAAGGTGGAGCCGCGGCCGGGCTCGCTTTCCACCCCGATGGAGCCTCCCATGAGGCTGACCAGCCGGCGCGAGATGGCCAGACCCAGACCGGTGCCGCCGTATTTGCGGGTGGTGGCCGAATCGGCCTGGGTAAACGGCATGAAGAGCTTACCGGTGGTTTCCGCATCGATGCCGATGCCCGTATCGATAATCCGGAACAGCACGGCGCTGCGTTCGGCGGGATCGCCGGCCAAGGTCACTTCCAGACGCACCTGCCCTTGTTCGGTAAACTTCACGGCGTTTCCCATGAGATTGAGCAGGACCTGGCGGATGCGCAGCGCATCGCCCGAGACTAGGCGGGGCACGTCGCGAGCAATGGAGGATTTGATGAGCAGCCCCTTGGAAAGGGCGCGCGGTTGCAACAGCTTGACGATATTGGCGATGGCGGTGTGCACCTCAAAAGGCGCGCTCTCCACCCGCAGCCCGCCCGCCTCGATCCGCGAGAAATCGAGGATATCGCTCACGATGGCGATCAACGATTCCGAACTGCTCTGAATGACTTCGGCCATTTCGCGCTGATCGCGATCGAGTTTGGTCCTGGCGAGCAATTCGGTCATTCCGACAATTCCGTTCAACGGCGTGCGGATTTCGTGGCTCATATTGGCCAGGAATTCGGATTTGGCGGCGTTCGCCTTGTCTGCCGCCCGGCGGGCGGCGCGGACGCGGGACATCTGCCACAGGAGGACCGCGAAGGCCAGGACAATCCAGGCCACGGCGTAAGCATGCGTGCGGGAAGTTTTCCGCTGATCCATCCACTGATGGATGAAATCGCTCTCCGCAGCCGAATAGACGAGGTACTTGCCGAAAAGATCCCGCAAAATGCCTTGTTCTGCGATGCCGTCGATGCGGGCGCGCAACTCATCGGCCACGGCGGCGGAAGCCAACGTGGAACCGACGCCCATGGTGACCCGCGTGGCGGGGAGCGAAGTGATGTGGAAGTCCGTGGTTCCGCATCCCGCGGGCCGGCGCAGGGAGATCGAGCCCATCGATTGGGCGAGGATGAAGGCCGCCGCCGATTCGCCGGAACAGAGGGATTGCACGGCCGCCACCTCGCCCTGTTTATACAAAGGGCGGGCGCCGGGCAGGCTCCGGGTAAGCGAGCTTACCGGTCCCAGACCGTAAGTGACGGTCACGCCATTCCAACCGGATGGGGGTGGTCCCCTGGTCACCAGGCAGCGCTCCCCGGCCATCCAGGGATCGCTCACATGCACATAGCGCTTGCGCTCGGGCAGGATGCTGAGGAGCGGCCACAGATCCACCTTCCCCGAACGGAGGGCGGCGTCCGGCCCTTCCGGACTATCGACCCACTGGAGGCGGATTCCGGCACGGCGCGCAGCCTCCGCCACCACCTCCACGGCCAGGCCATCGACGCGGCCGTCGGGGTGGGCGGTGTCGTTCTGGCTGTTGGCGCGCACCCCGATGCGGCAGGTGCGCCCGGCGAACGGCTGGGGGCGGAACCACGGCGCCGCAGCCAGCAACACCGCTATCAGACCGCAGAGGCAGGCCATGGCCAGCAGAAGGCGGCGCTGAAATGGGCCGAGCATCTTTTTGCTAATAGACCTATCGGCCGAACGGCGGAAAGGTTTAATGCGCCGTGCTCGACCGGCCGGGCGAGGCCGGGATATACTAGCGAGGCTATGTCGCGGACCAGTCAATTCTCCCCCTCACCGCGGAGGCGCGAAGGGCGCGGAGACGGCGCGGAGAGAGCCATGCAGAACCGGTTTTCTGAGAGAACTCCGCGCGGCCTCCGCGTTCTCCGCGGCTCCGCGGTGAGTTCGGAATTTGACTCAGTGGAATGGGCGTCCGGGATGGCAATCGCTCTAACGTCCGCGGTAGAGGGAGGGTCGAAGATGAAGCTGAAGCTGCTTGTCGTGGTGCTGCCGCTGGCCTTCGCGGCGGCGCAACCACACGCCGTCCCAGTGTCCGAAAAGCCGGTAGCGCTTTACAAGGGGCTGGGCGCGTGGAAGCATCCCATCGCCACGGCCAACCCCGAGGCGCAGCGTTTCTTCGATCAGGGCCTCGCCCTGCTCTACGGGTTCAATCGCTACGAAGCGCTGCGCAGTTTCCGCAAAGCGGCGGAGCTGGACCCGCAGGCGGCCATGGCGTATTGGGGAATGGCCATGGCGCAGGGGCCCTATATCAACATGGACGGCGACCCGAGCTACGATCTCAAGGGTGCCTGCGCGGCCGTGGAGGCGGGGCGGAAACTCGCCACCGCGCCGGAGCGCGAGCGGGCCTATCTGCACGCGGTCGCGGCGTGGTGCCCGGAGTACCGGCCGGCGGCTTATGTGGAGGCCGCGCGGGACCTGGCGGCGCGGTATCCGGACGATCTGGACGCGGTGACAATTTACGCGGAGAGCCTGCTGATTCCCGTGCGCTGGCACTGGTACGCGCCCGACGGCACGCCGTCGGCGGGGGTGGCGGAGGCGGAGCGGGCGCTCGAGGAGGTGCTGCGGCGCTGGCCGGAACATCCCGGCGCCAACCACTATTACATTCACGCCGTGGAATCGTCGCGCACTCCGGAACGCGCCATCGCCAGCGCGCAGCGGCTCATGGGGGTAGTTCCCTGGGCCGGACACATGGTGCACATGCCGGGGCACATCTGGCTGCTGTTCGGCGACTGGGAAACGGCGGCAAATGTGAACGAGCGTGCCGCGGAGGTGGATCGGGAGTACTTCTCCGCCAGCGGCGTCGCGGGCACCTACATGCCCTACTACCTGCACAACCTGCACTTCATCGTCTACGCGCGGGAGATGCAGGGGCGCAAAGCCGATGCCCTGCACGCAGCGGAGCGCATGGCCGCGGAGCTGAGGCCCATGGCCGAGGCCATGCCGGAGATGGCCGACGTATTCCTGGCCATCCCGATGTTGGCGTATGTGCGGTTCGGCGAATGGGACTACCTGCTGAAGATGGCGCAGCCGGGCGCGGGAATGAAGATCTCAACCGTGATGTGGCGTTATGCGCGGGCGCTGGCCCTGGCCGCGCGCGGCGACCGCGCGGGCGCGGAGCGCGAGCGGGATGCATTTCAGAAGCTTGGTGGCGAGATACCGGCCGGCCAGCCGTGGGGCCAGAATAAGACCAGTGACGTGCTGGCGATGGTTGCCGAGATCCTGGCCGCCCGGGTAGCGGCGTCGCCGCAGGAGGCGGTGGGGCATTGGCGGCGCGCGGTGGAGATGCAGGACGCCCTGGCCTACGACGAGCCTCCGGACTGGTATTACCCGCTGCGCGAGTCCTGGGGAGCGGCGCTGGTGCGCGCGGGCCAGGCGGCGGAGGCGGAGACGGTCTTTCGCGAGGGCGTGAAGCGGTCGCCCCGCAACGGCCGCATGCTGTTCGGGCTGATGGAGAGCCTGCGCGCGCAGGGGAAGACGGAACAGGCCGCCCTGGTGCAGCGCGAATTCGATGCCAACTGGAGCAAGGCGGACGTGCGCTTGCGGCTGGAGGAGATGTAGCGGCCCGCCCCGCCTATTGGCAGCGCAGGGCGGCCATGGGGTCGACGCGCGACGCCCGGCGCGCGGGCAGGTATCCGGCCAGGGCGGCGACGGCAAACAGGGCGGCGGTGGCGAACGCCAGGACCGCCGGATCGGCGCCGCGGACACCGAACAGGATGCCGTGCGCGTAGCGCGCTGCCGCTGCCGCCAGCGGGATGCCCACCGCGGCGCCGGCCGCCACCAGGCCCAGCGTCTCGCGCGCCACCAGCCACACGATGTGGCCGCGGCCGGCGCGCAGAGCCATGCGAATGCCGATTTCCGCCGCGCGGCGGGAGACGGCGTAGGCCATGAGACCGTAGAGACCGAGCGGGGCCAGCAGCAGCGCGAGCGCCCCGAAGCAGCCGGACAGCGTCGCCAACAGCCGCTCGCGGAGCAACGAATCCTCGGTTTGCGCGCGCAGGGTCTTGGCGCGGAAGACCGGCAGATTGCGGTCCACGGAGGCGATGGCGCGGCGTACCTCATCGAGCAGGGCGGCGCCGGCGCGGTACCGCAACTCGAAAGAAACGTCGCCCACCCCCAGCCACTGCGCCGGGTCCACGCCCGGCCAGGCTTGAAACAACGGCCGGTACAGAACAGGGCGCGGCTGCGTGCGGGCGCCGCCGTAGAGGGAGTCCTTCACTACCCCGACGATTTCGGCGTCCTCCAGGCGATGGCCGAATCGGGTTTAGGCCGGGCAGCGCCTGGCGCGCCAGCGATTCGTTGACGATGACCTCCGGCGCGGCGCCCCGGTCCTGGCGCAGGTCGAAATCGCGGCCCAGCAGGATGGGCGTTCCCACCGTTCGAATCTAGCCGGGACTCATGGCATTCCACGCCACCGGAATGGTCTCGCGCGGAGGCAGCGGGCGCCCGTCGACGCTGTGAATCGTGTCGGTCAGGTTGTACTGGTCGTCCACCGGCCGCACGATGGAGACGCTGGCGGATTGCACCCCGGGGACGGCGCCCGTCTGGCGGAGAAGCTCGCGATAGCGCGGTGGACCTCTCCGCGCGATAGCCCGCCAGGCGGGCGTCGATGGAAAACATCAGAATGTTGTCGCGCTGGTATCCCACTTCGACGCCGCGCAGGCTTTCGAGAGTGCGCGCGAAGAGCGCGGCGCCGGTGAGGAGCACCAGGGAGAGGGCCACCTGCGCCGCCACCAGGACGCGATCCAACGCGCGCGAACGCCCGCCGGCCGGCCGCGCACCGTCGGCGAGAGCGCGGCCGGGATCGAGGCGGGTGCCGCGGATCGCCGGCGCGAGCCCGAAGAGTACGCCGGTGAGGAGCGACACCGCCGCCGCGAAGCCGAACACGCGCCAGTCGCGGCGCACGTCGAGGGGCACGGGGGCGTCGCCGGTGGAGATCATGCGCACCAGCGCAGTGCCGTCCCACCAGGCGAAAGCCAGCGCCAGCGCGCCGCCCGCGCCGGCGGCCAGCAGGCTCTCGGTGAGCAGTTGCCGCACCACGCGCGCGCGTCCCGCACCCAAGGCCATGCGCACGGCGATCTCCCGGCGGCGATGGGAGGTGCGCGCCAGCATCAGGTTGGCCACGTTGGCGCAGGCAATCAGCACCACCATGCCCGCCACACCCATTAACAGCTCCAAGGGCAGAGCGTAGCGCTGGCGCAGGCCGCCGGCTACGCCAGTTCCCGCGGGCGCAGCAGCAGGCGGCTTTCGCGCGCCAGGCGCTCGAAAGACGTGCTGCCACGATACTCCGGGGCGGCAACCTGCTCGGCCAGGAGGCGCCGGTGGATCATTTCCAACTCCCCTTCGGCCTGCGCCCGCGAGACGCCCGGGCGAAGGCGGCCGGCGACGATCAGCCAAGTGGCGAAGGCGGATTGCCAGCGGGCCGGATCGGGCTTGAGGCGGTCGAGCGCGTGGAGGGGAATCCAGAAATCGGGCGCCCTGCCGGCGGCGATGCCGGAAAAGCCGGACGGCGCAATGCCGGCCACCACGAAGGGCACCTGGTTTATGGCGATGGCTTGGCCCACGAGGGACGGATCGGCGCCAAAGCGGCGCCGCCAGAAGCCGTCGCTCAGCACCGCCACGGCGGCCCCTTCGCGATCATCACCTGCGGTGAGCAGGCGTCCCTGCCCGGGAGCGACGCGCAGCACGGAAAAGAAATTATCCGTGCAGGCGTCGCTCGGCGCGAGGCCTGCGTTGCCGTGAAAGGCGACGCTCACCCGGCCGAGAGTCACCGCGCCGAAGATTCCGGAAAGGGTCGTGGCCTGAGTGCGGAAGCGCTCGAGCTGCGGGTAGCTGAACCAAGCGTTCCAGTTGTTCGGGCCGTTCGGGGGCAAAGTGTAGGTGAACTGCACGAGCTGGCGCGGCTCGGGCACGGGCAGCGGGCGCAAGACCACGGCGTTGAGCAGGCTGAAGATGGCGGTATTGGCGCCGATGCCCAGGCCGAGCGACAAAACGGCGGCGGCCGTGAAAGCGGGCGTTTTGCGCAAAGTGCGCAGGGCGTAGCGCAGATCCTGCCGCAACCGGCCGAGCGAGGTCCATCCCCACATTTCGCGGGTGGCCTCCTTGGCCAGGGTGACGTTGCCGAAGGCGCGCCGGGCGGCGTAGGGCGCGTCCGCGGGGGCGATGCCGGAGGCCTGCTGTTCTTCGGCTTCGAGATCGAGGTGCGCCTGGATCTCGCGCGCGAGGCTGCGCTCGCGCTCCTCTTTCGCCCGGCTGCTCCAGGGCATCTTCATTGGTAGATATTCTACCCTGCATGACACCGAGTGGGTAGCCTGAGTGACCGGCGCCAGGCGGGTTGGCAACCCGCCGCAGGTTGACAAGCTGCCCCACGGTAACCTGGGAGAATGCCGGTCTGGCAGGACATCCGAATCTCATTCCGCTTCTTCTCCGCGCTCCCGTTCCCGCTGCCATCGCCTGGCTTTCGATCGCGATCGGCGTCGGCGCGACGGCGGTGGTATTCGCCGCCATCAACTCCGTGCTCCTCGATCCGCTGCCCTACGCGCACCCCGCGGAGCTGGTGCAGTTGCGCAGCGAATTTCTCCGCGCGTGCGGGAACAGTCCCACGGCGACTGGGTGGTTTGGAACGACGCCCGCGAAGTGGCCGGTGGGGGGGACGGCGCTGCCATGGGGCGGCGCGCAGGTCCACCGGCGGGTGAGCCGGCGGATCGATCATGCGTTCTTTCGCGCCGCGTATGACGCGCGCGTGATTCTCGAGGATCTCGCCGAGCAGATGCGCACGCTCACCAACCGCGCGGAGCTGGCGCGGGTGGTGGAGGACCATCTCGCCAAAGCGCTGCAACCGAGTTCCCTGGTGGTGTACCTGCGGGAACCGGGGGAGCTGCCGGCCGCGGCCTCCGCCGGCTCCCCGCCGGAGCTGGCCGCGATTCCCGCCAACCCGCCAGTTCTGACCGCGCTGGCGCGCTGCGGACGGCCCTGGGAGTTCCCCGTCGAGGGCGAAGAACGCGACGCACTGGCGCCGCTCCATCCCGACATGCTGGTTCCCTTGCCGGGGCGCGACGGGCGGCTCGTCGGCCCGCTGGTGTTGGGCGCGCGGCTTTCCGAGGAGTCCTACTCCGATGGTGCATCGAGGCGCGCTGGGTGGGCGTCGACTACCACGACTTTCTGGAGCTCAACGGGAACCGCGCCGGGCTGGTTCTGGCCGACGTTTCCGAAAAAGGCGGTAACCCCCGGTGTTGTTGCGGCAGGATGGAACGGCGGAACGGCGGGCGGCCGCGGCGACCGTGGTGGGCCTGTTCGAGAACTGGGAATGCGCGGTGGCCGGGATCGAGCTCTGTCCCGGAGACCTGCTGGCGATTTTCAGCGATGGCGTCACCGAAGCGACGCCCGACGACGAGGCGGAGTATGGCGAGGCCCGCCTGATCGAGGAGCTGCGCGCGAATCGCGGCCGGCCCGCCGAGGAGATCGTCACCGCCGTCCTGAGCGCCGTGCAGCGCTTCAGTGCCGGCGTGCAGTCGGACGACTTGACCTTGATGATTGCCCGCGCGCGGGCATGACCGCCGTCACACCGGGCCGGGCGCTGCCGCCGCTTCCGGGGGACCGAGGCCCAGCGGCCCGAGAGTCCGGATCGCTTCCACCGTTTCCGTGAGCACCCGGACGTATTTTTCGCCCTCGCTGGCCGCGACAAAATCGAGCCGGCATCTCTGCTGGTCGATCCCGAACTGCTCGAGCATCTGCAACAGCAGGCGGTGGCGCTGGATGGCGCGGTAATTCCCTTCTTTGTAGTGACAGTCTCCCGCGTGGCATGCCAGGATCAGCACTCCATCGGCGCCCAGGCGGAAGGCCTGGAGCACGAACTCCGGCTCCACGCGGCCGCTGCACATGATGCGGATGACACGTACGTTATCGGGACAGGGTATCTGCGCGGCCCCCGCCTTATCGGCGCCGGCGTAGGAGCACCAATTGCAGAGAAAGGCGACGATCTTGGGCTCAAACGGCCCCGGGCTCGCGGCCTCGGTGGCTGCCAGGGTCATTGGTTCCGTCATTGCAGGATTGCCTCCATTTCCGCAAAGATCTGCGGGCTCGCAAAATGATGGGCCTGGATGGCCGCGGCGGGACAAGCCGCGCCACAGGTTCCACAGCCGTGGCACAGCAGTGCGTTCACTGAAGCCACCTGCTTGTCGGGCGGAAAACTGATGGCTTTGTAGGGACACACGCTGCCGCAGACCCGGCATCCCGAGCAGGCCAGCTCGTTGACCGCGGCGGTGATGGGATCGATGGTCAGTTTCCGTCCCTCGGCCAGGCCCGACAGAACGTAGCCCGCTGCCGCTATGCCTTGGCCGATGGCGCCGCGGATGTCCATGGGGGACTGGCAGGCGCCCGCCAGGTAAATGCCCCTAACTTTGCTCTGCGCCGCGTCCAGCTTGCCGTGCAGTTCCTGGAAGAAGCCGAACTGGTCGGGCGGCGTGTCCAGGACTGCGCTCAGGCGGCCGGCGGATTCCGGACCGACCATCGCCGGGCAGAGGATGACCATGTCGGCCTCGATTTGCCCGGACGTCCCGGCGGTGTCCCGATAGCGAATGGTGTGATGGCCATCCTCGGCGGCCACTTGCAAATCCGCAATGTCGCCGTACCGCCAGAAGCTGGTCTGGGGGTCATGGCCGGCGTGCCGGCACAGGGCGAACTCCTCCTTGCCAGGCGTAACCAGTTCCTTATAAAGGTGGTGGATCCTGCTTTCGGGAAGCTGCTTGCGAACCAGGTGGTTGAACTTGAAAGCGTAGTTGCAGCACACGCCCGAGCAGTACGGCTGGTGGTGTTCGTCCAAGCTGCCCACGCAGTGCACGATGGCGACGCTCTTGGGCGGCGTACCATCGGGGAGGCGAAGCTCGCCTCCAGTCGGACCGTTGCGGGCGAGCAGCCTTTCAAATTCCAGGCTGGTGTAGACTCCCGAAACACTGCCGTATCCCAGCGCCGGAAGCCGGGTGCAGTCGTACAGATCCGAGCCCACCGCCACCACGATGGCGCCCGCGCTGCGCTCCAGGAGCTTCGCGGAATCGTCATACCGCACGGCGCCCTCGACGGGACAGGCGGCGCGGCACAATTGGCAGTCCTCGCCGTGCGCTCGCAGGCAGGCATCAAACGCCAGGAAAGGCACGTTGGGCAATGACCCCGCAAAGGGCAACGAGATGGCTTTACGCTCATCCAGACCGTAATTGAACTCGTTCTTGGTCGCTGCCGGGCAGGCCGCGATGCATTCGCCGCAGCCCACGCACTTGACGGTATCGACGTAGCGCGGCGCCTGTTTGATGGTGACGGCGAAATTGCCGTAGTAGCCCTTAACCTCGACCACCTCGGACAGGGTGAGAATTTCAATATTGTGCGCGTGTTCGCCATGGAGCACCTCGCCCATCACCGGCTCCAGCAGGCAGGGACCGCACTCCATATTGGGAAACAGCTCTTCATAGCGCACCGGCATGCCGCCGAGGACGGGCGTCTTCTCGACCAGCACGACCTTCCGGCCTGCTTCCGCCAGGCACAAGGCAGCCTTCAGGCCGGCCGGCCCGGCGCCGACGACCACCACGTCGCGGCACACGTCCAGTTCTTTCCGTTCCAGGGGCTGGTGCAGTCCCACGCGCGCTACCGCGCCGCGGACCAACGCACTCGCCTTCGCCGTGGCCCGTTCCGGGTCCGGCGTGATCCAGGCCACGTGTTCCCGGATATTCGCGATCTGCAGGAAGTAGGGGTTCAGGCCAACCCTCTCCATGACCTGCATGAAGACGCCTTCGATTTCGCGCGGCGAACAGGCGGCGATCACCACCCGCTCCGGGCGATGCTCCGTCAGGTCCTGTTCCAGAAACTGCTTGCCCTCTTCGGAGCACAGAAACTCCGCCGTATGGACGTAGGCGACTTCGGGATTCTTCCCCAGATCGGCCGCCACCTTTTCGAAGTTCACCTTCTCGGTAATGGTGCCTCCGCAGGCACAAAGATAAACACCGGTTTTCATTCTGTCGACTCCAGGTGGCGGACAACGTCCTCCACGACCAGCGGCACCGCGTGCCGCACGTGCGGCGTGAGATTTTCACTGAAGGTGGACACGTCGTCCGCCTCCACGGCCCAGATGCGGACGTCGCGCGGCAGGCGCAACCCCGCCAATGCGCCCAGTTCCAGGGCTACGGACAAGCTCGCGTCATGGCTCGAGCAGGTATTCCTGCTGTGGAGCAAGGCCCCCGGGCCGAGAGCGTAAACCGTGCCTGGGCTGCCGCCGCCGCCCGTCATGGCGTCGACGATGATGGCGCGCTCGTGCCCGGCCATGGCCTCCATGAGGTTCATGCCCCCACAAAAGATCTGCGTGACTCCCACATCCGAACGGCCGCGCAATCGCTCTTCCAGGCAATGGGCGATTTCGAGGCCCACACGGTCATCCGCCAAAACCGGGTTCCCCAATCCAATGACGATCGTGTCCATTCAGCCCTCCCGCCGAAAAGACCGGATCTGCTCGCCGCTGTGGTTGTTGATGTTGACGACCAGGGGCATTTCTCCGGGAAGGGCGTGCGTGGCGCAGGACAGACAGGGGTCGTACAGCCGGAATGCCATTTCGATCCGGTTCAGCAGGCCCTCCTCCACTACGCGGCCGGCGCGGATGAGCTTCTCGGCCGCTTTGCGGATGGACATGGCAATCGCGGCGTGGTTGTTGGTGGTGCCGACGATGAGGTTTACCTTGGTCAGGATGCCGTCCGGACCGGCCGAGTAGTCGTGCGTCAAGGTGCCCCGCGGCGCCTCTACGCTGCCCACGCCGCGGCCGACGCAAGTCACGGGGAGGTTGCGGACGTGGGGCGAGGTGATTTCCGGATCGGTGGCCAGCTCGAGCATGTGCTCGGCGGCGTATAGCAGTTCGATCAGCCTGGCCCAGTGCGTGGCCAGCCGGTGGTGAACCGGCCGGTAGCGGCCGCCGGCCTTGGCGGAGCCGAAGGCCTCTTGGAATTTCTCGAACTGTTCTTGTGCCCGCGGTGTCGCCAGGCCATCGCAGACGTTGAGCCGGGAAAGGGGCGTAGCGCTATAGACACCGCTGTCCTTGCCTCCGCGAAAGCCCTTCCAGCCAACCTGCTTCAGGTAGGGGAACTTCAAATAGGTCCATGGTTCCACCCGCTCCGCAATGTGGGCGGTGTAGTCGGATGGATCGTACTTGACCAACTCGCCGCCGTCCGGGTCCACCACGCGGATTTCGCCGTCGAACAGGTTCAGCCGGTTGTGCCCGTCCACGGTTCCCATCGAGTAAGTGGCGTCGTGATACACGTCGGAGCGCACCATCTCCACATACTCGGGGTTCTGGAGCACGATGGCCTCAAACACACCCAGGCTGAACAACGCAAACTCGATGTTCTGGCGCGCGATCTCTTCTATCTCCCGGCGTTCTTCTTCCGAGACGGACTTACTCCAACCTCCCGGGAGCCCGGCCACCGGATGGATTTGCCGGCCGCCCAACATCTGGATCACGCGGTGATTGCGGGCGCGGCATTCGATGACCCGCTTGCCCACGTCGAGGCCCACCTTGCGAATCACGCCGAGGATGTTCCGCTCGGCGGGCGGCGCGTCGGGGCCCACGATGAAATCCGGTCCGCCCAGCGCATAGAAATGCGTGGTATGGTCCGTGACGAAGAAGGCCATGTACAGCAGTTCGCGAATCTTCTTTGCCGCGGCGGGGGGTTCGACCGCAAACAGCCGGTCGAGCGCCTTCACCGCAGCCATGTGGTGCGCTTCGGGGCACACGCCGCAGATGCGGTTGGTAATCACCGGCATCTCTTCGGCCCGGCGGCCCACGCAGAACTGCTCGAATCCTCTGAGCTCGGGAACCTGAAAATAGGCGTTGGCGACGTTGCCCTCTTCATCGAGAAAGATCTCGATCTTGCCGTGGCCTTCCAGGCGGGTAATGGGATTGATGGTGACCCGTTTCATTGCGATCTCCTACGCAGAATGGAGCCGGCCAGGCTGTACCGGTACAGGGTTCCGGCCAGATCCGGAATCCCCGCCAGGATGGCGTCGGCTTGCCGGGCTACCTGCTCTTCGGTCAGCCCTTTGTAGCCGCCCAGGTCCAGATCCGAGCCCAGCGCCGCCAGCATTTTCGCGCCCTGGTCGGCGACGCCTTCGGGCGGACCGTAGCAGCCGGTACACGGCATGTTCACCGCGGGACAAAGCGCTCCACAGCCGTCCCGGGTCGCGATACCCAGGCAGATCAGGCCCTGTTCCAGGAGACACTGCCGCGGGTCGGGAACGATCTCATAGGTCCGGTGGAATGCCGCGATCTTCTTGTCGCTTTTGACCTTTGCGCACTCCTGGCAAACCGTGGAACATCCTCCCCCGAGCACGCTGCCGCGCGGAGGCAAGGGAGTCCCTTGAATCACCGCCTCCACGACGCTCCAGATCTGCTTGGATTCCGGCGGGCAGCCGGGGATGTAGTAGTCCACCTCCACCACTTGGGGGAGCGTTTTGACGGTCTCGAAGAAAGCGGGAAGCTCCAGTTCGCCCTCGGGCACGAGCGTCGCCGTCTGCGGCAGAATGCCGCCTGGGTTGTCGAGCGACGGACCCTCCAGGTAATTGGTGCGCATGTGTCCGGCCCTGGTCGACAGGTTGCTGAGCGCGGGAATCGCGCCTCCGGCGGAACACGAGCCATAGGCGATCAACAGTTGCGATTTCCTTCTCAACAGAAGCGCCATCTCTTCGTTTTCGCTGGTCCGTATGGCTCCGTTGAACAACGTGATGGCGATGGCGCCATCGTCCAGAGCTTCGATATCGCGGTACTTCGTATCGAGCAGACAAGGGCAGAAGAAGAAGTCGAAGTTTCGATCGACCTCGAGGATTTTCTCGTGCAGGTTGACCACTGCAATCTCGCATCCCCCACACGAGGACGCCCAATACACACTCAGTTTCGGCTTATCCGGCACGGCGCTTCCTTTACTGTCTGGCTACAGTCCAACCGGCTGAACGGCGGCAGCCTTGGAGTCCGCCGGCGTTGGCCGCCAGCAGACTCTGAAATTGGCGGTCGGCCGGTGGCTAGATCCGCACCTGGCAGCGCTTGGCCGCGCCCTCACTCTTAATCCAGAGCAGCGTCTTCTTGGTCCGTTGACACCAGCCGCGCACGTCGGTTTCGAAGCTGGGGCAATCCGCCACCGCCTCCAGGATTTCGCCGGGTTTCATCGAGAGAGCCTCGACGGTCATTTTGAGCGCAGGTTGCGGGCAAGGAAGTCCCTTCGCGTCTATCGTCTTTGTCGCCATTTACTCTTCCACCTTTTCGACTGGAAACAGTCTTCGCTGTGGCAGTCACTTTCTATATCGGCGAATCTGCCTCGGAAGCTTAAGGCTGACGAAAGAAAATTTCGGCGAAGGCGTCACCTGGCCCTCAAGGGCGGTGTGGGCCGCGCGCGGGCATGAAAAAAGCCGGGCGGTTGAGGGCCGCCCGGCTTCGAGTAAGATCGCAGGCGGTGCCGCCTGCCGGTTCTCAAGTTATCTGACGAACACCGAGATGGAGACGCTTACGGTCTGTCCTCCCGATCCGTAGGCCGTCAAGGTATAGACGGTGTCGCTTGGCGGAGTCACGGAGATGCTGCCGTTGGCCGGCAGGGTCTGCGGTCCCACCGTGGAGCCGACCAGCACCACCGTGGTGGCGTTCTCGGTCTTCCACGACAGCGTGGTCGACGTGCCCAGCACGGTGATAAATGCCGGGTTGGCGGTGAACGAATCGATCTTCACCGTGCCTACGCTCACCGTCACGCTGGCCGTTACCTGGCCGTTGGCGTTGGTCGCGGTCAGCGTGTAGGTGGTGGTGACCGTTGGCGACACCGTGGTGCAGTCGCTCCCGGTGAGATTGTTGCCCACGCCCGTGATTGAGACGGATGTGGCACCGGTCACCTGCCAGCAGAGCTGGCTGGACTGGCCGGCGTTGATGCTCGGCGGGTTGGCCGTGAAGGTGACGATCTGGGGCGCCGTGGGCGGCCCGACCGTAACCGTTACCGGCGCGGTCACCGACTTCCCGTCGGGACTCGAGGCCGTCAGGGTGTACGTCGTGGTCTGCGTCGGCGAAACGGGAATGCTGCCGTTCACCGGCTGCGTGCCGACGCCGTTGTTGATGGACACCGTGGTGGCGCCCGTCGTGGCCCAGCTCAGAGTCGAGCTCTGGCCCGCGGAAATCGACAGCGGGCTGGCTTCGAAGCGGACAATGGCCGGATTGCCGTTACCCACCGTGACCGTAACCGTCTGCGTCACCGTGCCGGTAGCGCCGGTCGCGGAGAGCGTGAACACCGTAGTCGACGTGGGCGACACCGCGACTGAGCCGGTCTTGGGATCTATCGTGCCCACGTTGGGCGAAATGCTGGCCGAGGTCGCGTTCTTGATCACCCAGGACAGCGTCGAAGACTGCCCTGCCTGGATGGCAGCCGGACTGGCCGTGAATTGCACGACGGTCGCCTGCGCCAAGGCCGTGGTGGACACCGTGGTGCTCGCCGTGCCCTGCAATCCGTCGGTGTTCTTTACCGTCAGCCGGAAGGTGTAAGTCTGTCCCGCGGCCGCGGTGAATGTGGTCTTGGCCGCGGTGGGGCTGGACAGGGTTACCGTGGGTCCGGTGGTCTGCACCCAGCTAAACGTCAGCACTTCGCCCAGCGGATCGAACGATCCCGAACCGTCGAGCGTAATCACCCCGGCGGGCACGCCCAGTTGGTTCGGCCCGGCATCGGCAATCGGCGGGCTGGCGCCCACGCGCCGCGTTCCCAGTTCGTACCGTATGCGCGGCACATCCATGGGCACCGGCGTCTTGACCGCCAGGTAATCCTTGGGGTGGATGTAATTGCCGAACTCGAGGCCCACCACGAGGCGGCCGCTATCCTTGGTGTTCACGAAGGTCTCGTTCCAGCCAAAGGCCCCCGTAAAGGAGATGTGCTCGGTCAAGGGCTGTGTGAGTTTCAGATTGAAGCCGGGGCGGTCGCTGCCCCCGTGGCGCACCAGGTAGCCGGCGTTGCCTTCAATATAGGCGTTACCCCAGGTTCCCACCAGGGCGTCTACGCCCGCCTGGTCCGTGATCCGCGCGAAGGTCTGCAGGAAGGCGCCCGGTGCGAGGGTCACGCTGTTCAACACCGCGAAGTTCTTGAAGCCCTTGGTGCCGAATGCGCCGATGCGCCCGCGGCTGAAAATGTAATCCACCAGGAAGGCCGCCTGGCCCAGCGCGCCGCCGCTCTGGAATTGCTTGAAGTCCAGCCATTTGAAGCTGGCGAATCCGCCCACCTGCACGTTGTTGAAGCGGTTCACCAGGCCGATATCGAACTGGCCCTCCTGCCGCCCCGGGTAGTACATGTATTCGCCCTGGGCCTGCACGGCGTGCGTGCCGTCGCCTCCGAACGGCGAGAAGAACCGGCCGTGGGCGGTGGCCGTGAAGCCGCCCTGCCCGCCGGGACCCGACCGTCCCGGACCGAAGGTAGGACCGATATCGATGCCCACATTAGAGAACTTCTTGTTGCGCCGCTGCGCCTCATCCACCGCGCCCTGCGCTTCGGTGTGCGCGATGTTCTGCGTCTCGGAGGAACTGAGCGGCTTGGGCAGGGCGGCCACCTGGTCGCGCAACGCATTGTGCTGGTTGCGCAGGTCCGCCATTTCGCCCCGCAGCTTGTCGTTCTCCCCTTGCAGATTTTTGAGCGCCGCCAGAATGTCGTCCAGCTTTTCCAGACGCTTGAGGATCTGCGTGCAGCACTCTTCCTGCTTCTTGGCCAGGTCCTGGAGCGCCGCGAGGTAGGGCAAGACTTCGGCGATGGTGCCTTCCTTGATCACCTTGCCGCCCTGATCGGTCACCGTCAGCACGACGCGCCGGTTCATGAAGCGGCCTTCCTTGGTCTTGTTGTCCACTTCCGGGTTCCGCTTGCCGTCGCCGAAGGCAGTGACCTGATCCGCCGATGCGCCGTACTTCACCAGGAAGGCCTTTACCGACTCGGCGCGCGCCCGCGCCAGTTTGTCGTTATAGGCTCCCGAACCAACGTAGTCGGTATGCCCGGTTACCCGCACGCGGTACTCTTTGTGCTGGCCCAAGACCTCGGCTAGGCGCAGCAGGCTGGGATAACCGTCGGACAAGATCGAGGAGTTGAACTCGAAGTTGATCTCTTCCCAATCGTCCTTGGTTTGACCGCCTGTGGTCAAACCTTGGCCCCAGAGGCCCGAGGCCAAGAGCCCAAGCGCACCCACCACTGCAAGTTTGTTCATAGTTTTCTCTTTCTCCACAAGGTGGACACCATGTACATGAAAAGCGGCCACCGTCCTCCGCGGTGATCCAGGGTCGACTGCCTGCCGGGACTGCCCCCAGTTGCCCGGCGGACACGCGCAGTCAAGTCTAGAATACAACGGAAGGTCTAAGAATTTGATGGGGTTATTTTCAACAAATGGGTGTTTCCTCGCACATTTTCGGCCCCGAAATGCGACAATAATCCCGTGAGGCTGCCGGACGGGTGGTCGCTCCCGGCAACGGGAGAGGAAAGTCCGGTCTCCACAGGGCAGCGTGCCGGCTAACGGCCGGGGGGGCCGCAAGGCTCTACGGAAAGTGCCACAGAAAATATACCGCCTTGCCGCGAGGTGAGGTAAGGGTGAAATGGTGCGGTAAGAGCGCACCGCGGCAGGAGTAATTCTGCCGGCAGGGAAAACCCCACGCGGAGCAAGACCAAATAGGGGAGGAGGGGCGGCCCGCCCCGCTCGACTTCCGGGTAGGTTGCTAGAGCCGGCCAGCAATGGCCGGCCCAGAGGAATGACCGCCGCCCGCAAGGGTACAGAAACCGGCTTACAGTCCGGCAGCCTCGCAGTTATACCGGTCGCCATGGGAGTCTGGCATGCGATTCCTGCTGTGCTTAATCTCGGCTTCGGTGCTCGTCGCCCAAGTCCTGAGCCGCCCTCCCGCCGTCCTTCTGAGGAAGGTGGAACCGGAATATTCGGTGGCGGCCCGCGCTGCCGGTTACCAGGGCACGGTCAGCCTGTATCTGGAGGTGGACGCCGAAGGCAGACCCACCAACGTTCAAGTCATGCAGGGGCTGGGAGTTCAAGCCGAACCACACGCGCGGCAACGGCGTGCAGGATGCACGCGAGGCCCAGGTTCGCTTCCGCCTGGATCCCCGCCCGCTCCATGGCATGTGTCGAGCGAGGTCTATTGGGGTAGGCAGGACTGGGATCACCCGTTCGAGATGGCCAAGCCTGCGCTCACGCACTACGTCGCGCCCGACCGGTCGGCGTGCCCAACCGCCGGCAACGTGGTGGTGGGGCTGACGGTGGGAATGGACGGGACCCCGCATGACGTGCAAGCGGCGCGAGGTGAAGTCGGCTCGATGGCCGATGCGGCGGTGAAGGCCGTGCAGTCCTGGCGGTTCCGGCCGGCGTTCGGATCGGGCCAGGCGGTCGAGGCCCGAGCCGAAGTGGAGTTTCAGTGCCGGCCGGCGGGCGGTCCGGCGGAGAGCGACAGTGCGCCGGTCTATCGCGTGGGCGGTGGCGTAAGCGCACCAGTGGCGGAGTTTATTCGGCAGCCGGAATACTCCGAAGAGGCCCGCAAGGCGAAATTCCAGGGGAGTGTGATGCTATTTTTGCAGGTCTCTCCCGCGGGCGGGCGACTGAGATTCACCTGATCCACATGTTGGGAACGGGATTGGACGAAAAGGCCATGGAGGCCCTCAAGCGCTGGCGGTTCAAGCCAGGAATGAAAGACGGCAAGCCGGTCACCGTGATGGCCACGGTCGAAATCAACTTCCGTCTGCTGTAAGGCGCGCGGCCGGCGGTGATAAGCTCTGCTGTATGATTCGTCCCCTCGCATTGTTGCTGCTGCCGCTCTCCCTCTGGGCGCAGCAGGCTGCCCCCGAGCCGCAGTATTCGCCGCCGCCGGTGGAAGGCGACTGGGTGGCCCACGATTTCCAGTTCCAGTCCGGCGAAAAGCTCGCCGAGCTGCGCCTCCACTACATCACGCTCGGCTCTCCGGCGCACGACGCCGCGGGCCGCGTGCGCAACGCGGTGCTCATCATGCACGGCACCGGCGGCAGCGGGCGCGCCTTCCTCAGCGCGACCTTCGGCGGCCTGCTCTTCGGCAAGGGACAGACGCTCGATATCGCGCGCTATTACGTCATCCTGCCCGACGCCATCGGCCACGGCAAATCGAGCAAGCCGAGCGACGGCCTGCACATGAAGTTTCCGCACTACGATTACGCCGACATGGTCCGCGCGCAATACCTGCTGGTGCGCGACGGCCTGCACGTGGATCATCTGCGCCTGGTGATGGGGACTTCCATGGGCGCCATGCACACCTGGGTGTGGGGCGAAACGTACCCCGATTTCATGGACGCGCTGATGCCGCTGGCCAGCGCGCCGGTGGCCATCGCCGGACGGAACCGCATGTTCCGCGCCATGATCGTCCAGGCCATCCGCGGCGATCCGGAGTGGAAGGAAGGCGAGTACACTTCCCCGCCCCGGAACGGGCTCATCGCCGCTCAGTACGCCCTGTGGATGATGGGCACGAGCCCGCTGCAATTGCACAAGACCAACCCCACGCGCGACCAGGCCGATGCCGCGGTGGCCGCGCTGCGGGAGCGCGCCCTGCGCACCGACGCCAACGACATGCTGTACTACTTCGAGGCCTCGCGCAATTACAACCCGCAGCCGCGGCTGGGCGAGATGGTCAGGTAATAGGTTGTCGGTAGCCCCTTCTTTTCCGAACCGTATTTGGGATAGGCCTGCACGTCCATGCCGAACACTTCGCCGGCGATGGTGGCGATCACCTTGTTGGTGGTGACCGAGCCGTAGCCGCCGACGGAATGGCCGCGCATGGAAAACGATCCGGGCGAGCGGACGTCGGGGTCCTCGTACACCGGCAGCGCCATGGGGTGCTTGATGCCCAGCGTGAAATAGACGCGCGGGCCGGGGTGGAGCATGTTCTCGACGGTGGCGATGAAATCGCCGGCGCGCACGTCGCGGCTGCCAAGTCCGGCCGAGCCGCCGTAAAAGCGCGGCATGCGCAGCACCGGGGGATAGCCGGGCGTGCCCGCCATGGCGTCGGCGAAGGCGGCCTTGATCTCGCACAACTGGGGATTGGACTGCATCAGCGGAATGTCGAGCCGCTCCAGCACCGCGATGGCTTTGACATGGCGCAGGGCGGCGACGATTTCCGCCGCCGGGAAGGGACGGAACGCCGTCAAGTGCAGCAGGCCGACCTTCCAGCCGCGGTGCTCGCGCATCCAGTCGACGGCAGCCTCGGCGGTCTCCATCATGCACCCCGAGCCGACGATGGCGTAGTCGGCATCCTCCATGCGGTAGGGCATCACCACCCCGTAACGGCGGCCGGTGAGATCGTAGAATTCGTCCATGGCCTTCTGAAGCGCCGGCAGCACCTTGCTGTAATAGCGGCGCTGCGCGATCTTGCCCTTCATGTAGCTGTCCTGGTTCTGCACCACGCCGGACATCAGCGGCACCTGCGGGTCCATGAGGTTGCGCAGGCGGCGCGAGGGCGGGCCGACGAACAGTTCCATGAGGTCGGGCTCGGCCAGCCGGACATTCTCGATGGTGTGCGTGGTGAGGAAGCCGTCCTGCACGTTGAGGAAGGGCGTTTCCGTATCTTCGGCGACGCGCCGGGAAATCAGCGCCATGTCGCCCGCTTCCTGCGCGTTGCGGGCATACAGAATCCCCCAGCCGCAGTCGGCCACCCCGGCAATGTCGTCATGGCCGCAATGCACGTTGAGCGAGTGCGAGGTGAGGGCGCGCGCGCCGATGTGAAAGACGATGGGCAGCCGCTTTCCGGAGATGGTGTACAGCACCTCCTTCATGAGGATGAGGCCCTGGCCGGAGGTGAAGTTGGTCACCCGCCCGCCCGCCACCGCGAACCCCTCGCACGTGCTGGTGGCGCTGTGCTCGCTCTCGGGCTCGATGAAGGCCAGCTCTTCGCCCCACATGTTACGGGTGCCGTTGGCGACCTCGGCCTGGTAGCCGCCGCCCATGGTGGTGGACGAGGTGATGGGGTACGCGCAAGCGCCTTGCGTGATATGGGTTTCCACCCAGACCACCATGCCCGCGCCATCGGACGTAGTAGGAATGCCGGGGTATGGCGCACGAATTTCCGCCTCCCCGGGAACGAATTCCGCCTGGGGCGGAACCCCGGTAATGGTTGCCATGGCAGCCCCTCTCTTGAATACAAAAAACCCGGTATAGATGAAGACAACCGGCTGCCGGAATTTGTCCGATAGCGTATCAGATTCGCCGGACCGAAGCCACCCTGGATACGTTTCGCACTTCTCCCGCCTTAACTCGCAAATGGATTGACCACGCGCACGCCACCCAGCACTGCGCCGGACTGAAGGTCCTCGCTGTAGAGCGCCTGCACACCCGCTGCCCGCGCTGCGTGGACGATCAATGCGTCCCAAAATGAAATCTGCGTCAGCCGGTGCAGCTCGATCGCCGCGATTACGTCGCTCGCCTCAAAACGAACTACTCGGGCGCGGGCCAGAATCTCCACCTTCCGCTGCGCCACCTCGGGAGCCACGCCGAGCTTGCGAGTCGCGGCCACGTAGTATTCCTGCAAGACCTGCAGCGACACAACCGCCGTCCCACGGCGAAGATGCTCAGCCACGAGCGCGATCACCCGGCCTTGTTTCTCCGGCGACGAAGCATCGTCGGCGTACACCAACACATTCGTGTCGAAGAAGGCGAGCCCGTTCATCGCCGCTTGTGTAGTTCCTCACGGTTGAACTTCCAGCCCCCCGAGTCGCCCTGAGCGGCACGAGAGAGTTGTTCGAACTCTCTGGTATCGGAGTCCGCATCGCTTTTCCCCGCAAACTGCTCCAGGTACTGCCGCACCAGCTGGTTCACACTCGTGCCCATTGCCTCCGCGCGGCGCCTCGCTTCCAGGATGAGCTCATCATCGATGGCAAGAGTCACGTTCATGCACACATAATACGTGTTCACGTATTATGTGTCAAGCCGCGAAAGGCCACCAGCAAAGCATAGAGCCCCCGGCCGTGGGCGTAGATGCTGCCGCAGGCCCGCCGGTAGCGGCGGACAACACTTCCAGCTCGCACGCGCGCATCGCCTTACGCAACAAGGAGGAGTGCCATCCATCGGGAGCAGGGGGCTCCGTGGCCAGGGATCGGGGGCCAGGGGCCGGCCCGCCTCGTAGTGACAAACCTGAAATATCTGGCGGAGAGGGGGAGATTCGAACTCCCGGTACCCTCACAGGTACTCCCGCTTTCGAGGCGGGCGCGATCGACCACTCTGCCACCTCTCCGCGACGATGAGACCAGTTTATCATGTCCGTCATTTCATACGGACAACCGGTCGCCGCCGCCAAGGGCAGACCTACCGAGGGCCACCCGGAACCATGTAGTTATGGGCGGCCACGCCTCCCACCGCCGCGGCACTGCAGAAATTGACAATCGACAACGTGCGGTAAAGACCGGGATGCGCGTGATGCCGCATCGCCAGGTACTCCACCCCCATCACTGCGCCGAGGATGCCCATCTTCAACACAGCGGAGTGCCAGCCGAAGGCGCCGGACGATTGCACCAGCGTGGAATTCAGCTCCCGTTTCTTCCAGGAGGAGGCGGTATCGGCCGCGTTGGCGGCGGCCAGTGTGGCCAGGCTGATCTTCCATAGCCGGGCTCCTGGTGCGGTGATTTCGGCCGCTCGAGTTGGTATGCCCTGCGCAACCGGTTCCATCAGACCTATGTCTATCCTGCTCATCGCGGTCGACCCCGCCACGGCAGCACCCCCGTCTGCCCGCGCGGCGATAAGGGGCCGCTCCTGGGCGCGCCCCGGCGCTGCGCAACAGACCACAACCAGCGCTATGACGCTGACTTCGAATAAGCGATTTCGGCATCGGCCCATACTCCCCGTATCGGCCGGTTTCCCATTTTGCCCGGCTTTTTCAGTGCCCTGTCAGCCGCTCGATCCGCACGTCCCGCAACACGATATATCCTTCGATGCGGGTCGTCCCGGGGGTCCGCTGGCATGCCAGCCGAAGCCGTATCAGCCGGCAGCCCGGAGGACTCACAAAAGCAAGCCGGCCCGGCGCGATATCTTGCGAAGACAGGGCCGCACTCTCGGCGATCGCGCCGCCACCGGAGCAGCCGGTTACCTGCCAGCGCGGACCCTCGCCCGCAGGAATCCCGGAGGTCCGGTACGCGAACCGCAGCTCGTACGCACCGTTTTCCAGCACGGGCACGAATTGCGCCAGCGGCTCGCAGCTCTCCGGCTGCCCTCCGGAGAAGGTCAACCGCAGCCCCGCGACGGCTTCTTCGCGCGCGGCACTTACTCCCTCGATCGAGGCCAGCCGCCAGTCGAAGCCCCGCGACGTGGGCGAAATCGCGAAGGCGCCATTGGTCAAAACCGGCCCGCCATCCGGCGACAGGGCGGCAAACGGTTCCCGGTGCGCGGCAATGAGGCCGTTCCAGATGAGCAGCGCGCCCTCCACCTGCCGGTCTTCCACGAGCCGGTCGCACGCCGCCTCCAGAAGAGGAACATCGGACGGACGGCCCCCCTTCATTACGGACTGTGCGCTCGCCGCGACCCGTCCGGTCTCGCTCCGGCCCAGGAGGTAGGCGAGGTAACCCGCCCGCTGATCCGGGCTGCGCAGCTCCAGCCGTTCCGCCAGGTCCCCGTTCTCCGCGGCCCTGGCGCACAAATCGAACAGCGGCGCCGGATCGCCGTACACCATGGCCGCCGCGGACTTCGCCCAATGCCAGAATCGCGCGCCGTCGTTGCGGCGGTAATAGTAATTCGCCAGCGTCCATCGCGGCAGATACTGCTGGTTCTCCTCGGCCGCGCGCAGCAGGCAGCGTTCCGCCGCCGCGTAGTCGCCGCCGGCCTCCGACCGCAGCCCGAGCTCGATCCAGGAATCCGCATCCGCCGGATTGAGGGCCACCGCCCGGCGCAAGGCGGCGTTCGACCTCGCCGGATCCTGCTCCGCCAGCAGCACCGCAAGCCGGAAATAATACTGCGACTGACCCAGCATCAGCGCAACGGCCCGCTCGGCCGCCGCGCTGGTCTCCCGCCGAGCCCAGTAATCCGCCATCCCGGCGCGCGCCGACCACACCCCCGCGGCCCCGCACCCCGCCAATGCTACGGTTGCCGCCACCCACCGCTGTACCCGCTGTTTCACCGCTTCGCCCGCACGAAATTCATCAACTAATAGAGTAAGCTTAATAGGTCCCCATGCAAACGACAAAGTGCGGGCGGGCCATGTAAGACACGAGTAACACGGATGTATCTGCGCGGAATTGTCCTTGTGACCGCGGGCGCATTGTTATACTCTAAGCGAGATAACATTCTGCATGGAGTAAAACGCATGAAGGAATTGTTCGCTCTGCTGGCGGGCGGTTGCCTGTTTCTTACCGGTGCGGCTTCCCCCCCGATTGGGTTCGTAAGGTCGAATGGCGCCTTCCGCGTGGATGGCTCCACCATTCGCGGAAACGGCACCCTCGCCGAAGGCGCCGTGGTGGAGACCACCGAGGCCCGTTCCGTCCTCGAAATCGGGGGCGTCCGCATCGCCCTCCTCCCGGCTTCGCGCGCCAGGGTCTACCGCGGCCATAGCGTGTTGGAGAAGGGCTCGGGCGTCGCCAGCGGCGCCGCTGCCTACGTGATCGAAGCCGGCATCGTGCGCATCGCCGCCGCCGGCAATGACTCCGTGGTCGAAGTCGAGATTCGCGCCACCGGCGTGGCCGTTGCCGCCCGCAGCGGCGCCGCCAGCGTGCGCAACGCCGCCGGCCTTCTGCTGGCCAGCCTGCGCCCCGGCGAGGCGCTCGTCTTCAAGCCCCAGGCGGGAGCCGCCCAAGCCGTGCAGTTATCCGGCAAGCTCGAACAGAAGAGTAACTTCCTGACCGATTCCACTACCAACATCACCGTCGAGTTGCAAGGGACCAACCTGGCGAAATACGCCGGCCAGACCGTCGCCATCAGCGGCTCCACCATCCCCGGCGCTACCGCGGCGCCGGGTGCCTCCCAGGTCGTGGAGGTCGAAAGTATCCAGGTGCTGTCCCCAGGCGCGGCCCCCAGGAGCGGCCTCTCGAATCGAACGCTCGGAGTCGTCGTGGGCGGCGTGGCCGTGGGCGGAACCGTGGCGGGTCTTGGCGTCGCCGGAGCGTTTAACGGCGCCCCGCCGCCCGCGAGCGCCAGGTAGTGCCGCCGCCCAGGCGGTAACTCCGGTCTGTCATGCACCTGGCGCTGGCGGCCCTCTTCTTCTTCGCCATCCTCACGCTGTGGGTCCCGGCGTACTGGCCAGTCACGGTTTTTCAGGTGGGCGTGTTCACGCTTGCCGCCGTGGCCATCGTCCGCGCCGTGCCCTTGCCCATACGATTGCCCTATCCCTGCTTCCCCTTGGCGTTCGCCGTCGCCTGGGGCCTGCTCCAATGGACCACCGGCCGCACCGCCTACCCCTTTGACACCCAGACCGACATCGTTCAATGGTCCACTTACCTGGCGGTCTTCTTCACTGGCTTCACTTTCTTTCAACATCGCGAAGCGCGCCGCTGGTTCCGCTCCGCTATGCTCTGGTTCAGCTTCCTGGTGGCCGTCCTGGCTACTCTTCAGACCTTCACTTCCGGCGGCAAGGTCTTCTGGCTCTTTCCCAGCGGCTACACCGATTTCGTCATGGGCCCCATCGTCTACCGCAACCACTACGCCGCGTTCATCGAAGCCGTCCTGCCGATCGCCGTCTACAAAGCGCTCGCGCGCCGGGGCCGGCCGCTCCTCTACTCCGCCATCGCCGCCGCCCTCTACGCCTCGGTGATTGCTTCCGCCTCCCGCGCCGGCTCGGTCCTCGCTACCGCCGAGATTCTCGTGGCTGCCGGCCTCCTGTGGGCCCGCGGCCGCGCCACCGGCCGCGCCGTCGGCCTGTCGCTTCTCCGCATGTCCGTCCCCCTCGCCGCCTTCACCGCCGTGGTCGGCTGGCAGCGCGTCTGGGAGCGCTTCTGGGTCCCCGATCCCCTGGCGCTACGCCGCGAGTTCGCCATCTCCTCCCTGCACATGATCTCCGCCCACCCCTGGTTCGGCTCCGGCCTCGGCACCTGGGCCACCGTCTATCCGCGCTACGCCATCGTCGATCTCGGGACCTTCGCCAACCGCGCCCACAGCGACTGGCTGCAGTGGACCGCCGAAGGCGGCATCCCCCTCGCGCTTGCCCTCCTCACGCTCTTCCTCTGGTGCCTCCGTCCGGCCTTCCGCTCCGTGTGGGGCGTGGGCGTCATTGCCGTGTTCCTCCACGCCGGGGTGGATTACCCGTTCTCCCGCCCGGCCCTGGGCTCCTGGGTCTTCGCGGTCATCGCCCTGTTGGCGGCCTCCGCGCGGGAAAGGCAGTCGGCGCCTTCGGCACTGCCCGCCTCGGGATTTTCCCCGATTACCCGATTCATACGCCGCAATTTATAATAATTCAAGCATAGCCCGGTCTGGAATTATCTCTGGTACATCCTCATATTTGAGGCGGTATGCCACACGGAATTCGTTGGTTTGCGCTGACCGTGAAGCCGCAACACGAAAAGGCGGTGGTCGCCCAGCTACGGGGTCGGGACATCGAGGGCTGGGTGCCCCTCTATCGCGAGCGCCGTCGCTGGTCCGATCGCCAGCGCACCGTCGAATTGCCCCTCTTCCCCCGCTATGTCCTGGCCCGCTTCCGGCTCGCCGACCGGCCATCGGTGCTCGCCATCCCCAGTGTCACCTCGATCGTCAGCTTCGGCGGCAAGCCGTGCGCCGTCGAGGCCCGCGAAATTGAGGCCGTCCGCCACATGGTCGCCTCCGGTCTGCCCGTCAGGCCGTGGCCCTTGCTCGAGATCGGGCAGCCCGTCCGCATCTCCGGAGGCGTCATGGATGGCTTGCAGGGAATCCTGGTGCGCGAGAAGACCGCCTATCGCGTGGTCGTCAACGTCCAGCTCCTGAACAGCGCGGCGTCGGTGGAAATCGAGCGCAGCCACGTCATGGCCGTCAAAGGCGCCCGCCAGGCGCCCCGCTGCGAGTTGCAGCTCCGCGAATTGGCGGCTTCTCCGGCAGGCGGCCTGGGCCTGCCAAAGTGAGCCGGAATCCGGCCGGCGTTCACCCGTTTTCTAACAGACTATTCCCATGCCCCGCATATGCGGGAGACCGGCTTCCCCGCATTTAATCTTAGGGCGAATACTATTGGGGGATTTGCCGATAAATAGGCCTTTTTTTCTTGACGGTGTATGCCGTCCGTGTTACGTTGTTGTCTCAAGACTTCTAAGTAGACCCGGTGCGAACCAAGCAAAACGCTTCCCCCCGTTCATGAAGCGATTGGCCTGCCCGCCCGTTGTGCAACATCGCCATGGGAGTCACAGGGCGTAAGCTCTGCCCAACCGATCCCCCCTTCAGGAAGACCTATGACCGTTTTGAACAAGGACCAAAACCGCAGCCGCGTCGTCATGTTCCGGCTCTCTCCCAGCGAATACGAGGTCCTGAAATCCGCCTGCCTCGCGGCCAATAACCGCAGCATCTCCGACTACATGCGCGCGGAGCTGCTGGACCCCCTCCAGTCCGGTTCCCGCGGCTCCAGCACCCAGCGCCGCTTCTCGGAAATCGGCCAGGCGCTGGGGGAATTGCACTCTCTGATCCGGGACCTCTCCGGGCGCCTCTCGGCCCTCGAGCCGGCGCTCTCCCGGGCGCAGCCTCCCGAGGTCCGCCCGGCCATGTCCCAATAATCCGTCCCGTTGGTTGCGAGGAGTTCATGAATTCTTCGGTCCTGCTTTCCCTGATCCCGGCTGCCGTGCTTCTGCTTGCTCCGGCCGCCGCCCAAACCACGCGTCCCGCGGCCGACCCCGGCGCCAACCTGCCGGTCCAGCTCATCGGCGCCAATGACCTCGTGGCCATCTCCGTCTTCGACGCCCCCGAGCTCACCCGCACCATCCGCGTCGGCGCCGACGGCCTTCTCCGCCTGCCCATGCTCAAACAGCAGATCAAAGCCGAGGGCCTCTACCCCTCGGCCCTGGAAACCGCCATCGCCGCGGCCCTGCGCCAGGAGGGGCTCCTCGTCGATCCCTCCGTCACCGTCACCATCGCCGGGTATTACAGCCGCCCCATCAGCGTCTCCGGCGCCGTCAAGCTCCCGCTCCTGTTCCAGGCCGAAGGCCCCACCACCCTGCTCGAAGCGATGGCCCGCGCCCAGGGCCTGCGCGAAGACGCCGGGCGTGAAATCCTGGTCAGCCGCTCCCAGCCCGGCCCCGATGGCGCGCCCGTCGTCGTCACCCGCCGCATCCCCGTCCGCGGCCTGTTCGACGCCAGCGATCCCTCTCTCAACCTCACCCTCTCCGGCGGCGAAGATATCCGCGTCCCCGAAACCAGCCGCGTCTACGTGGTCGGCAACGTCAAACGGCCCGGCGCCTTTCGCCTCCAGGATGGCGCCGATACCACCGTCCTGAAAATGGTGGCGCTCGCCGAGGGCCTCATGCCCTTCGCCGCCAGGCAAGCGTACATCTACCGCCGCCAAGGCAATGGCGCCAAGAACGAAATCCCCGTCCCGCTCGACCGGATCATGGGCCGCAAAGCCCCCGACGTCCCCCTCGAAGGCGACGACATCCTCTACATCCCCGACAACAAAGGCCGCCGCATGACCCTCGGCACCCTGGAAAAGATCCTCGCCTTCGGGGGCAGCGCCGGCACTGCGCTGATCTACGGCGTCAACCGCTGACCCCTGCCCCCCATGTCGAACGAAAACGAAATCCGCGCCCTCGCCGCCCCGGCCTCCGCCGCCTGCCTGCGCGCCGTCCCGGAGCAGGTCACCGTCTATCCCTCCTACTCCTGCGCCGAACCCGAGGAGCCGGCCGTCCCTCTCTCCCACTATCGGTGGGTCCTCAAGCGCCACCGCTGGAAGATCCTCGCCTTCGTCCTCACCTCGGTCATCGCCACCGCGGTGGTCTCCTCGCGCCTCACCCCCGTCTATGAAGCCGTGGCCACCCTCGATGTCGACCGCCAGGCGCCCGCCGGCGTCATCGGCCAGGATGCCAACCGCGCTGCCCCCAACGATGCGGACCAGTTCCTCGCCACCCAGGTGACCCTCGTTCAGTCCGATTCCGTCCTCCGCCCCGTCGTCCAGCGCTTCCACCTGCCCGTCGCCGGGGCCGCCGCGCCCGATCCGCAGCTCCCTACGGCGCGCGCCGCCAACGCCCCCATCACCCTGGCCGGCCTCAAGGTCGCGCGCCCGCCCAACACGTATCTGCTGCTCATCTCCTACCGCTCCGCCGATCCCGAGCTCGCCGCCGACGTGTCCAACGCCGTCGCCCAGAGCTACATCGAGCACCTCTACGACATCCGCTTCCGCGCCGCCGCGGGCCTTTCCGCCTTCATGGAAAAGCCGCTCGAGGAGCTCCGCGCCAAGCGCGAACACTCCGCCCTGGCCCTGGCCCGCTTCGAAAAGGAGCTGGACGTCGTCAACCCCGAGGAGAAGACCGGCATTCTGTCCTCGCGCCTCCTCCAGCTCAATACCGATTACACCAGCGCGCAAGCCGACCGCATGGCCAAGCAGGCCGCCTTCAACGCCGTCCAGAGCGGCGCCCTCGAAGCCTTGCAGGCCTCCTCCCAGGGCGAGCAGCTCCGCCGCCTGGCCGACCGCCTCAACGAAGCGCAGGAGAGTCTCGCCGTCGTCGCTACCACCTACGGCGTCAACTACCCGCTTTACAAGAAAGCCGATTCCCAGGTTACCGAGCTCCGCCGCCAGCTCGAGGCCCTCAAAGCCAACATCGCCGGGCGGGTAGCGGTCGAGTTCCAGCAGGCCTCCAGCCGCGAAGCCATGCTCAAGAACGCCGTGGCCGAAACCAAAGTCGAATTCGACCGCCTCAACGCCCATTCCTTCCAGTACAAGGCCCTCAAGCAGGAAGCCGATGGCGACCGCGGCCTCTACGACGAGCTGCTGCGCAAGATCAAGGAAGCCGGCATCAATTCCAGCTTCCAGAACAGCTCCATCCGCCTGGCCGATGCCGCCCGCACCGCGCTCCAGCCCGTCTTCCCCAATACCCGGCTCAACGCCGTGCTCGCCTTGCTCTTCTCCACCCTGCTGGCCTGCTGCGCGGCCGTGCTCTCCGATGTCCTGGACGCCACCATGCGCGACCCCGAGCACATCCGCAAAGTGCTGGGAGCCGACGTTCTCGGTTCGCTCCCCATGGTGAAATCCTGGCGCGGCCGCATCGCCGTGGCCCAGCCGTTCCCGGCGGTCAATGGCAACGGCGGCAACGCTCGCACCCACCGTTCCAGCGGCCAGATCGACGCCTTCGAGGAGGCCATCCGCTCGCTGCGCGATTCCATTCTCCTGTCCGGTCTCGCCCGCCACCCGCGCAGCCTGCTGATCACTTCCGCCACCCCGCGCGAGGGCAAAACCACCTCCGCCGTGCACCTCGCCGTGGCCCACAGCCTGCAAGGACGCAAAACCCTGCTCATCGACGCCGACCTGCGCCGTCCCGGCGTCCACTTCCGCATGGGCCTGGGCAACGCCCGCGGCCTGGCCACGGTAATCAATGAAGGAACCCCCTGGCGCGAGGCCTTGCAGAAACCTGCTGGACTCCCGGACCTGGACGTGCTGACCGCCGGCGAAGTTTCGCTCCGCGCCGCCGACCGGCTGGGAATCGTGCTCAAGCAGCTCCTGGAGGAAGCGGCGGCCGGCTACGACCTGGTAGTCATCGATGCCCCCCCGCTGCTCGGTTTCGCCGAACCGCTGCAAATGGCCGCCATTGTCGATGGCGTGGTGGTAATCACCCTCGCGGGACAGACCAACCAGAACGCGGTCACCAGCGTGCTGACCAGCCTGAAGCGCGTCAAGGCCACGGTGGTCGGCGTCGCGCTGAACGAAGTCCGCGCCGATATGAGCGATCGCTATTACTACTACGGGTGTTACGGGAAGGACTATTCGAAGTGCTACAAGACCGCCAAGGCGTAGGCGTCACGGCCATGTACACCAACCCCACCCAGCTTCACGCGGACCTCGCCAACCCCGAGTATTGCCGCTGGCGCCGTTTCCTGGACGAAGCCGATCGCTGGGACTGCGAGCGGATTGAGGCGTACCAGCTCGCCGCGCTCCAGCGCGTGGTGCGCCACGCTTTCGAGAACACCCCCGGGTACCGGGAACGATTCGCCTCCGCGGGAATCGCACCCGGCGCCGTGCAGTCCCTCGACGACATTCGGCGGCTGCCCTTTATCGACAAGGCGGAGATCCGCAACGGCCTGGACCGGTACTCGGCGCCGCTCCCGGCGCGCTCCTATGTCACCACCGGAGGAAGCACCGGCATTCCGTTTGGTTTCTACCGCACCGCAGAAGCCTTCTCCCGGGAATTGGCCTCCAAGGCGCATCAGTACGGCCGCATCGGTTGGAAGGAAGGCGACCGCCAGCTTGTCTTTCGCGGCCTGCCCATCGACAACGACAGCCACATGACCTTCGTTCCGGAGTTCCACGAGCTTCGCTGTTCCTCGTACCATCTCACCGGCGAATCGCTGGATCGCTTCTACGCGGCGGCTTGTGAGTATCAGCCCGAGTGGATTCGCTGTTATCCTTCTTCCGGCTACTTATTCGCGACTTACCTGAAAGAAACGGGGAAGCGGCTGCCGCCCCTCAAAGGCGTGCTATGCGCCTCCGAGAATCTCTATGACTTCCAGAAGGCGCTGTTCCAGGAGGTCCTGGGCGGACGCATCTTCAGTCACTATGGCCACTACGAGTTATCCGTGCTCGCCGGGTACTGCGAGCACGAGGACACCTACCACGTTCTTCCGCAATACGGCTTCGCCGAGCTGGTGGACGCCGAGGGCAACCCCGTGGTCCAACCGGGAGCCATCGGCGAGATCGTGGCCACCTCCTTCCTGATGGACGCTACGCCATTCATTCGCTACCGCACCGGCGACTTCGCGGTCCTCAAGGGCTGGGGTTGCCCATCCTGCCGCCGGCCGTACCAGATCTGGGAGCGGATCGAAGGGCGATTGCAGGAGTTCGTTCTCACCTCCACCGGCCGTGCCATTTCCATGACCGCGGTGAACATGCACGACGGCCTCTTCGACTTCTTCGAGCAGTTCCAGTTTCACCAGGCGGAGCGCGGCAAAGTGACCATGCGCTACATCCCCAAGCCCGGCTGCAGCGATGCCGTTCTGGACAACGTCCGCCGCCGGTTGCTGGCCAAGTTCGGCCACGACACGGAGCTGGCCTTTGCCGCCGTCGGGGAGATCCCACTCACCAGGCGCGGCAAGCATCGCTTCCTGGTCCAGGAATTGCCCATCGCGTTTCACGATCTCGGCGAAGCCTCGGTGTGGGACCGGGGTGCCCGGCGATGAACACCGTGGCAGCCGTCCGCGTTTCGGAAGCGCGCTATCCGCTGGCGCCGCCCTTCGGTCCTGCCGAGGCCTATCCGGAGTATCCTTTCGGGTACCACATCGCCCGCGAGCCGAATCCGGCGTATGCCGGCGTTCGCCGCCTCTTCGAGCTCCTGAACTACGACCACGCCAACCGCGGTACCGCAGCCTGGAACCCGCTCCGCCACATCATTGAGCCGGGCATGACCGTGGTACTGAAGCCCAACTTCGTTTTGAGTGCGCACAAGGACGGCAAAAACCTGTTCGCCATAGTGACCCACCCCGCCGTGTTGCGCGCCATAGCCGATTACGTGTGGATTGCCCTCGGCGGCCATGGAAAGATCGTCATCGCCGA
The DNA here is from genome assembly GCA_020073615.1 of Terriglobia bacterium. Taxonomy (GTDB): domain Bacteria; phylum Acidobacteriota; class Terriglobia; order Bryobacterales; family Bryobacteraceae; genus JADGNR01. The sequence goes on from JAIQEX010000006.1 coordinate 69,583, forward strand.
CGCCCCGCAGTACGATTGCGACTTCCCTCAGCTCATCGAGGCCACCCGCCTCGACGAGGTCATCGCGTTCTACAACGGCTTCCGCGGACCGGCGGCGCAATTGCTTGACCTGCGCCCCTACGCGTCGATGGGGAAGCACTTCGCTTCGCTCCTGAAGCCGCTGCCCGGCGATCCGCTCGGCAGCATCCTGGTCAATCTGGGGCGCCGCAGTGCCCTCTACGGCTGCCCGCATCCCGAAAAACTGTACGGCGCCGTCTATCACCGCGAAGAAACCATCGCCCACCACACCGGCGAGACCCACGAATATCTGGTGTCGCGGACCATTATGGACGCCGACGTAGTCGTCTCCGTACCCAAGCTCAAGGTGCACAAGAAGGTCGGCGTCACCCTCAACGTCAAAGGGCTGGTTGGAATCAATACCAACAAAAACTATCTGGTGCACTACTCGATCACGCCGCCCAGCGAAGGGGGAGACCAGTATCCCGATGGCTTACTCGGTCCAGTCGAGAAGGCGCTCATCTCCACCGAACGCTGGATGTACGACCACCTGCTGGCGCCGCGCAAGCCGCTCCTGGAGTACCTGCACCGCTCGCTGTACTGGCTGCACAACCACACCACCCGCCGCCTCGGCATCAAGGTGGAGGAGCGCAAGCGCCTGCTCGATGCCGGCAATTGGTATGGCAACGATTCGGCCTGGCGCATGGCGGCCGACCTGTACACGCTGTTTCTGTTCGCCGGCAGCGACGGGCTTCTCCACCGAACTCCCCAGCGCCGCGCGTTTTCCATCGTCGATGGCATCGTGGGCGGCGATATCAACGGCCCGCTCACCCCCGACCCGGTGGCCTCCGGAGTGCTCCTAGGAGGCGAAAACCTGCTGGCCGTCGATCTGGTGGCCACCCGCTTAATGGGCTTCGATCCGCTCAAACTCAAAACGTATCAGGGACTTCTCGCCAACCGGGAATTCGACTTCGGCGTTCATGGGCTGCAGGATATCCAGGTGGCCAGCGACGATCCTTCGTGGACGCGCTGTCTGACCGACCCCTCCAGTAGGTTCCTCGGCTTCCGCCCCCATCCGGGCTGGGCCGGGCACCTGGAAGTGCCGGCCGGAGAACTGGCCGGTGTTTAATCGCGAAAGGTTATCACGAATATGACAGGAACTTATCAGAGCGTCTCCGTTGTGGGCTTGGGCAAGCTCGGGCTGTCCCTGGCCGGTTGCCTGGCGGAGCGCGGTTTCGACACGCTGGGAATCGATATCGAAGAGCGCGTCGTCAACCTGGTGAATCAGGGCCGCGCGCCCTGGTTCGAGCCCGGCCTCGACGATCTCCTGGCCCGCAACGCGGGCAAGCGCCTGCGCGCCACCACCGAACACGCCCGCGCGATCGAGGAGACCGATGTCACCATCGTTCTGGTCGCCACACCCAGCAACCTCGATGGGACCTTCTCCAACCGGTTCATTGAGGCGGCTCTGCGCTCCCTGGCCGAGGCCTTCGGCCGCAGCGGCAAGCCGTATCATTCCTTCGTAATCAGCAGCACCGTCATGCCGGGCTCCACCGGGGAATCGTTCATTCCCATCATTGAGGCGCACTCGGGACGTAAACTGCACCAGCACTTCTCCGTTTGTTACGACCCCGACTTTGTGGCGCTCGGTAACACCATCAAAGGTTTTCTGGAGCCCGACCTGGTACTGATCGGCCAAACCGATCCCGATGCCGGCGCGCGGATGAAAGAGCTGCACCATCGTTTGTGCAAGAATGCGCCCGCAATCTCGTGCATGTCCATCGTCAACGCCGAGTTGGGGAAGGTTTGCCTGAATGCCTACATCACCACGAAAATCAGCTTTGCCAACTCCATCGCAAATCTCTGCGAGCACATACCGGGAGCCGACGTCGATAGTATCACCAGGGCGATCGGCGCCGACCGCCGCATCTCTCCCCACTATTTCCAAGGCGGCCTGAGCTACGGTGGAACCTGCTTTCCCCGCGACACGCAGGCATACACGGCGCTGGCCCGCCAGTATGGCGTCCAGGCCGAACTGATGAATGCCACCGTAAAAGTCAATTCCCTGCAGGACGAGCACCTCGCCGATATCGTCTTGCGCGAGCTCGCAGGAGTGTCCAACAAAACCGTCGCCATGCTTGGGTTGGCTTTCACCTCGGGAACGCCGGTCATCACCGAGTCCGCCGCCATCAAGCTGATCCGCGCGCTTCTGGACCAGGACCTCCGCATCCTGGCTTTCGATCCCCTGGCCACGGACAATGCCCGCGCGCACTTTGGCAGCGCGCTCGAATACGTCGATTCCCCGGCTCACGGCCTGATGGAATCCGGCTTGGCCGTACTCACGCTCCGGAATTCGGCCATTAAGGACGCCGTTGAAACCTTCTGCCCCAAGAGTACCCTGACGGTGATTGACGCCTGGAGAATCCTCGATCCCACCCGCTTGCACCAGCGGATTCGATACGTAGGGATCGGCCAGAACACGGAAAGCCGGCCAGCTAAAGCATGCCCCACCAGCAGCCGATCTTAGCGGTAGTGGGGCATGCTTAGCTTGCCATCGCCCGCCCGAAAAACGATGATTATTGACCTGGCCGAACCCGCCGAGCCTTGCACTCCGGACCCCGCGCCGGTAGCCGGCCCGCCCGCCGCCGGGCAGATGGACACCATCCTGGGCACCATGCGCGCCCTCAGTAAGGACACCCTTTACTACCTGTTGGGCGCTGGAATCGTCGGCCTCGCCGGCATTGTGCTCATCCCGCTCTACACCCGCTGGCTGGCCCAAACGGACTTTGGCGTCTACGCCCTGATTGAAATTACACTCACGCTCGCTGGAACCATCGCGCCGCTCGGCCTGAGCACTACCTACCTGAAGTGGTACGCCGATCTCCCCCGCCACCGGCGCCCTCATCTCCTGGGATCCAGTCTGCTGCTTACCATCGCCGGCGGGGGAGTCTGCGGCGCGCTGTTGTACCTCCTCGTGCAAAGCCCCATCGGCCTTGTCTGGCTTCACAGCCCGGATCGCCGGTACGCCTGGACGCTCGCTCCCCTGGTGGTCGTCGAAGCGCTCCAGACCCTGCTCCTCACAGATCTTCGAGCGCGCCGCATGCCCCTGCAATTCTGCGCCGTGGCCGGCGGCAGGCTGGTGATTATGGTCGCCGTCGCGGTCTGGCTGGTAGCCGTCCGTCACCTCGGCCTGAACGGCGTCTTCACCGCGCGTCTGATTGGAACCGCCGCGGGCGTGGTGCTTCTCGGGTCGCTCTCTCTGCGAAACCGCCGCTTTGCGGTCGATCTTTCCCTGGTCAAGGCCATACTGCCCTACGGCGCTCCCCTCGTGTGGAGCGCCCTCATGGGAATCGCCTTCGATGCCGTCGCCCGGCAGTTCGTGTCGCACTTCTCCGGGCTCTATGAAGTCGCCATCTTCGTTCTGGCCCTCAAGATCAGCGGCGCTCTGCAGGCTTTCGTCCTGGCCCCGTTCGGCACTGCCTGGAGTGGCTTCTACTTTGCCGTCGCTCACCAGCCGCACGCCAAGGCCACCTACACCCGGGTCCTTGGCTGCGCACTCGCCGTGCTCGCCACCATGGCCGCGTTGCTCATGGTTGTCACACCGGTCCTTCTTCCCCTGCTCGCGCCTCCCGCCTATGGCCCGGCCTCCCGGCTGGTGCCCTGGTTGCTTCTGCCGTTGGTGATGCGTGCGCTGGAATATTGGGCTTGCCTCGGCATCTATTTGACGCATAGAACTCACTGGATGGCGATCGTCTCGACCTGTGGCGTAATTTTTCACGCCCTGCTCTGCTGGTTCCTCGTCCCGCGCCTGGGCCCTATGGGCGCCGCCTTCAGTTGGCTGCTGGCACTCTGTGGAATCGTCCTTGCCACGGGCTCGGTGGGTCAACGGTGTTACCGCATGAGCATAGACTGGAGACCGCTCGCGTTCGCGGCGGCCGTTTGGATCTCCGCACTTCTAGTCTCGAGCAACCTGCCCGTGGCCTTCGCGCTTCGCGGCGGCTTGATTGCTCTTCTGTTTTGCTGCGCCGCTCTGTCTGCGCTGTGGTTGTGTTTTGGCCGGACTTTGTTTCGTGCGGCTTTTGCACCTGAATGTTAGAAAAGGAACCGAAGATATATTTATGCCAGTACTCCAAAAACTGCTGCAACGAGCCGGATCGACGCTGGTGCCCGTTTACCACCGGCTCAGCGAACCGCCACCGCCGAATCTGAAAGGCGATCGCGATATCGAATATTCCTGGATCGCCGCCCATATCCCGGATGGCCCCGGAAAGGCGTTGGAAGTCGGCTGCGGACAGGGCAGCCTTGGTCTGCTGGCAGCCTGCCGCGGCTTTACTACCGTCGCGACGGACCTGACCAGCGTCGCCTGGCCCTATGTCCATCCCAAACTGTCCTTCTCCAGGACCGACGTCTTCGACACGGCGTTTCCCGAGGGGAGCCTCGACCTGATCGTCATGTGCTCGGTCGTGGAACACATTGGCCTGGGGCGGTACGGCGACCCGGTATCCGCCGATTCCGATCTCCATGCCATGCAGTACTTAAGAACTCTTCTGACGGAAGACAGCGGCCGCCTTCTCATGACCATTCCGGTCGGCCGGGACGAAGTCATCGATCCGTTCCATCGCATCTACGGCCCGGTGCGTCTGCCCCAGCTGCTTCGCCGGTTTTCCATTGAGGAAGAAGCGTTTTGGGTCAAAGACGATTCCAATCGTTGGATCGCAACCGGCAGGACCACTGCCTTGAGCAGACGGGCCAGCGCTTCCTACTACTCGATCGGGTGCTTCGCCTTGCGGAGCGCGCTATGAGCGGGTCGCCTGGTCTTACCATCTTTGCCTGCCCAAAACCGTTCGTTGACCCGCACATCGCCTGCATCCAACGGAACGCCTTGCGCAGTTGGATGCACCTCGACCCCCGGCCGGAAATCATAGTCGTCGGGGATGAACCCGGCGCGGGCGAAGTCTGCCGCGAGTTGGGGCTCGTTCATATTCCTCACCTCGCACGAACGCGCTTCGGCACACCCTTGCTGAGTGACATCTTCCGCCGGGCGGAAGAGGCGGCTTCTTCTTCCCTCATGGCCTATGTGAACGCCGACATCATCCTGTTGCAGGACTTTGCCGACGCAATCCGGAGCCTCACCTTGCCGTCCTTTCTGCTTGTTGGGCAGCGCTGGGACGTCGACATCAGGGAGCCCCTGAATTTTGCAAGCGCGGCGTGGGCCGGCGATCTTCGGAGCTTGATCGCGGCCGGCGCCACTCTACATCCGCACACCGGCATCGACTATTTCGTCTTTTCCAAAGGCCTGTTTTCCGGCATGCCGCCATTCGCACTGGGCCGGACAACGTTTGATAACTGGCTGCTGTGGCGTGCGCACACCCTCGGCTGCCCGGTCGTGGATGCAACCGAAGCCGTCACTTGCGTGCACCAGAATCACGGCTACTCCTATGAGCTTGTCGGCCAGGCGCCGGCCGGCGGCCTGGACGATTACGGTACAGGCGAGGAGGCCCGGCTAAACCGGGCGCTGGCGCCAGGCCGCCGCCTCACTACGCTCCGCGAATGTGATCATCGCCTGACGCGGCAGGGACTCAGGCAGAGAAGCGCTGCGTACGTGCTGGCTCGCCGCCTCCTGCTCCAGTTGCCGACCAGGGACGATGTCCGTACACTCGGCCGCGGCGTGATCGCCGCCGCGTGTACCTCGATGAGACTGCCGCGGCGGCGTCCCACGGTCTGATAATGTCCCTTACTACACTCCTCGTCGCGCTTGGAGTCGCTGTCCCAGGGGCAGCGCTTGCATACGTTATTGCACGGTCGGAGCGAATCGGTCTTCTGATCATGCTGGCGCTTTTCGTGGCCGTCATCGGCGTCGCTCCCACCAACCCTCTTCCGTTCGTCACCACCGTCAACCTATACCCGGACGACCTGGTCTTTGCGGTCATCACGGCCGCAACGGCGCTTCGCTTCGTCGCGGCGCCACACCGCGCGATTCGGCAGGCGCCTGTGCTCCTGTTCTTCGGGTTAGTAGCTCTCGCCCTGGCCAGGGGCGTCATGGCATATTCACTGAAGGCCGCCGGCGTCCAGGCCCGGCCGTACTTCTATTTCGCTTCGGCCGCGCTGTATTGCTCCTCGTTTGGCGGCGGTGGGCAACGCCTCAAGCAGGCATCCCGTCTGTGGGCATACGCCTGCGCCGTCTTGATCGGTATCGCGGTTCTGGGATGGGTGCGGCTGGCCCTCGGACTATCGTGGGCGACACCGCTTTTTCCCACGGCCGTTCTGGACGACCGCATCAGGTTCCGCGTGCTGGACCACGCTCCCGCGCTCTTCCTGTGCCAGGGCGCCGCGCTCATCGCTGTGCTCCGCCCCTTTCGCCCGCGCTACTTGTACATTCCCGCCGTGGTCCTGTTGGCATTCGTCACCATCCTCCTGCAACACCGCACGGTATGGGTGGTTGGCCTTGCCATGCTGGGAGCGTTCGTGTTGCGGCATAGCGGCGCCTCGATCAGGCGTGGCATTCCGGCTACGCGCGTCGTGCTTCTGATTGCCGGGGTGCTGCTGCTCAGCGCCGGGGTTGTCTGGCTGATACACAACGACACAGACATCGTCAGCCGAACGCTCCGATCCTCGGTCTCCGAAACGCAGCACTCGAATAACACCTTTTCGTGGAGAGTCGAGGGATGGCGTGCGCTGCTCCAAGACTGGGCGGATCAAAGTACATTGGAGGGGGTTGTCCTTGGCTGGTCTTTTGGCCCTGTTCTTAGGCGTTACGTTGACGGTGTATGGGATGCGTCAACCTCGCACAACTTCTATGTTGAAATGTTACTTCGTCTCGGTGTGTCGGGCTTCATAGCGCTGCTGGCGATGTATATGATTCCGTTCGCACGGCTGCGCGATCGCCAGGACCCGCAGACCCGTGCACTGATGTTACTGTGGATAAGCCAGATCGTGTACTACATGACTTATCCCCCGACATTCGATCAGGGGATTGTCTTAGGCCTTCTTATAAGCCTGAGCGGCCGTCGCATCGGCTCCCCGATCAGCGCCGTATTGAGGATCGTACCAAGGCCGGTCCACGCCGTCGGACACTACAGGGCGAGCTCCTGACATGCATGTATCGCCTATGCATGAGAAGTCCCGGGTAGTCTGGGTCCACAATTTTGCAACTCATTATACGGTCGGACTCTTCCAGCTTCTGTCGCAGCGCCTGCCCATCGAGTTCCTCTTCTTCTCGTGCGGCGGCGACAGGTTCTGGCTCAGGAAAAACGGCACTCAGCGTGGCGCGTTCCCTCATGAATACTTGAACGGCGTTCGGTTATTCGGCACTCGCCTGGTTCCTTCGCTTCCGTATCGGCTCTGGAGGGGAAATTATAGCGCGATCATCAAGTGCGTGAACGGCAAGTTCGCCCTGCCCATCACATACGCCATAGCGCGTCTGAAGCGGACGCCGTTCATCTTATATACCGGCATTTGGATGCGGGTTGATTCCATAGCCCATCGTCTCGCATTTCCGCTGATCCGGCACATCTACAGGAAGTCCGATGCGATCCTTGTCTACGGGGAACATGTGAAGAGATACTTGATCGGTGAGGGCGTGCAGCCGGACCGGATTTTCGTTGAGCCGCACTGCGTGGATAACAGCCTGTACAATCGATCCGTTAGCAATGAAGAAAAAGACGCTGTGCTCCAGTCGCTCGGAGTGGAGCGCGGAGCAAAACTCATCCTTTATCTTGGGCGGCTGGAACCGGTGAAGGGCCTGCAGCACCTCGTGAGTGCATTTTCGCTGCTGGCCGACAAAGATGCTGTGTTAGTGCTGGCGGGCACGGGCTCGGAAGCGCAACGTCTCAAACGCATGGCCTTTGACCTTGGTCTCGGCTCCCGCACCAGGTTTCCTGGATACATCGCACTCGTTGATACCGTTCCGTATTACTCCGTGGCGTGGGCGTTTGTTCTACCGTCGGTGACCACTCGCAAGGACAAGGAGACCTGGGGACTCGTGGTCAACGAGGCCTTCAATCAAGGTCTCCCGGTCATCGCCAGTGACGCCGTCGGTGCCGCTGCCGGTGGGCTCATTGAGAATGGAGTCAATGGCTTCATCGTTCCCGAAGCAGATCCCGGCGCGCTCGCTCACGCCCTGACCAGGATCCTTTCGAACCCGCCGCTGCGCGCCGCGATGAGTGCATCCGCACGGCGCAAGATCGCAGGCTGGGATCAGGAGCACGCCGCGGAGGTCGTTGAAAACGCCATCCGGTTCGCTCTTACTCCGGGGGCCTGTTGATAACCGTAACCACCAGTTGGGACGACGGCCACGTGCTGGACCTGAAGTTGGCGGAACTGCTCGTCAGGTACGGCCTTCCGGGAACGTTCTACATCCCGAGGACTGCGGAACGGCCTGTCATGCCGGCGTCAGCCGTGCGCGAATTGGCCTCGCGATTTGAGATCGGCGGCCACACCCTGCGTCACGTCAACCTGAGCACCGCCCGGCCGGAAGTCGTCCAAGCTGAAGTCACCGGCTGCCGCAAATGGCTGGAGGACATCACGGGAACCTCTCCGGCGGCTTTCTGCCCGCCGGGCGGAAGGTACAACGCGGCCACGGTCGGAGTCGTTGCCGGGGCCGGCTACACTTGCATGCGGACCGTGGAGCTGCTGTCCTGCGCTCCGCCTACCCGGTCCGCCGGCGTCGCGATCATGGGCACCACCGTGCAGGCATACCCCCATTCCGCAAGCGAGTATCTGCGCAACATCGCTAAGCGCCGGACCTGGAGCAATCTCGGCGCCTACCTGTCGGTGCGGCCTGACCAGCGGGACTTGACCGGCACCGTGAAAAGGTTGCTGGCCGCTGCCGCGCATCGGGGCGGGTATTTTCACCTGTGGGGCCACTCGTGGGAAATCGAGGAGTGCGGCATGTGGAGGCAGTTGGAGTCTGTATTCGAACTGTTGGCTTCCCTGTCGCCGGAAGCGCGTTTTCTCGACAACTCGGGAATCTGCGGAGAACATCATGAGAATTGAAGACGTCCTCTCCTATTTGCGGTGCCCCGATGACTCGGGGGTGTTGCACCGCCGCGAAGGCGGCCTTGGTTGCGCGGCGTGCGGACGTGTGTTTCCGGAGATCGGCTCCGGTGTATTCGACCTGCTTCCCCTGAAACCCAACCCCCATGCCCTGGAATGCCTGTGCAGCGCGCACCGCGAAGTCTACTTGAGGGAATTCCAGCGCTCCATCTGCCTGGAAGACGCATCGCTGCCATGGGGTGCGCCGGAGGCGAATCCCCAGAATTGGGCGAACCGGAAGCGGCAGCAGGTGGAGTGGCTCCTGCCGCATGTGTCAGCCGGGACAGCCTCGAAGGATCTTGTGCTCTGCGATGTTTCCGCCGGCTCCGGTCACTACACTCTGCGATTCGCCGCGGATTTCAAATACGTGCTGCACTGCGATTTGTCCGCACCCTCGATCAGTTACGCCAGGCGGCGCGCCGGCCAGGCTGGATTGAAGAATGTGCTGTTCTGCCGCGTCGATTATTTCAGCCTCCCCATTCAATCGGTCGATCGGCTCATCTGCATGGACACGCTGATACGAGGTCCACAACATGAGGAGATGCTCATGAAGTCGATTGCGGGCGCCCTGGCGCCGGCCGGCGTGGCGGTGGCCGACTTTCACAATTGGTGGCATAACCCCCTTCGCAGGATGGGTTTGCTGCCGCAGAACTTCCATGACAACCGCAGCTACAGCAAGCGCGAGGCGCACGCCATCGTGGCACGCTCGGGGTTGGGACGTTGTGAGTACTTTCGGTATGACGAGAACCGCGCTGCCCCCGCATTTCTCACACAGTATCTGTCGTGGCTGCTGCCGCCCAGCCGGCACACATTCCGCGTAGCTCCATGAGCGCGAAGATGTCCCCCCAAACCATCATGCTCGTGCACAACAGATACGTTCGCGCGGGCGGAGAAGACAGCGTTCTCGAGACCGAGAAGCAGGTGCTCCTCGCCCACGGTCACAACGTGGTCGAGTTTCTGGAGGACAACAATCGCCTGGAGAAGACGGGGCCAATCGCCGCCCTGGCGCCTCTCGTCTGGTCCCACGCGCAGGGCCGCAGGATCGCCGCCTTCATCGAGAGGGAGCGCCCCGACCTGGTGCACGCCCATAACCTCTATTACCGGATCGGCCCCGTTCTGTATTCCGTCTGCAAACGGAAGCGGCTCCCGGTCGTACAGTCGCTGCACAATTTCCGCACCGGCTGCATCAACGCGCTGCTCTCTCGCAACGGCCGGTCCTGCGAACGCTGCTTGCACCGGCGGCTTCGCTGGCCGGGCATGCTGATGCGGTGCTTCCAGGATTCGTTGCTGAAGAGCTCGGCTCTGACCCTGGCGATGGACCTGCACCGCCTCCTCGGCACTTGGCGGCGACAGGTCGATGTGTTCGTCGCCTTAAGCGAGTTTGCCCGCACCAGGCACATCGCCTGCGGCATTCCCGAGTCCCTGACCGTCGTCAAATCGAACTGTCTGCCGTCGGACCCGGGCATGGGCTCCGGCGGCGGCGGCTACTGCTTGTTCGTCGGCCGTCTGGACCGCGAGAAGGGGGTCGAAGTCCTGCTCGATAGCCTCGCCTCGCTGCCTCCCGCGACGGAGCTGCGGGTAGTGGGAATGGGGCCGATGTCCGGCCTGCTCGAGGCCGCGTGCCGGCGGACGCCGCGCCTGCGGTGGCTCGGCCCACAGCCCAGGCAGGAAGTTTTCCGTCTCATGCAGAGCGCACAACTGCTGCTGTTTCCTACCCTGGTATATGAGAACTTCCCGGTCGTCATAGCCGAGGCGTTTGCCACCGGCTTGCCGGTGGTGGGCAGCGATCTGGGCGCCACCAGGGAGTTGGTGCGGGATGGCGTCACCGGGGCGTTGTTTCCAGCCGGCAGTTCCCGCGATCTGGCGGCGGCGGCCACGCGGCTGCTCGCCGACGCGCCGCGTCTCGCCCGCATGCGCCGTGCGGCGCGCGCCGAGTATGAAGGGAAGTATACGCCGGAACGATGTTATGCCGACCTGATGCGCATCTACGCATTGGCGGCGGAACGGAATCGGCAGCGGTAAGATCGCCATGGAATCGGCCCATATCCTCGGCATGCGCGTGGATGCCACCAGTTACCATGACGCGGTTTCCCGCATCGTCGCCTGGGCCCGCCTTCGCGATTCGCGCTATGTCAGCATTGCCACGGTCAACAACGTCGTCGAGGCCTACGACAGTCGGGACTTCGCACGCATCATGCGCGAGGCCGATCTGGTGACCTCCGACGGCATGCCCCTGGTCTGGGCAATGCGCCTGCTCGGTATCCCCGGCGCCAGCCGCGTCTACGGGCCGGACCTGACTCCGCTGATCCTGGGCGCCGCCGAGCGCGAGGGCTTGCCCGCAGCGTTTTATGGCGGCACACCGGACGCGCTCGCACGTCTGCTCGCGGTCGTGCAAGGCCGCTTTCCCCGGCTGAAGATCGCCTATGCCTTCTCGCCGCCCTTCCGTCCGCTGACTCCCCAGGAAAACCAACAGACCGCCCGCGACATCAACGCCTCCGGCGCCGCCATCGTGCTGGTGGGGTTGAGCACTCCCAAGCAGGAACGGTGGATGGCCGCGCAAAAAGGACTGCTGCACGCCCCCATGGTCGGTGTCGGCGCAGCCTTCGATTTTCTGGCAGGCATGAAGCCCCAGGCTCCCCGGTGGATGATGCGCATCGGAATGGAATGGCTGTTCCGGCTCGTGACCGAACCCGGGCGCCTGTGGAAGCGATACCTCAAACAGAACCCCCGGTTCATCGTATTGTTCGCTCTGCAACTATTAAGGCTGAAGCATTCCCTTCGGCAGGCGGCCACCTCGCGATGAACATTCGCCGCCGCGCCGGTGCGCCGCGCAGGCCGGTGAAATCAGGCGGCTTTCCGCAAATCAACTGAGAACTCTCTCTCCGGATCGCACCATTGTAGTGAGCGCTTCTGCGGCCTTTGTAAGTCGCCGATAGCTGTGAGGGGCGTGCCCCGCGGTGCCTTTTCGAGCGGGACCTGTTGCGAGGTTCTCGGTATGACCAAACGTGTTCTCGTGAACGGCGCCGGAGGCTTCATCGGCGGCCACTTAGTCAAACGCCTCAAAGCCGAAGGCTATTGGGTCCGTGCCGTGGACCTGAAGCGTCACGAATTCGCCGAGCCCCCGGCCGACGAATTCATCGTCGGCGACCTGCGCGACCAGTCCGTCGTCCGCCAGGTGGTCCGCGGGATAGACGAGGTCTATCAACTGGCGGCCGATATGGGCGGTGCCGGTTATGTCTTCACCGGCGAGCATGACGCCGCGATCATGAATAACTCCGCCACCATCAACCTCAACTGCCTGGAGTATGGCCGCCGCGCCGGCGTGAGTAAGTTCTTCTACTCGTCTTCCGCCTGCATGTACCCCGAGTATAACCAGCTCGATCCCCACAACCCGCAGTGCAGCGAGGATTCCGCCTACCCGGCCGCGCCCGATAGCGAGTACGGCTGGGAGAAGCTGTTCAGCGAGCGCCTCTATCTGGCCTGCATGCGGAACTACGGAGTCCAGGTGCGCCTCGCCCGCTTCCACAATATCTTCGGTCCGGAAGGCACGTGGCAGGGAGGCCGCGAAAAGGCTCCGGCCGCGCTCTGCCGCAAGGTGGCCGAAGCCCCCGGCGGCGGCGAGATTGAAATCTGGGGCGACGGCCTCCAGACCCGCTCGTTCCTCTACATCGACGAGTGCCTGGAAGGCGTCCGCCTCCTGATGGAATCCGGCTGTACCAGCCCTGTCAATATCGGCTCCGACGAGATGGTCACCATCAACCAGTTGGCCGCTCTGGTGATGGAAGTAGCCGGGAAAAAACTCGCCCTCCGCCACATTCCCGGACCGCAGGGCGTGCGCGGCAGGAACTCCGACAACCGGCTCATCCGCCAGAAGCTCGGCTGGGCGCCCTCGGCGCGCCTCCGCGCCGGGCTGCAAAAAACCTACGCGTGGATCGCGCCCCAGGTGCTCGCGGCCGATCGCGAACTGGTTCTCGCCTGAGCGAACCCGCCATTCCCCATGACCTCTGAGATCCCGATTCTTCCGTACGGGGTTATCGAGCGGAGCCCGGCGTTCCGCCCGGAATGCGAAGCGCCGCCGCTGGCCGCCGAACCGTTGCAGTTTCGCGAGCGGCGCTCGGTCCCCTGGCTGATGGCGGTGGCCGATGTTTACGCCGCGCAGGCCGCCCTCGCACTGGGCTTGCTGGTCCGCCGCCTCGCCGCGCCGTGGCTGACCCATACCATCGGCCCAGCCAGTTACCGGGGCATCGTCCTGGGGCTGTTCGCATTGCCGCTCGTCAATTGGCTCATGGGCCTGTACCCCGGCTATGGGCTCGGGGCCGTGGAGCGCCTGCGGCGGCGGGTCATCGCCGCCGCAGTCGCGTTTGCCGGACTGGTCGTGTGGGACACCCTCGTTCTCAACGGGGGATGGTCGCGGGCCATCGAGCTGTCCACCTTCTCCTTTGCGCTCGTCCTGTCGCCGCTTGTCGAGGTAACCGTCGTTACCATCCTGATGCGCTGCCGCTGTTGGGGCACGCCGGTATTCGTCCTCAGCTCCGACAACGCCGGTTGCCGGCTCGTCGAATCCCTGCAGCGCAAACGGGAACTGGGCCTGGTGCCCATCGGCCTGCTGAAAGACCTGCCGGAGATGTGGGGCGTCACGGTGGCCGGCGTGCCGGTCGTCGGCCCGCTATCGGCGGCGCCGGCCCTGGCGCGATACGCGCGCACCGCCGTCGTCGCTATGCCCAGCTTTCACCTGCGGCGCTTGCCGGCGTTTCTGGAAACCCTCCCGTTCCCCAGAGTCGTCTTCGTGCCCGACATCCCCGGCATGCAAAGCCTCTGGACTACCGCGCGCGACCTGGGCGGGACGCTCGGCATCGAGTTCCGGCGGAACCTGCTGCTCCGCCGGAATTACTATCTCAAGCGCGTCGTGGATTATGCGCTCACTGTTCCTTTCTTCCTGGCCAGCGTCCCCGTGATCGCGCTGTTCGCCCTGTGGATCAAGCGCGTCAGCCCGGGGCCGGCGTTCTACCGGCAGGAACGCGAGGGCTGCCGCGGGCGCAAGATCCGCGTCTGGAAGCTCCGCACCATGTACGCCGACGCCGAGCAGGTGCTCGCGCGCTACCTCGATGAGAATCCGCGGGAACGCGACCATTGGAACCGGTTCTTCAAGCTGGAGCACGACCCGCGCATCCTGCCCGGCGTCGGACGCCTGCTCCGCAAGACCAGCCTCGACGAGCTGCCCCAGTTATGGAACACGCTCAAAGGCGAGATGAGCCTGGTCGGGCCGCGCCCCTTTCCCGTGTACCACATGGACGCGTTCGGCGCGGAGTTTCGCCACTTGCGGCAAAGCGTGCCGCCCGGCCTGACCGGCTTCTGGCAGGTTTCCGAGCGGAGCGACGCGGACCTCAAGGTCCAGGAGCACCTGGACACCTACTACATCCGCAACTGGTCGCTGTGGCTCGACGCCTACATCCTGGCGCGCACCGTCAAGACCGTCCTCATGCCGCGCGGCGCGTACTGAAGCCGTTCCATGTCCTGGAAAATCTCCATCGGCTGCCCGGTGAGGCGCGCCCGGATCGTTCGCCCGATCGCCCAGGCATGGCTCCTGCTCGTGATCGCCGGGTCTTTGCAGCCTGTAAGGCCCCGGCCGGTGGCCGGCCTGCACCACGAAATCCACTGGCTGGCCTTTGCCGGTGCGGCCCTCCTGCTGCTCCTTCTTTCCCGAAACCGCCGCCAGGAAATCCGCAGCGTCATCGCGCTATGCCTGCTGGCACTGTCTCTCGAGTACCTGCAGCACCTCGTGTATCGCACCGCCATGGAGTGGCGCGATGTGCGCGCCGATTCGCTCGCCATCCTCGCGGCCCTCGCGCTGTACCGCCTGGCCGGCTACTTCCGCTCGCGCGCTCCGGCCGCTTCCACGATCGGCCACGTCGCCCGCAGCTCGTCCCCATAAGGTCCGATCTTCTCCACCGGAATGCGCTCAAAACCCAGCGCCGCAGCCGGCGACCCCGCGCGCAACCGGTAGTCGTCCTTCGCCGCATCCACAAACAGCGGGTCCGCGATCGCCGATCCGCTATCCTCACCCGCCTTCCGCCAGGTATCGTAATCCCACTCCCCCAACTTCCCGCCCAGCACGATCTTCATCGGCGCCCCGCCGTTCCAGTACAGATTCTTCTCCCACCGGTTCCGCCCGAGCGGCAGGTTGCGGCTCGAAAACAGTTTCGCCGCCGGGCCGCTCCAATACACGATGTTCCGCCGGAACACATTCCCGCTCATGATCAGCCCGTCCGGCAAGACCGCCTGCTCGGGGCCCACATCCATGTTCCGCATCCCTTTCCACGCCGGCTGATCCTTCACCGAGTTGTACCCCGCGATCATCGTGGACAACTGACCCAGCCAAAAGCTGCCGGTGCCCGTCCACCCGTCGAACTCCGCCTGTTGCAGTGTGCCGTTCACCAACACGTTGTTCTCGATCACGTTATCGCGCGCGTTGTGCAGGTGAATCAGCCCGCGATAAGCCCGCGCCACAATGTTGCCGATCACGTCCACCCCGCCCGCGTTGTCGTCCAGGTACACCCCCCACGAGAAATGCGGCGTCACCCACTTCCCGTGTTCGAAGCCGTACCCCAGGCTGTCGTGCAGGTAGTTGTAGCGAATCACCGTCCCCCGCGACGAAATCCAGTCCCGCCCCATGGTGTACACCACCCCCGAGTCCTCCGTCTCCACGTTGTTGTGCCGCATGTGGTTGTACTCGATCAGCAGGTTGTTCCCGGCGAATATCAGGGCCATGCGCGGCGTGTCGTGAATCAGGTTGTGGGTAGCGCGGTTGCCCACTCCGTTCAAGCTGATGCCTACGCCCTGCTTGTAAAGCACGCCGGTATGATGGATGTAATTGTTGTCCGCGTAATTCCCGGCGGCTTCAAGCGTCAACCGGTTTCCGCCCGCGATGGTGATTCCGCTGGCGCCGATTTCGGAGATGTCGTTGCCCACCACCCCGTTCCCCGTACCGCCGTTCACCTCGACGCCGTTTCCACGATAGTCCCCCGCGTTCCGGATTACGCCGGCGGCAATCCGGCAATGGGCCGTGTTCGTGAGCGCGATCGCCGTCCCCGCGCTCTCCTCGAAGGTAAAGCCGCGAAACGTCACCCACGCCGTCCCCGTGCCCAGCTCCAAAATCGTGCGCAGGCGCGGCGCCTCCACGGTCACGCCCGTGCGCGCGCCATCCGGAGGCCAGAAATACAGCGCCCCCGCGTCGCCATCCAGGTACCACTCGCCGGGCGCGTCCAGCTCCTCCAGCATCCCCTGCACGTAATACCGGTCGCCGGGACGCACCGCGTACGAACAATCCCCCGCCAGCCTGATGGTGCGCTTCCCCCGGTCGATGGCTTGCATGCGCACGATATTGTTCCAATAGTTGAAGCGCGGGAATACCACCACCTCGCCGTCTTGCGGGCGCGCCCACTCGCGCGCGTCTCCCTGGCGGTACACCAGCGTGCGCTTATCTTCGCCCGGCACTTCCTGGTACATGGGCACAGCCTTGCCATCCGCGTACGCCCACCCGCCGCCGTACGGATTCCCCGCGTCGTAGTTCGGATAGCGCGCCGGCACCTGCCGCTGTCCGCGGTAGAACAACTGGCGGAACGCCGCCCCGCGCAGCGCTGCCGATTCCGCCCGCAATACCGCCCCGCGCCACGCCGCAAACCCCGTCACCTCCGCGGCCCCGCTGAGAGTGACCTTCTCTCCCGGATACGCCCGCCACACCACCGGGGCGTTCCCGGTCCCGGAATCCTGCGCTCCCAGTTGCAGCGTCCGCGCCAGCCGGTACGTCCCCGCGCGCACCAGGATTGTGACTGCTCCCCCTTTGTGTTTGCGGATCTCGTCCCGCGCGCGCTCCAGGGTGGCGAATGGCTTCGCCTTGGTGCCGGCGGAGGCGTCGTTCCCGTCACCGGCTACGTACAGCGTCGTCCCCGTCTGTCCGAACGCCGCTGCCACCGCCAAATACGCGAAGAGCGTCTTCATAAACCGCCGTTCATGCCGCCAGCGGATTGACCCACCGCAGCCCCGGAAACCTCCGGAAGTCCTGGTCCGAGGAGGCCAGCGTCGCTCCGTTCTCGAGCGCCAGAGCGGCCATGGCCGCGTCGGTCACGAGCGGCCCTGCGGCTTGATGCGCGCCCACCAGCTTCTCCAACAGTTCGAGATGCCGCGGGCCCGGCTCGACAATGACGACTCCCGGCTGTGCCAGCCACTCGCCGACGATGCGGAAAGTTTCGGTGGCGGATTTGGGGTTGGGCCGGACGCGGGGATTGGTCGAGAGGCGCACGAACGCCCACAGCGTCATCCAAGGCAGCCCGATCGCATCGTCGGAAGCGAACAGGCGTTCCAGCCACCGTTTGGCCACCGCGTGCCGCGGCGCGTCCGCGTCGTAGGCATACAAAAGGAGATTGACGTCGACGATGGTCACCGGTGCTCCGGCCCCTCGGCATACTCGAGCAGGGCCGCTACATCGTCGTAGGGCAGGCCCGGCCTCTGGCCCATGTGGCTCGGCCGCACTTTGAACCCGCTGCGCCTGGGGCGCCCGCGCGCGTTGTCGAGCGCCGCCCGCAGCGTCTCATTGAGCGTCTCCCGGAAGGAAAGACCGCGCGTCTTGCTCTCGCGCTTCAACCGTTCCACAATGTCTTCGTCGAGCGTCACGGTGGTTCTGATGCTCATGATGCCCCCATAATAGCATCACAGGCATCAAACCGGGACGCCTACCACACCCTCCGCACCGTCCTCAATCTCCGCCGGCGGGTTACCCGGCTCTGCTGGAACAACACCCCGGACCAGTGCCGCTTGACCGCGCCCAAAACCTGCGCGCCAAGCTCCGTGTTGCCAGGTTTGGAACTGCGCTGGTCCCCACGCGACTTCCTTCAACGTGTCGAGATCGAGTTGAACCCAGCAACGTGAGACCGCGACAGTTCCGTTCTTCACCCAGACATTGCGGCCGCCATCGGGAGGAGGGATCGGTTCCTGGCCGATGGGACTGATCTCCACCTTTACAACGCGTGCTCGGGGCCGGATCGTGCTGCCCGATGCCGCGCAGAACCACCAGTGTTTCGCGATGAGCCGATCTTCCAGTGCTGGAGCGGTGATCTTCCTGCCGTTCATAAGGCGCCGCCCTCCCCTTCCTCCGCCGTGAAGTAAGCCGCGTCCGGGTGGTGGAACACCAGCGCGCTCACGCTCGCCTCCGGCTCCATCATCATCCCCTCGGTGAGCTTTACGCCGATGTCCTCCGGCTTCAGCAGCGCAAACAGCCCCTGCTGGTCGTCCAGGTTGGGGCACGCCGGGTAACCGAAGCTGTAGCGCTTGCCGCGATATTGCGAGGTGAACCGGTCGTGCATGGTCAGCGTGGGCGCGTCGGGAAAGCCCCAGTCCTCGCGAATCCGCCGGTGCAGCCATTCCGCCGCGCCTTCGGCCGTTTCAATCGCCAGCGCCTGGATGGCGTGCGCTTTGAAGAATTCGCCCGCGCGCTTCCACTCCTCGCTGCGCTCGCGGATGCACGCGCCCGCCGTCACCACGAACAGCGCCAGGTGGTCCCGGCGGCCCTCTTCGCCATCGAGAATGTAATCGCTCAGCGAGAGCCCGTTCTCGCGGCGCTGGCGTCCAAACCGGAACGTGTGGATGGGCGCGGCGCCCGCCGGCGCGAACAGGTGGATGGCGTTGCCCGCGCGCTCCGCTTCGAAGAACTGCCATGCCGCCCGCACCTTCATGAAGCGCCATGCCTCCCGCTTCACCTCTTCCACGTTGTGGAACAGCTCCAGCGCCTTGGGCTCGCGCTCCGCCAGCGCCTGCTCGAAGTTGCCTTTGTACCCCAGGTGCCGCCCGTAGAGCATGTACGGGTTGATGTAGCTCCACACTTCGGCCAGGTGCGGCACGTCGCGCACTTTGCGCTCCAGGTACGGCGCGGCCGGAATCGGAATATCGGTCCGCACCTTCCCGCTGCGCCGCTCCCCCAGTGGCGCCGGCGCCATCGCCGCGGCCGTCTCCGTTACCGCGGGCGCCTCGCCCGCTCCGTTCCGCGCCAGCACCCCCGCCCGCTCCGCCGGGTCCATCAGGCCGTTCATCAGGCCCAGGCCGGTCATGGCGTCTTTCGCATAGCACACCGCCGCGCCGTAGGCCGGTGCGATCTTGGTGCGCGTGAATTTCTCCGAGAGCGCCGCCCCGCCCACCAGCAGCGGCACCGAAACGCCGGCCGCCTGCAAATCCCCCGCCGTGACCACCATCTGCTGCGTGCTCTTCACCAGCAGCCCGGACAGCCCGATGGCGTCCGGCTGGTGCTCCTGGCAGGCGCGGATCAGCGCGTCGGGCGCCACCTTGATCCCCAGGTTGATCACCTGGTAGCCGTTGTTGGCGAAAATAATCTCCACCAGGTTCTTGCCGATATCGTGCACGTCGCCCTTCACCGTGGCCAGCAGCACCTTGCCGCGCGCCGCGGTGTCGGCCTTCTCCATGAACTGCTCCAGGTAGCTCACCGCCGCCTTCATGGCTTCGGCCGATTGCAGCACCTCGGCCACAATCAGCTCGTTGTTGTTGAACAGCCGCCCCACCTCCGTCATGCCCGCCATGAGCGGCCCGTTGACGATATCGAGCGGCGCCGCGCCCTCCGCCCGCTTCCGCTCCAGGTCGGCCACCAGCCCGTCGCGCGTGCCCTCGATGATGTAATTCGCCAGCCGCTGGTCGAGCGGCAGGTCCTCGGCCCGCTGCTTCACGCGCTTGCCGCTCTTGCGGAAATGGTCCGTGATGGCGGCGATGTGCCACTGGTTGATGGCCGCCTTCTGCTCCGGCGTCTGCGCGCGCCAGTCCTCGGGCGCGGTGCGCAGCGATTCGTCCGCCGCGTCCACCGGCGGCGAATTGAACAGCAGGCTCTCGGCCAGCCGCCGCTCCTCCTCCGGAATGGACGCAAAGCGCTCCAGCTTCTCCGCGTTGACGATCGCCAGATCCAGCCCCGCCTTGGTGCAGTAATAAAGGAAGACCGAGTTCACCACCTCGCGCGCCGCCGCCGGCAGGCCGAAAGAGATGTTGGAAATGCCCAGCACCGTCTTCACGAACGGGATGGCCTCTTTCACCAGCCGTATGCCTTCGATGGTCTCCACCGCCGCCCCGATGTAGTTCGCGTCTCCGGTGGCGCACGGAAACACCAGCGGATCGATGACGATGTCCTCCGGCGGAATGCCGTACTTTTCGGTGAGAAGCCCGCAGCTCCGCCGCGCCACCGCCAGCTTGCGCTCGCGCGTGAAGGCCTGCGCCTGCACCTTGTCTTCGTCGATCGAGCCCACCACCAGCGCCGCCCCATAGCGCCGCGCCAAGGGGCACACGCGCGCGAATTTCTCCTCGCCATCCTCCAGGTTGATGGAGTTGATGATGCTCTTGCCCTGGCAGTAGGTGAGCGCCAGCTCCACCGCCCGCGGGTCGGTGGTGTCGATCATCACCGGGGCTTTGATCTTGCGGATCAGCTTCTCGTAGAACGGCGGAATGTCGGCCATCTCGTCGCGGTCCGCGCTTTGCAGGCACACGTCCACGATGTGCGCGCCGTTCTTCACCTGCCAGCGCGCGATCTCGCTGGCCTCTTCCCACTGCTCCCCGGCCACCAGGTTCTTGAACAGCCGCGAGCCGATCACGTTGGTCCGCTCGCCCACGATCAGCGGCCGGTTGCTCTCCTCGGCTTCCACCAGCTCGATGCCCGAGTACCAGGCGCGGTGTGCGCGCCCGGGCAGCGGGCGGGGCCGCTTGCCTTCCGCCATCTGCACGATGACGCGAATGTGTGCGTCGGTGGTGCCGCAGCATCCGCCCACCATGTTCAGCCAGCCGCGATCGATGAACCGCTCCAGTTGCGCGGCCACCGAATCCGGCGTCTCCAGGTACTGCCCGTCCTGCGGAATCCCCGCGTTGGGATAGCAGGAGACGCGCACCGGCGACATCCCGGCGATGGTGCGCAAGTGGTCGGTCATGAACTCCGTCCCGGTGCCGCAGTTGAGGCCGATGGAGAGCAGATCGGCGTGCGCGATGGAGGCGCAGAAGGCATCCGCCGTCTGTCCCGCCAGCATGGTGCCGATACTCTCTATGGTCCCCGAGACCATCGCCGACACCGGCCGGCCCAGCTCGTTGCGCAGCCGGTCGATAGCCAGCAGTGCCGCCTTCACCGTGCGCGTGTCGTTGCACGTCTCCACCAGCAGCAGATCCACGCCGCCATCCAGCAGCCCCCGCGCCCGCTCGTAGTACACCTCGATCAACTGCGGGAACGTGACGCCGCCGACCACGCTGATCGACTTCGTGGTAGGACCCATGGAACCGGCGGCGAAGCGCGGTCTCGAACCGGTCGAGAACTCTTCGGCCGCCTGCCGCGCCAGCTTCGCGGCGGTCACGTTCAAATCGTAGACCTGGTCTTCCAGTCCGAAATCCGCCAGCGAAATCCGGTCGCCATTGAAGGAATTCGTCTCCACCACATCGGCGCCCGCGGCCAGGTAGGCCCGGTGGATATCCAGCACCCAGCCCGGGCGCGTGCGCAGCAGATTTTCGTTGCAGTTCTCGAAGGCGGCGCCGCCGAAGTCGGCCGCCGTGGGGTTGCGTTGTTGCAGCATGGTCCCCATGGCCCCGTCGAGCACCAGGACGCGTTCTTCCAGAATCTCCAGGAGCGCCTGCCGGCGCTCTGCGGGCGTGGTCATATGTGGTGTGCTGATACGATTCTACCAGCCGGTGCGGGGAGACAAAAAAAAGTGGCCGGGCCGTACGGTCAATGCCGTACGCCCGGCCTGGATTGAGTGAACTAAAGGATCGGCTTACTTCTTGCGGCGTCGGCCTAGAGCTCCGATGCCCAACAAGCCGGTCCCTAACAGGACCATGGTGACCGGTTCAGGAGTTGTTTCCAAAAACGTATTCGCGACGCTTACCGCTGCCCCGCCACCGGCGGTGTAGGAGTCAAAGACCTGCAGGGACGTCACGCCACCGGTGAAAAACGGTGTGCCGGGATTCCCTGGGGTGGAGGTCAGCGAGCCGATGAAATTACCGCCGGCGTCAAAGACTTCCTTCAAGTTGGACGGAGTGCCCACTCCCGATGGATTGGACAGGTCGCCCGATACACGGGAGATCGTGAAGTCCGGTGAGATCGCCAAGTCCACGGCTATGTCATAGGACACCAGAAAATTCCCCGTGAAGTTCCCGTTGAACGCCACCGTGTGGAAATCGCCCGCGGCGAGGGCTTGCACCTGCAGCCGTAGCGACGTGTCGACCGACATGCCCAGGACAAAAAAGTTCGAGTAGATCTTGTCCTGCTGTTCGCAAGCGAAGGTCCCAACGCCGTCCGCGTTAGTGGCCTGCCAGACTGAACCAGCGATTTGAATATCGGTCGCCGTGCCGGTCCCGAATTGGGAGCATTGCGGGACGATCGCTGCGCTCACGATCAGGGGCAGCAGCACAAAAAGGCTCAAAAACAGAATCCGTTTCATTAATGTCTTCCTCCGGTCGTTGCCATAAAAATTTGGACCCCGAGTTTCAGATCCTCAGCTCCATAGTTTACATTGGGCGATTTCGCACGCGAAGTCAATAGAAAACCCAGGGTACTATGAGTACTTCGAGTGCTTCTTAGTTCTAGAACCATAGGCGGATAGCCCGCAAACATGAAGGAACTGTTGAAATCCTCGACACCTTGCAGCCAGGAGCCGCCTGCTCGGGTACAGCGGCTGCAATACCTCGCTCGTCGCTCAAATCGCACCACGGGATTCAGATCCTTAGCTCCTTAGTTCACTTTGGACGAATCCGCACCCGGAGTCGATGCGAAAAATCGGTATTCTGGCGCGCGAATAATACGGAGCGAAGGGGTATCCTGTGGGTATGCGCAATTGGGTGATGATTCTGGCCGTTCTGGCCGCCATTCCCGCGTGTGCCGACACGCGCTTCCGGGTCCGCCAGATGACCCGCAACGATGTGCCGCAGGGCAAAGGGCAGTGCGATATCCGCATCGACGTCGACAACGAGGTCGAAGTCACGGTGCGCCGCGACATGGTCCTCGTCCGCACCCTCTCCGGCCGCGATGCCCGCGATGTCGGCTCGGAATGCAATGCGCCGCTGCCCGACCGCGACCTGCGCGGCTTCAATTTTGAAGTGACGGAACGGCGCAACGAGATCCGCCTCCTCGAAGAACCGTCGCGCCGCAACGATTTTTCGACCATCGTGCGCATTCGCGACGGCGCCGGCGGCATGGGGCGTTATGCCTTCCGGCTGTCCTGGGATATAGGCGGAGGCGGCGGTTTCCGGCGCGACGACGACCGGCCCGGCGAGCGGCGCGGCGGCGAGGGCTTCGCCTGGAATAACACCATCAACTTCCACGGTGAGGGACGCGGCGCCGCCATCTTCAACGAGTCGGGCGAGCGGCGCCTCTTCGAGGTCACCGTCGATATCGACCGCGGCGCCCGCATTTCGGTCACCTTCCGCACCGCCCGCGGCGGCCCGCTTTCCTTCACCGGATCGGTGATCGGGCGCGAGGGCGGCCGCCTGAAGGCCGACGTGATGAGCGAGGATCGCCGCCTGCGCGGCCCCATGTTCATCTCCGTCGACGACCGCCAGAACGTCAACGCCATCACCCTCGAAGCCACCGACGGCCGCGACCGCCTGCGCCTCAACTGGGACCGCCGGTAGGCCCCGCTACTTGATCGGGATCGTGGCCTGGCTGTGGACCGCCGTGAAGTTGCTGTTGGCGTCCAGGGTGTCGATTTCCAGGCTCACGCTCTGGCCCGTGGTGACTCCCGCCGGAACCGTGAAATTCACCTGGTAGAGACCGGCGAAACCGGGCGCCAGCACCGGCTGCACGGAGACCGTCGCCTGGAAGCCATCTACGAATACCTGCACCTGGCTGACCACCTTGGCCAGTGGATTCCCAGGCGAGGGAGCGCCATCGTTCACCGCCGGGCTGACCGGGCCCAGCCCGACCATGAACAGCGAGACCGTCTCGCCCACGGCGGCGGGGTTGGCGGAGGTGACCACCGAGAAATTCCCGTGCAGGATGTCGGCGCTGCCCAACCCGGTCTGCGGCTGAGTCAGCACGCCGGGTGAAGCCGGGCCGGAATACAGCGTAACGGCGTTGGATTTGGTGCTGCCGTTGGTCACCTGGATGGTGATCACCGTGCCGTCGGTGGGCAGCGAGTAGGGCGCCAACAGGGAAATCTGGTCGGAGCCGCCGGAAGTCTGCTTGCCGGCAAAGAAGATGGGCACGTTGACCGAGACCGGGTTGCCACCGGCAGTCCAACTGAAGTTCACCTGGGCACCGCCGAGCGTCGTCGGAAATTGCGTGCCGCCCGGGGCCGACGCCGTCTGCGTCACCATGCCCGATCCGTAGAGGGTCAGCGCCTGGCCTGGGGAAATCGAGGCCGCGAAGGGGGAGTTGCTGCCCGCGTTCTGCACCCGGGTCGGATCGAGAAACACCCCGGTGCCGGTCACCGGCAGGATCTTCACGTAGACGTTCAGCTCGTAATTGGTTCCCAGGCCCGACGCAATCACAATGTTGCCCAGCGCTCCGGCCGCGTACTGGATGTCCGAGTAGGAAGTATCGGTGCCATCGGGATTGAAGTTGAAGTAGGCCAGGGCCAGCGTCTGATCGAAATCCAGCTGGAGAAAGTCCGCGTTCACCCGCTGATAGGAAAACTCCACTCCCGGGTTGGGGAATTCGTTGGCCACGCCATCGGTGGCGAAGATCCCGCCGTTGGTGCTGGTGTCGTTCTCCAATAAGCCCGTGAAGTAGAATCCGTTGATGACTGTGCTGGCGTTGCTGGAGGGCAAGGCCTTGACGCCCACGATCAGGTCGAAGCCCGTGCCCCCCGCCAGGAAGAAGTTGCCGTCGGACGAGACATACAGGGTCTTGGCCCCGGAGAGCAACTGGTTGTTGGCCGCCACCCCGGCCGGCGCGGGAAAAGTCATCGTGCCGCTGCCGTTGGCCGAGACCGTGTACGAAGCGCCCGTCGAGGTCTGCGTAGTGGGCGCGTCACCCAGATTGCTGGCCGTGCCCTTCACCGTTACCGTTCCCAGGCTGCCCGAGCCGTTGGACGTCATGGAGAAAAAGGTGTTGCGATTCAGGGTATTGTAGTCGCCGTTCAGAAAATCCAGGCTGCTCACGAAGTAGTTCCCCGAGAGCGTCGCATTGGACGAGGCGGTGCTGACCGGCATGGCGATAAACAGGTCCACATCGACCGAATCGGTGCTGCTGGCGACAATCACGCCGCCGGCGCCGACGCCGCCGAAGATGACGGCGTTCTGCGGGTCCATGGGGTTCACCATCGAAAACAGGCCGCTCGAAAACACGGTGTAGCCCGGCTGGCTGGGAGTGGTGATGTTGACCGTCGCGCTGCCGGCGCCGGGACCGCTGCTGTTGATCTGCGTCCCGGTGACCGTGTAGCCGCCGTTGCCGTTGAACACGATGATGCCGGAAGCGCTCACGGCGAGGTCGGTGGCCCCTCCGGCATTGATATTCAGATAGCGAAAGAAGTAGCTGCCATTCAGCGTGGCGTTGCTGGGTAGTTGGGCCGCGGCGGGCAGAGCCGCCAAAACCAGGGCAAGGGACAAAACAAGACGCCGATAGATCATGATCGCATGATACCCCCAAAAAGGAGATAGACGCATTTACGGCGGTACCGGTGACAGCAAATTTCGTTCCCGCAGCCAGCGGTCGATGGCGCGCGCCGCCTGGCGGCCCTCGGCAATGGCCCAGACCACCAGCGATTGGCCGCGGCGCATGTCGCCGGCGGCGAACACGCCGGGGACCGACGACATGTGGTCCGCGCCGGCCGCATTCGCGAGATCCTGCGCGAGGTCCCTTCCATCGGCGCACCGCCCCATCCCGTACCCCTCGCGGCCGTGCGCGGCGAAATCGAATCCCGCGCGGCCGCGGTCGATTACGGCGCCGGCCCGGTATTGGATGGCATCGATCTGCGCATTCCCGCCGGCGCCACCGTCGCCGTGGTCGGCCGCACCGGCTCGGGCAAAAGCACGCTGGCCGGCCTAGTGCCGCGCCTGCCGGATCCCACCGAAGGCGCAGTCTTACTTGATGGCGTCGATCTCCGCCGCCTCGATCCCTCCGAACTGCGCCGCCACATTGGCTTCGTGCCGCAGGAGACGTTCCTGTTCAGCGCCACGATTGCCGAGAACCTCGCCTTCGGTGTCGAGCGCGCCACCGCGGAGGAGATCCGCCGCGCCGCCGAAATCGCCGGCTTGGCCGCCGATATCGACGGCTTCCCCCTGGCCTATGAAACGATGGTAGGCGAACGGGGCATCACCCTATCCGGCGGCCAGAAGCAGCGCACCGCCATCGCACGCGCCGTCCTCCGCGACCCGCGCGTCCCGGTCGCTGGACGACGCCCTTTCGAGCGTGGACACGCTCACCGAAGAGCGCACCCTGACGCACCTGGCCGGCGTGATGCGCGGCCGCACGGTGATCCTGATTTCGCATCGCGTCTCGACGGTCCGCGCCGCCAGCCGCATCGTGGTCCTGGAGAAAGGCCGCATCGCAGAACAGGGCACGCACGCGGAGCTGATCGCCGCCGGCGGCTACTACGCGGGGTTGGCGCAGAAGCAGATGCTGGAAGAGGAACTGGAGGCGATTTGAGGAGGGCGCGCCGCCTCGCCGCGAACGGGCCGCCGCATCGATCCGTGCCTGGACGACGCGATCAAGTCGCGCCAGATCGCGCACCGCGGCAGGGCGGAAAACTACACGGCGGATCACAGCCCGAGCCGGCGCCGGACTTCCTTCCAGGGGGACATCGTCGCCCGGTTCCGTACGGGCCAGATCCAACTTGGCCGCGGTCTCGGCATCGATGATTTCCTGCCTACCCAACTCCGCAAGAAAAGAAATGGCCACCTGTACCTCACTGTCCGGAAGGGCATCCACGAGCGATTGAAGGCGGTTGCGGTCGGAGGACATGCTTCAACCATAGCTTCGCCGGCGAGCGGTTATCCCACTAATCAACTGCCATGGCATGAAGCATAGTGCCGACTACCTGGCGATTAGCACCCGCCGAGCGCTCTCGGCGCGCAATTCACAAAGGTATACCCGGCGCACTCCCCGGCGGCGCAAGATCGTGAACCAGCGCGCCAGCCACTCGCCGGAAGAGCGCGATCCGCTTCGGGTAGGTCCTGGGGGGCGACTAGCTAGGGCACACCGAGATCGCCGGCCTGGCCGCCGATATCGACGGCTTCCCCCTGGGCTATGAAACGATGGTAGGCGAACGGGGCATCACCCTTTCCGGCGGCCAGAAGCAGCGCACCGCCATCGCGCGCGCCGTCCTCCGCGATCCGCGCGTGCTGATCCTGACGACGCCCTTTCGAGCGTGGACACGCTCACCGAAGAGCGCATCCTTGACGCACCTGGCCGGCGTAATGCGCGGCCGCACGGTAATCCTGATTTCGCGCCGCGTCTCGACGGTCCGCGCCCCCGGCCGCATCGTGGTACTGGAGAAAGGCCGCATCGTAGAGCAGGGCACGCACGCGGAGCTGATCGCCGCCGACGGCTACTATGCCGGCCTCGCGCAAAAGCAGATGCTGGAGGAGGAGTTGGAAGCAATTTGAGGGTGGGAGCAGGTCGATGTGATAACGGCTGTGTACTCCCTTCGAGGGCGCTACGAGTAGTGACCGAACTGGGTGGCGGTCAATTCTGTTTTCTTGTCCGCGGTCCTGAATAGGTCTCTTCTAATAGCAGCCACCAATAATGCGATGCTCTGAGCTCCTCTTTTGTCGCGGTCTTCCCGAGCCCGTTGCCTTTGTTCTTCCGTCATCTGCGATTCCGCGGGATCAATCTTGAGACTCTCGGCGAGCGAGTTGAGAACCCCTACGACATCGTCCGGCGCATACAACCAAGAGAGCCGATATTGCTCTAAGAACGGGCTCGCCCCTGTCTGCGGTCCATTCTTGTAGAACACCGCCAGTGTTCGAAGCAACTCGCGGTACAAGCCTTCCTTGCGATTGTATTCAGTCTGGGTCCGTTGAGCGACTTGAGACCTATACCATGTAAACATTGACCACATCCAAGCTCCTGAGGCCCCAAGAATTCCGACAAGATACTTCCAGTCCACACGTTCATCTTACCGGCGCAGCCAGCCCGGCGCCACCGAGCGGTTGATCCATCCCTTGTGCGCTAGTAGTTCCAAGGCCCATATGGCGGCTTCGCGGGTCACGGTGGGGAAGTCGTCGAGGAATTCGTCCAGGGTTTGCCCGCCCTCCAGGTAGTCCAGTAGCGCTTGAAAAGGAACACGCGTGCCGCGGAAAACCGGGGTTCCGCCGAGAATATCGGGGTCCTTCACAATCACTTCGCCGCCAGGATTCACGCTGCGTGCCTTTGGGCCGGTTGCCCTCAGCACCAGTTTGCTCTCGACGGCGCAACCTGCGGGGGCGTCGTGTCATCGGCTCAGGAAGCGGTCGATGGCGCGCGCCGCCTGGCGGCCTTCGGCAATGGCCCAGACTACCAGCGATTGGCCGCGGCGCATGTCGCCGGCGGCGAATACGCCGGGGACCGACGACATGTGGTCCGCACCCGTGGCCACGTTGCCGCGTGCGTCGAGCGCTACGCCGAGTTGCGCGAGGAGCCCGCTCTTCACCGGGCCTAGAAAGCCCATGGCCAGTAGCACCAGGTCCGCGTCGATGGTGAATTCGGTGCCGGGCAGGGGCGCGCAGGCGGGTGCCGGGCCCACGCGGACGGCGTGCAGTTGCGTCACGCGGCCCTGCTCGTCGCCCGTGAATTTTACCGTGGCGACGCTCCAATCGCGCCGGCCGCCCTCTTCGTGCGAGCTTTCCACGCGCAACTGCATGGGCCACAGCGGCCACGGGGTGGAGGGCGCACGCTCGGCGGGCGGCTTGGGCAGCAGCTCGAACTGGGTGACGGAGCGAGCGCCCTGGCGATGGCTCGTCCCCAGGCAGTCGGCGCCGGTGTCCCCGCCGCCGATGATCACCACGCGCTTGCCGGTGGCGAGAATTGCGTCCCGCTCCGGCACCGTGTCGCCTTCCAGGCGGCGGTTCTGCTGCGGCAGGAACTCCATGGCGAAATGGATGCCGGCGAGCTCGCGGCCGGGCACCGGCAGGTCGCGCGGATGTTCGGCGCCGCCGGCCAGCAGGATGGCGTCGAACTCGCGGCGCAGGTCTTCGACCGGCACGTTGCCGCCCACGTGGGCGTTGGTCTGGAACTCGACGCCTTCGGCGCGCATCTGTTCCAGGCGCCGGTCGATGAGGCGCTTCTCCATTTTGAAGTGCGGGATGCCGTAGCGCAGCAGGCCGCCGATGCGGTCGCTCTTCTCGAAGACGATGGCGTGGTGGCCGGCGCGCGCCAGTTGCTGCGCGGCGGCCAGGCCCGCGGGACCGGAACCGACGATGGCCACGCGCTTGCCGGTGCGCACTTCCGCGGGCTCGGGCCGGATGAAGCCCTCGGCAAACGCGCGGTCGACGATGGTCTTCTCGATCTCCTTGATGGTGACCGGCGGGTCGTTGATGCCCAGCACGCAGGAGGCTTCACACGGGGCCGGGCAGATGCGCCCGGTGAACTCCGGGAAATTGTTGGTGGCGTGGAGCTGGCGCGCGGCCTCGCGCCAGCGGCCGCGGTAGACCATCTCGTTCCAGTCGGGGATGAGGTTGGTGAGCGGGCAGCCGGTATGGCAGAAAGGCACGCCGCAATCCATGCAGCGCGAGGCTTGCGCGCGGAGACGCTCTTCGGGGAACGGCAGGTAGATTTCGAACCAGTCGCGTATACGCTCGGCGGGCGGGCGGCGGGAGGGAAGCTCGCGGGAGTGTTCCAGGAAGCCGGTGGGATTAGGCATGCTGCTCCTGTGGGGCGGGCTTCCCCATCACCCTCCGGAACTCGTGAGGAAATACCTTCACGAATCGCGGCAGCATCTGCGCCCAGTTTTCCAGGATCCACTGCGCGCGGGGGCTGCGCGTCGCTTCGGCGTGGCGCGCGATCAGGGCGTACAGCACGGCTTCGTCGTCCGCCACCGGCTCCAGGCTCACCGACGCCGGGTTGCAGCGCTTCTCGGCGAAATCGCCCTTCTCGTCGAGCACGTAGGCCAAGCCGCCCGACATGCCGGCGGCGAAATTGCGGCCGCACTTGCCCAGCACCACCACTACCCCGCGCGTCATGTACTCGCAGCCGTGGTCGCCCAGGCCTTCCACCACTGCGGTGGCGCCGGAGTTGCGCACCGCGAACCGCTCGCCCGCCATGCCATTGAAGAAAGCTTCGCCCGAGGTGGCGCCATAGAGCGCCACGTTGCCCACCAGGATATTTTCTTCCGGCAGGAAAGTGGAGTTGCGCGGCGGATAGACGATGATCCGGCCGCCGGAGAGTCCCTTGCCGACGTAATCGTTGGCGTCGCCTTCGAGCTCGAGGGCCACGCCCGCGGCCAGAAACGCGCCGAAGCTCTGTCCCGCCGAGCCGGTGAACTGGAAGCGGATGGTGTTCTCAGCGAGGCCCGCCGAGCCGTGGCGGCGCGCGATCTCGCCCGAGAGCATGGCGCCCACGGTGCGATGGATGTTGCGGATGGGCAGCTTGATTTCGATGGGCGTGCCGTTGTCGATGGCGTCGCGGGCGTGGTCGATCAGCTTGTAATCGAGCGCCTGGTCGAGGCCGTGATCCTGCCGCTGGACGCAGCGGCGCGCCACGCGGCGCGGGGTGGGCGGATTGTAGAGGATGGCGGAAAGGTCGATGCCTTTCGCCTTCCAGTGGTCGAGCGCGGGGCGGGTCTCGAGCATGTCCACGCGGCCCACCATTTCGTCGAAGGTGCGGAAGCCGCAGGCGGCCATGTAGCCGCGCACCTGTTCGGCGATGAAG
This sequence comes from Terriglobia bacterium, assembly GCA_020073615.1. GTDB lineage: Bacteria > Acidobacteriota > Terriglobia > Bryobacterales > Bryobacteraceae > JADGNR01. The sequence goes on from JAIQEX010000006.1 coordinate 100,418, forward strand.
AAGAAAAAGTTGATGACGTTTTCCGGGGTGCCCTGGAATTTGGCGCGCAGTGCCGGGTCCTGGGTGGCGATGCCCACCGGGCAGGTGTTGAGGTGGCACTTGCGCATCATGATGCAGCCCATGGAGACCAGCGGCGCGGTGGAGAAGCCGAACTCCTCGGCGCCGAGCAGGGCGGCGATGGCGACGTCGCGGCCGGTTTGCAGCTTGCCGTCGGTTTGCAGGCGGACGCGGCCGCGCAGGTCGTTCATCACCAGCACCTGGTGCGCTTCGGCCAGCCCCAGCTCCCAGGGAACGCCGGCATGCTTGATGGAGCTGAGCGGCGAGGCGCCGGTGCCGCCCGAGTCGCCCGAAATCAAAATCGCGTCGGCATGCGCCTTGGCCACGCCCGCGGCCACCGTGCCCACGCCCACTTCAGCCACCAGCTTGACGGAAATGCGCGCGCGCGGGTTGACGTTTTTGAGATCGTAGATGAGCTGCGCGAGGTCTTCGATGGAGTAGATGTCGTGGTGCGGCGGCGGCGAGATGAGGCCCACGCCGGGGATGGAGTGGCGCACGCGCGCGATGGTCTCATCCACTTTGTGGCCGGGAAGCTGGCCGCCCTCGCCGGGCTTGGCGCCCTGCGCCATTTTGATCTGCAGCTCGTCGGCGTTCACCAGGTAGTTGGCGGTGACGCCGAAACGCGCGCTGGCCACCTGCTTGATGGCGCTGCGGCGCTCGGTGGCGAAGCGCTCCTCGTCCTCTCCGCCCTCGCCGGTGTTGGACCGGCCGCCGATGCGGTTCATGGCGATGGCCAGGGTCTCGTGCGCTTCCTTGGAAATGGAGCCGAACGACATGGCACCGGTGGCGAAGCGCTTCACGATCTCGCTGGCGGGCTCGACCTCGGCGAGCGGGATGGCTTCGCCCCGCTTGATTTCGAGCAGGCCGCGCAGCGTGGCAAGCTGGCTGCTGCGCGTATCGAGAAGATCGGTGTATTGCTGGAAGGTTTCGAAGCTCTCCTGCCGCACGGCGTGCTGTAGCTTGGCGATGGTGAGCGGATTGTAGAGGTGATATTCGCCGTGCGCGCGGTAATGGTAGTTGCCGCCGATGGCCAGCTCCGGATCGGACGCGGTGATGGGATGGAAGGCGTAGCGGTGCTTGCGGATAGCTTCTTCGGCCAGGACGTCGAGACCGACGCCTTCGATGCGTGAAACCGTGCCCGTAAAGTAGCGCTCGATGAGGGAGCGGTTGAGGCCGATGGCCTCGAAAACCTGCGCTCCGCGGTAGCTCTGCAGGGTGGAGATCCCCATTTTGGAGAAGGTCTTTAGCAGGCCTTTGTTAATGGCTTTGATGAAGCTTGGCTTGGCATCCATCCCCACCGTTTCGAGAGCCAGGTAGGGGTTCACCGCCGAGGCGCCGTAACCGATCAGCAGGGCGAAGTGCATGACCTCGCGCGGCTCGCCCGATTCGATGATGAGCGCGACCTGCGTGCGCGTCTCCTCGCGGACCAGGTGGTTGTGTACGGCGGCCAGCGCCAGCAGGCTGGGGATGGGCGCGTATTCTTCGTCGAGGCCGCGGTCGGACAGGATCAGCAGGCTGTAGCCCGACTGAATGGCCAGCGAGGCGCGGCGGCAAAGCTGCGTGAGCGCGCGCTCCAGGCCCTTGGCGCCTTCCTCGACGGCGAACAGCATGGGCAGCGTGGTGGCCAGGAAATCGCCCTGCGACACGCGGCGCAGCTTTTCCAAATCGCGGTTGGTGAGGATGGGGTGGGGCAGCTTGAGGGTGTGGCAGTGCAGCGGGGTCTCGGCCAGGATGTTGCGCTCGGTGCCGATGTAGCTGGTGAGCGACATGACCATCTCTTCGCGCAGCGGGTCGATGGGAGGATTGGTGACCTGCGCGAAGAGCTGCTTGAAGTAGTTGAACAGGGGCTGTGGTTTATCGGAAAGGCAGGCCAGCGGGGTGTCGGTGCCCATGGAGCCGACCGGCTCCTCGCCCTTCTCGGCCATGGGGCCGAGGACCATGCGCAGGTCCTCGTCGGTGTAGCCGAAGGCGCGCTGGCGGCGCAGGAGGGTGGCGTCGTCGGGGCCATGCTCGCGGGGCGGCTCGGCCAGTTGCTCAAGGGTAATCTGGTTCTCCTTGAGCCAGAGCTGGTACGGGTTGGCCCCATAAAGTTTAGCTTTAAGTTCCCTATCGGAAATGATTCTGCCTTCGGCGGTATCGACCAGCAGCATTTTGCCCGGCTGGAGGCGTCCCTTGAGCTTGACGTCCTCCGGGCGGACGGGGAGGACGCCGGTTTCCGAGGCCATGATCACGAGGTCGTCGCGGGTGACCAGGTAGCGCGCCGGGCGCAGGCCGTTGCGGTCGAGCGTGGCGCCGATGGAGCGGCCGTCGGTGAAGGCGATGGCGGCGGGCCCGTCCCAGGGCTCCATGAGGGAGGCGTGATACTCGTAGAAGGCGCGCTTCTGCGGGTTCATGTGCGGGTTCTTCGACCAGGCTTCGGGAATGAGCATGGCCATGGCGTGCGGGAGCGAACGGCCGGCCATGACCAGCAGCTCGAGCGCGTTGTCGAAGGCGCAGGAGTCGCTGCCGCCGGGCTGGATGACGGGGAACAGCCGGTGCAGCTCGTCGCCGAACAGCGGAGATGCCAGCACCGACTGGCGGGCGTGCATCCAGTTCACGTTGCCGCGCAGGGTGTTGATTTCGCCGTTGTGGGCGATGTAGCGGTACGGGTGGGCGAGCGGCCAGGTGGGGAACGTGTTGGTGGAGAAGCGCTGGTGCACCAGGCACAGCGCGCTGGCCACCTCGGGATCGGCGAGCTCGGGATAGAAGTGGGCGATCTGCGGGGCGAGCAGCAGTCCTTTATAAACGATGGTGCGCGCGGAGAGCGACGGGATGTAGCAATCGCGGGCCTCGGTTTCGACGCGCTTGCGCACGATGTAGAGCTTGCGCTCGAGCTGGTCTTCGGTGACGCCGCGCGAGCGGGCGACGAAAATCTGCTGGATGTAAGGCTGCGAGGCGCGCGCCACGCGGCCGATGGCGTCGCCGTTGATGGGGGTATCGCGCCAGCCGAGGACGGTGAGGCCCTCCTCGCGGACGATGCGCTCGATGATGCCTTCGCACTCGAGGCGGTGCTGCGGCTCCACGGGGAGAAAGGTCATGCCCACGCCGTACTCGCCTTCGGGCGGGAGGGTGAAGCCGAGTTGCGCGCATTCGCGGGCGAAGAAGCGGTGCGGAATCTGGATGAGCACGCCCGCGCCGTCGCCGGTTTCCGGATCGCAGCCGCAGGCGCCGCGGTGCGTGAGGTTGATCAGAACCTGTATGCCCTTGACAATGATGTCGTGCGATTTGTGGCCCTTGATGTGGGCCACGAAGCCGATGCCGCAGGCGTCGTGCTCGTGGGTGGGGTCGTAAAGGCCCTGCCGCTCGGGTAGACCGGTGGTGACAGTCGGAGTGCTCATTTTGCGATGGCCTGAAAAAGTCCACTCCGGAGGGTAGTCCGGTGGCGGCTGGTCCCAGGTGAGGCGGTAGCCTAGAGACACAGTGTATCAGGGTCTTCCAGTATTAGGCAACAGGGAAATATTCCACATCTATAATTAGGGTGGCTTATGATATCCTGGGCGCGTGGCGTCCTGGGAACTACAACTTTTCAGGGAGATAGCTGCGAGTGGCAGCATGAGCAAGGGGGCTGCGCATTGCGGAGTAAGCCAGTCTGCCGCCAGCCAGCACGTGCAGGAGGTGGAACGGCGCCTGGGGGTGACCCTCTTCGACCGCGGCAAGCGGCCCCTGGAACTGACCGCCGCGGGGAAACTTTACGCCGATTTCTGCCGCGACGTGCTGGGACGGGAAGAGGCGTTCTCCCTCGCGCTGGAAGGGGTGAAGGGCGACGTGGAGGGCACGGTGCGGGTGGCGTCGATCTACTCCATCGGGCTGTCGGAGATGAGCGGGCTGCAGGAGGAATTCGCGGCGCGGTATCCCGCCGCGCACCTGCATGTGGAATACATGCGTCCGGACAAGATCTACGAAGCGGTGCGCAGCGGGGCGGCGGACCTGGGCCTGGTGAGCTACCCGGAAGCGGGGCGCGAAATTGCGCTCATCGAATGGCGCAAGGAGGAGATGCAGGTGGCCGCGGCGCCGGCGCATCCCCTGGCGGCACGGAGCGATGTGTGTCCGGCCGATCTGAACGGGCAGGACTTCATCGGGTTCGACGAGGATCTGTCGATTCGCAAGGAGTTGGACCGCTTCTTTCGCGCGCACGGGATCGCGGTTCACCTGGTGATGCACTTCGACAATATACAGATGATCAAAGAGGCGGTGATGCTGGGGTCGGGCATCAGCATACTGCCGGCGCGCACCATGCAGGCGGAAATCGCGCAGGGGCGGCTGAGGGCGATGCGTCTGGATGCGCCCGGACTGGCGCGGCCGGTAGGGATTGTGCATCGCAAGCGGAAGAAGCTGAACCGGGCGGCGCAGGGATTTGTGGAACTGGCGAGGGAGAAGAGGGGGGCTGGGGGCTAGGGGAAGGGGACTGGGGAAGGTGCGGCCTTCGGGCCGGGCTTCTTTGAGGCACGTAGGCTCAGAGAAACAGGTCAGTCGAGACGTTCAGGCGGGCCGCGAGGGCCTTGGCCGCAGCCTTGCTGATGCTCCGCTTGCCGCGGAGCACTTCCGAAGTGGTGCCTTTTGAGCCGAAGACCTGGTACAGATCCTTGGGTCTTAGATTATGCGCGCGCATCATTTCGAGCAGCGCTTTGTGGGGCGCCGCCCGTTTGGTGGCGTAGTGCCGGTCTTCGAATTTCTGAATGAGAGCGAGCAACATTTCGAGCAATTCCGCCTCTTCGGGCGAAAGCCCGTTTTTTTCCGTGAGGCCGCCGGCAATCGCAATGAGGCGCTGGTTCTCCTTCTCGGTGTGGGGCAGCGTGGGATGAGCTTCGCTCAACAGGTGGGCATAGCGCATCAGATCAAACGACCTCGCAACCATCCTTCCAACCCCCTTCGTCGTATTCTGCGTGAGAGTAAATGCCCCGGATATAGAGTGTGCGGTGCTGGTAATTAATCCGGGCGATCAGCCGGTAGCGATTTCCATGAATGTTGAATACCGTGCATCTCCCCACCGCATCGGCCTGAGGGTACATTTGGCGCACGTCCACAAGGGAATTCCAATCCGCGTCGACCACGTTCCGATACCAAACATCCAGGCTCGTTTCCGCTTTGGAGAACCGTTGGCAGAATTCCCGAATGGCGCTCCGGCTGATCACTCTCACGAGCTGTGTTCATCTCGATGTTCTCAAATTGAGAACCGCCTGTCAAGCGGGAGATTTACTAAAATTGCCGCGGGAAATCGAGCGGCGGGACCGGGTCAGAGCGCCCCGATGAAAACATCTTGAAGATTCGAGGCCAATATTACTTGAGCGGCGCGCTTCAGGTACGGACTTGGAGTACCGGTGTCGGGCATCTCGAAGACGCAGTTGACGAATCTCACATTCAAGAAGCGGACAGGGTTTTCGGTGAACCTCACCCGACAGTTCTCAAAGGTTGATGGTCCCAGTTCGCCGCCGTCCAACTCGGCAACGCAATTCTTGTAGGAAGACTGAAATCCAAAACCCGTGTTGTGGCCGATCTTGACATTTGCCGGTGTTCCGGCAGGAGGAACGGAGGGTGACGTCCCCGTGCTGGCGAATTGAATGAACCGAAGCACCGTGGGCCAGTAGTCCGGGGTTGCCTCGTTAACAAGCCGGAGCTTGCCTGCTACCTCACGCAACGTGCTGGGCTGAGGAGCAAATGCTGCAGCCGGCTGCTCTATGATCTTCTGAAGAGCGGGTAGATTCGCAGCCACCTCTTTGGTGTCCAAACCAGCAATCTCGTGGAGGACTCTTGCTGGTTGCAGGACAGCACGGGAATTCCGGAGCATCGCTTCGATGCTGATAAGCCTGTCCTCCGTGCGTGTTTGGAAGGACGCCTCGGCTGCCAGGCGGCTATCGGCAGCATGCCACCCTGTTAAAGCCAGTGCAAGGAGCGACAGAATGACGGTTGCAGTGACGGCCAGTACGGACCACTCACGAAGGACGTGAAGCGCTTTCTTGAATCCGCTCGGGGCTTGAGACCCTCAAGAGCTTATCAAGAACGTTCTGGATTTGGGTGTGTATCCAATCTTCATTTTGGGGGCTGAAAGCCATTTCGTCGTCTTCGGCAACCCGAGCGCAATTCATAATCCACTCCAATCACTCCGCGCTTAACGCCGAACCGAACGGTACCAGCCATTCAGAGTCGGTGGCGGCCGACTAGAGGTTTCGCACTCGCCTCAATCCTACCGCCAGTTCACTGCTGGTGTCTATGCGAACAGATCCGCCAACTCCCAACTCGTGATCCCCGCGTTGGGGATGCCCGGTAGATCGTAGAAAGTAGCGACTCTCCGCTCAAAGCCTTTTGATAGGCTGAGAGCAAATTTCTTTGCAGAGAAAAAGGAGAGTCGCCATGAAGAAACCATATCAGATTGAATCGCAACAAGCAGTGAAGCGGCTGGAGCGAATGGCCGCCGAGGGGAACCCTGCCGTGCAGTTGGTGTTGCCGATGGTGGAGACGTTGG
>JAIQEX010000117.1 GCA_020073615.1 Terriglobia bacterium
AACAGGCCCTCCGGGGCGTGAGTTTCACGTCGCCAAAGCAATTGCGGGAGGCGATTGACAAGTTCGTCAAAGCGTACAACAAGACCGCCGCACCGTTCGAATGGACCAAGGCTGTGGTCCACCCGACCGGCCCTAAACCGAAATACGCTGACTTGTGCAATTAGATACTAGCCCCTCCGCGGGGATCGCCCCTTTGGACTTTCAGTCGAGGGTACTGCCCGTCAAGATGGACTGCCGGATTTCTCCAGCTGACGCGACCGGCGTTTCGCGTGAGGAATCCGCAGTTCAGTTAGGACGCCACGCTACTGCACCGCGATGGTGACGGGATTGGATGCTACACCGCGGATGGTCAGCACTACGGGAATGTTGGTTGCTGAGCGGGTGTTTGCCGGAAGACGGACGTTCACCTGATTCAGTCCAACACAGCAACCCGACAAGCCTGCAAAGTCCGGGACCACCGTAATGCTGTCGATGGTCAAAGCAGTGGGAGCCGCGGTGGCCGACACGCCACCCGGCATCGCACCCGTGGGTACGGACGGTGTTACCTGTCCCAGGCCCGTGGCATAGAGAATCACCAACTCTCCCGCATGGGCCGGGTTCTGCTGGGTTACCGGGGAGCCATCCACGTGCGTGAACGCACCGGCTCCTTTGCCATCAGAAGTGAAAGTGAAGATGCCGGGAGAGACTGGGGCCATCGCAACGGGCTGCGGCGCGCTGGCTTGCCCGTTGACCGTGACTTGAACCGTTGCGGAGGCCCCTGCCAATTCGGTAGGAATTTCAACACCAAGCTGGTTTGGCGAAGAATAGAAGATCGGTGCCGGGATTCCATTGACGGTTACCTGTGTTCCGGTCATGGTGGTATTGACCCTTCCGTTGCTTCCAAACGTGGGATTGCAGGACGGGGCAAGGCACGAAGTACCATCGGTCAAATCAGTCCCAAAAATGGCGACAATAGTACCGGGCGCAACCGCATTAGAGCCCGCGCCGAAGGTGGCCCCGTTCACCGTGCCTCCTGGGCTAAGAACAGGGAATACATTGATGGCGATGGCGAAGGCTAAGACATTGGAGGTTTCGCCGCCCGGCGCGGGGTTGAACACAGCCACTTGGGCCGCCCCGCCCGACACAATGTCACTGGCGGGAATCGCTGCGGTCAACCGTGTCCCGCTGACAAAACTAGTCGTCCGGGCAGTGCCGTTCCATTGCACGAGGGAGACGCGGACAAAGTTCGTACCTGTCACAGTCAAGGTGAAGGCTGCGTCGCCAGGTGTCGCGCGGGAAGGCGAGAGAGAATCAAGTACTGGCGTCGGATTGTTAATGGGCAACGTCAATGCATTAGAAGTGCCGCCACCCGGCGCTAGGTTAGATACCGTGATCTGAGCCGCACCCGCCGACGCTACATCAGTTGCCGAAATGGAGGCCGTCAACTGTGTACTGCTGACAAAGGTCGAAAGCCTGTTGCTGCCATTCCATTGGACTACCGATCCAGTCACAAAGTTCGTACCGATGATGGTCAGCTTGAAAGCGGACGAGCCAGTCATGACGGTGCTCGGGGAGAGCGTACTCAATAACGGCGCCGGATTGTTTATGGTGAAGGTCATTGCATTAGAAGCGCCGCCACCTGGCGTTGGGTTAAATACCGTGATCAGAGCCGTACCCGCCAGCGCTACATCACTTGCCGAAATGGAGGCTGTCAACTGCGTGGCACTAGCAAACGTAGTTGAACGATTACTCCCATTCCACTGCACTATCGAGTCTGTCGCGAAGTTCGAGCCATTGACCGTTAGGGCAAAGCCAGCACCACTGGCTTGCGCGGCTGAGGGGAAGAGCGAGCTAGCCGTAGAGACTCCCGTCGGCTGCCAACTGGCGCCTCCGTTGGCGCTTTTGAAGACTGTACCAGCCCCGGTTGCGGCATAAAGGGTGGCCGGGTTCCAGGGATCGATGGCCAGGGCATTGACTCCCACTGCCGTCAGGCCATTGTTGCTAGCGCTCCAACTGGTGCCCCCGTTGCTGCTCTTGGAAACCCCTCCAGAGGATCCCTGCAGGTATGTCCCAGCATAGATAGTGGCCGGGTTCGCGGGATCGATGGCCAGGGCCGAAATTTGACTGTCAAAGGCCGTGGTGAGGCCGCTGTTGCTCGCACTCCAACTGGCCCCCCCGTTGCTGCTCTTGAAGACCCCATAGCCGAACGCTGTCCCGGCATAAAGGGTGGTCGGGTTCGAACGGTCAATGGCCAGGGCCAGAACATAGCTGTTCGCCGATGAGATGGCTGGGAGCCCGGTGTTGCTCGCGCTCCAACTGGCCCCCCCGTTGCTGCTCTTGAAGACCCCATAACCATCATATTTCCCGGCATATAGGTCGGCCGGATTCGACGGATCGATAGCCAGTGCGAAAACAGGGAGGTAAGCGACCGAGAACAGGCCGGAGTTGCTCGCGCTCCAGCTTGCGCCTCCGTTGCTGCTCTTGTAGACCCCACCCGCATTGGAGCCCGCATCTATCCCGGCATAGAGGGTGGCAGGGTTCCACGGATCGATGGCCAAGGCTCGAACATCGTACGGGAGGCCGGGGTTGCTGGCGCTCCAGCTTGCACCTCCGTTGGTGCTCCTGAAGACGCCCCCTTTAGTCGTTCCCGCATAAAGGGTGGCCGGGTTCGACGGATCAACGACGAGGGCCAAAACACCGAGGTTGGTTAGGCCGCTGCTGCTGGCGGTCCAACTAGCGCCCCCGTTGATGCTCTTGAAGACCCCTCCGCCATATTCCGCGGCATAGAGGGTGGCCGGGTTCGACGGATCGATGGCTAGGGCCTGTTGGGCGTAGCCGTTCTGAATCGTTGCGCCTAGAGCCAGGACTCCGGCCAGGGCACACAATGCCAGTCGCCGCATGGCGCGCTTACCATTCATTTGCTCCACAGTCCTTTAGTAGAATCTGTCAGATCCGACCCATGTGAGCAGGATATTCAACCGGAATTTCCGTCTTTTGGGGCGAAAAGCCTGGACGAAGCCAAGGCAACAGCGGCGATAGACAGTATCAAAGGATCTTCATATCCTTATATCATAAGTATAGGCGGCAGCCAGCACCAAGCGCAAGTGCCGTCAGCGTCACTGTGCCTGCTGCTTCATCTGTTCTCGTGATCTCCCCCCAGTCATTAAAGACCAGAAGATAATCTCGTTATCGTATTAAATCGGCGTTCTGGGTAGTGGGTCGGTTTGGACTTTTTGCCGGCTTTGATTCGGATCCCCGCGGTACCAAGCGGTTTCGCCGCCGGAAAAGGCATTCCAGGAAATCAGCCCCGCGAAGTCCCCTCCACGTCAATTGGCAGGTTAACGCAACGGCCCAGCCGCAGAAGCCGGCCCCAAGTGAGGCAGTCATCACCGCCCTTCGGGTTCCCCTTTCCGGTCGCCCCTGCTCGCCCCCCTACCGCGTCCCCACCGCTTCCGGTGCGGCCAGCGCCGGTACGCCACTCTCGCCGCGCAGCTTCTCTTGCAACCGCTCCAGGTACAGGTAAATTACCGGCGTGATGTAGAGCGTCAGGAACTGGCTCACTACCAGTCCGCCCACTACGGCCAGGCCCAGCGGCTGGCGCGCGTCGGCGCCCTCGCCATAACCGAGCGCGATGGGCAGCGTGCCGAACAGCGCCGCCACCGTGGTCATCATGATCGGACGGAAGCGCAGCAGGCAGCCCTGCCAGATGGCGTCGTAGGCGGTCATGCCGCGGTTCCGCGCGGAGATGGCGAAGTCGATCATCATGATGGCGTTCTTCTTCACCACGCCGAACAACATGATGATCCCTACGAAGGCGTACAGGTCCAGCTCCTTATGGAACAGCATCAGCGTGAGCAGCGCGCCGAAGACCGCCGAGGGCAGCCCGGAGAGAATCGTGATGGGGTGTATGAAGCTCTCGTACAGCACGCCGAGCACGATGTAGATCACCAGGATGGCCACGACTAACAGGATCGAAAGGTTCTGGAAGGATTCCTGGAACTCCTTGACCGTCCCCTGGAAGTTGGTGGCGATGGTGGGCGGCATGCGCAGTTCGCGCACGGCCTCGTCCACCTGTTGCGCCGCCTGGCCCAGCGAGTATCCCGGTCGCAGGTTGAAGGAGAGCGTCACCGCCGGCAGTTGGCCGAAGTGGTTGATGTTCAGCGGCCCGATCTGGCGGTGGGTGCGCACCAGGGTATCGAGCGGCACCAGCGCGCCCTGCGAGGAGCGTACATAGAGCTTGGAGAGGGCGTCGGGGTTGCGCTGGTATTGCTTCTCGACTTCCATGATCACGGAGTACTGGTCGGCGGGCGCGTAGATCACCGACACTTCCCGCTGTCCGTAGGCGCTGTAGAGGGCGTCCTGCACCTGTTGGGGGGTTATGCCCAGGGCCACGGAGCGGTCGCGGTCGATATCCACCATCACCTGCGGGCTGGCGATCTGCAGGTCGCTGTTGACGTCGACGAATCCGGGCAGTTGCCGCATCTTGGCCTGTAGTTGCGGGGCCCACTTGTAGATTTCGTCGAGGTCGGGGCTTTGCAGCGTAAGCTGGTACGCGCTGGTGCCGAACTGGCCGCTGACGGTGATGGGCGGCGGGTTCTGCATGAAGGTGAACAGCGCCGGGACGGCCATCACCTTGGGGCGCAGTTGTTCGATGAACTGGTCCACGGAGACGTTGCGCTGGTCGCGCGGCTTCATCTTGACGAAGAAGAAGGCCTGGTTGCCGCCGATGACGAACGAGCCCACATCCTGCACCGCCGGATCCGCTTTCACCACGTTGGAAATGGCGCGGTGGTGCCGGGCCATGGATTCGAAGGAAATGTCCTGCGGACCCATGGTGATGCCGAACATGAAACCGGAATCCTGGCTGGGGATGAAACCGGTGCGCATGTTGAAGAACAGGTAAAAGGTCCCCACCAGCATCAACGCGGCGACGGCCAGCGTGGCGAGGCGGAATCGCATGGCGATCCCCAGCGTCCGCTCATACCAGCGCGCCAGCAGGTTGAATCCGGACTCCAGCAGGTGGTAGCCGCGGCCGTGGTGGCCATCGTGCTCCGACTTCAGAAACCGGCTGCCCAGCATGGGCGTGAGGGTGAGCGAAACGAAGCCGGAGATCAGGATCGCCACCACGATGGTCACGGAGAACTCGTGCAGCAGGCGGCCTACGATGCCGGCCATGAACAGCACGGGAATGAAAACCGCCACCAGCGAAGTGGTCATGGAGATGATGGTGAAGCCGATCTCGCGGGAAGCCGCGAACGCCGCCTCCATGCGCGTCTTCCCCATCTCCATGTGGCGCACAATGTTCTCCAGCATCACGATGGCGTCGTCCACCACGAAACCCACCGAAAGAGTGAGGGCCATCAGCGACAGGTTGTTGAGGCTGTAACCCAACAGGTACATCACCGCAAAAGTGCCGATGATGGAGAAAGGCACCGCAGTGCCGGGAATGAGCGTCGCCGACACGTTGCGCAGGAACAGGAAGATGACCATCACCACGATGCAGACGGTCAGCATGAGCGTGAACTCCACGTCGCGGATGGAGTGGCGGATCGATTCCGAAGCGTCGAAGGCGACCTCCAGGTGCACCGCGGGGGGAATCTCGTGCCGGAACTCGGGGAGCAGTCTCTTGATGTTGTCCACCACCTCGACCGTGTTGGTGCCCGGCTGGCGGTTGATGGCCAGAATCACGCCGCGCTTGTTGTTGTACCAGGCGATGAGCTTGTCGTTGTCGACGCTGTCGATGACGTGGCCCAGTTGTTCCAGCCGCACGGGCACGCCTTTGCGCCAGGCCACCACGATGGGACGGTACTCGGCGGCTTTTTCGAGCGATCCGCTGGATTGGATGGTGAACGCCTGCTTTTCGCCGTCCAGGCGGCCGGTGGGGATGTTGGTGTTGTTGGCGGCGATGGCGCGCTGCACCTCGTCGATGCCGATATCGTGAGCGGCCAACTGGTCGGGATCCACCTGCACGCGCACGGCGTATTTCTGCTCGCCATAGACCTGCACGCGCGACACGCTGCTGATCATGGAAATGCGCTGCGCCAGCAGGATGTCGGCGTAGTCGGTTACGGTGTAGAGGGGCAAGGTCTCGGAGGTGAGCGACAGGTAGAAGACCGGCTGCTCGGCGGGATTGACCTTCTGGTACGTGGGCGGGCGTGGCATGCTGGGCGGGAGCCTCCCGCCGGCCGCGGAGATGGCCGCCTGGATGTCCTGCGCGGCGGCGTCGATGCTGCGGTCGAGCGTGAACTGCACGGAGATCTGCGTGCCGCCCTGCGAGTTCACCGAGCTCATGGACTTGATGCCGGCGATGGTGGAGAACTGGCGCTCGAGCGGCGTGGCCACGGTGGACGCCATGGTCTCCGGGTTGGCGCCGGGCAGGCCGGCATTGACCTGGATGGTCGGGTAGTCCACGCTGGGCAGCGCCGCCACGGGGAGGACGCGGAATGCTACCGCCCCGAACAGCACGATGGCGAAACAGACGAGCACCGTCATGATGGGGCGCTCGATGAATAAGCGCGAGAGGTTCACAGCGGACCCTCCATTTTGCCGGCATCCACGGCTTTGATGGGCGCGCCCGGGAAGAGGCGCAACTGGCCGTCGACGACGACCGTATCTCCGGGAGCGACCCCCTTGTCGATTACCACCTTGCGGCCGAAGGCGCGGCCGGTGGTGACTGGGCGAATCTCCACGGTGTTGTCCGCCTTCACGGCGAATACGTACTGTCCCTGCTGCCCGGTCTGCACGGCTTCGGCCGGAACCACGATGGCGTTCTGGATGGTATCGAGGGTCAGCACGGCATTGACGAACTGGCCCGGCCACAACAGGCCATCGGCGTTGGGAAACGTAGCCTTCAGGTGAATGGTGCCGGTGGCGGTATCGACGATGTTGTCGATGACCGAGAGATGCCCCACGCTGGAGCGCGTGGCATCTTCCCGCGGCACGGCACGCACGGCGAGCGCGTGGCCGGCGTTGAGCCTGCGGATGGCGTTCAGATGCTCTTCCGGAACGTTGAAGTTGACGAAGATGGGCGCCACCTGATGAATCACCACCAGGGGCACGTCGTTTTCCTTCACCAGGTTGCCCGCATGGACCAGCAGGTTGCCGGTGCGGCCCGAAAGCGGCGCGTGGATCTCGCAGTGGCTGCGGTCGAGCTTGGCCTTTTCCACCGCCGCGAGGTCGGCCGACAGCGCGGCGCGCGCGGTGTTGATGGTGGCCTCGCTGGCGCGCGCCGTGGCGCGGTTCACCTCCAGCGCGGTCACGGCCTGGTCGGCTTGCATCTTGGACGCCAGGCTTTCCTTATGCAACTGTTCCTGGCGGGCGGCATCGGTTTCGGCGAACCGCGTCTGCGCCTCGTCCCGCGCCAACGCCGCCTGGTATTGCGCCACCTGTGCGCGGTCCCGCTCGACGGCGGCTTCCGCCTGGTGGAGCGCGTCCTCAAAGGGGCGCGGATCGATTTGGAATAGCAGTTCACCCTGCTTGACGTTCTGCCCTTCGGTGAAGGCCACGCGCAGAAGCTGCCCGGCGATCAGCGATTTCACCTGCACGATGGCCGATGCCTCCACCGTTCCCACCACGTGCAGTTCGGTGGGGACCGATTCCTGGGTTGCCTTGGCGACCGACACCGGAGTTGGCGGCATCCCGCCTGGCATCCCGCCTGGCATCCCGCCCGCCATGCCTTTTTGGGCGGCCTGTTCGCGCTTGCACCCGGCCAGGAGGAGCAGGCAGCCGCAGAAGACCACAGTTAGGATATTGCGCACAAAATCACACCCCGATCTTTGCAGTTTACCAGAGTATATTGACGGCTCAAACGGCCGAAGGATTCGTGTCGCGGCAAAGTGATAATGGCCTATTTAGGCAAAGTAGAACTGTCCTGTTGACCGGCCCCCCCCCACAAGCCAAGACTGGTTTTCGCGCCGCTCGCCGATGGGAAATCTCCGGGCGTGGGCCGTGCTCGCGCTCCAGGACGGGCGCACCGTTTTCCAGCATGCTTACAGCGTGCGCGGCCTGCGCCTGGCGCCGGCCGCCCTCTCTCCCCCAGATGATCTCTTGAACCAATCAAGCGGATAATACGTCTCGCAGCGTATGGCCTCCTTGCTTGTCCAGTCGATCGTCTACCGGAGTATACTGAAGCACATGCCCAGGCGCGAATCCCCCCTGCGAAGCGAGATGCTCCAGGGAACGCTCGACATGCTGGTCCTGCAGACGCTGGTCCTTGGCCCGGCCCACGGTCACACCATCGCGCACGCGATCGAGCGTCGTTCCGAGGAAGTGCTGCAGATCGAACACGGCTCCTTATACCCTGCCCTGCATCGGCTCGAGGATCGCGGCTGGATCGCATCCTTCTCGGGGACCTCGGAGAACAATCGGAAGGCGCGGTACTACCGGCTGACCCCGGCGGGGCGCAAACAGTTGCTCGCCCAGACCACGCGTTGGGAGCAGGTGGTGCGAGCCATCGGCCGGGTCCTGAAACCGGCCGCGGAGTGAACGCCATGGGCGCGATGCGTTTTTTGCGGCGGGCGAAATGGGACCGGGAGCGGCTCGCAGAGATCGAGTCGTACGTGCAGATGGAGACCGACGACAACATCGCCCGTGGCATGCCCCACGGCGAGGCTCGCGCGGCGGCCCTCCGGAAATTCGGGAACAGCACCTTCATTCGCGAGGAGATTTACCGCATGAACACCATGACCTTTCTGGATGCGCTCGGCCGGGACGTGCGCCACGGGCTGCGCGCGCTGCGCCACTATCCGATGTTCACCGCCGTGGCGCTGGTGGCGCTGGCCATCGGAATCGGCGCCAACACGGCGGTCTTCAGCGTGGTCAACAGCGTGCTGCTGAAGCCGCTGCCTTATCCGCACGCGGAGGAGCTGGTAGCCGTCAGGCAGACCGCCGCGGGCGCCGCGGGGCTGGCGAATATCTCCGACGGCCTCCGCCTCTCGGCCTCCATGTACTTCACTTATGCCGAGCAGAACCGCACGTTACAGGCATTGGGAGTGGCTCTGAAGGCGGAGTAATGGCCAAGAAGCCCCGCAGTGCATATAATTGATCCCTGTGAAGAAACTGCCTGTCTGTCTTTTCGTCTGCTCCCTCGCCCTCGCGCAAAACCGCTTCACGCCGGGGGTGAAGCCTTTTCTCGCCGTCGACGCGCCGGTCATCGCCCTTCAGCACGTGCGCGTCATCGATGGCACCGGGGCGCCGCCCGCCGAGGACCAGACCATCGTCATCGACCACGGGCGAATCGCGGCGCTGGGACCGTCGGACCGCACTCCCGCGCCGGCCGGAGCGCAGGCGATCCCGCTCGCCGGCCACACCGTCATACCCGGAATCGTGGGCATGCACGAGCATCTCTTTTATCCGTCCGGCGGCGGCATCCCCATGTACAACGAGCACGCCTTCAGTTTTCCGCGCCTCTACCTGGCGAGCGGCGTCACCACCGCACGCACCGGCGGAAGCCTCGAGCCCTACACGGATCTCAACGTCAAGCGCCTGATCGACGAGGGCCGCATGCCCGGTCCCAAGATGTGGATCACCGGGCCGTACCTGGAAGGCAAGGGGAGCTTCGCCGCCCAGATGCACGAGCTGACGGGCGCGGACGATGCGGTGCGCACCGTGGAATACTGGGCCGCCGAGGGCGTCACCTCGTTCAAGGCGTACATGAACATCACGCGCGCCGAACTGCAGGCCGCCGTCGAGAAGGCGCACCAGCGCGGCATCAAGGTGACCGGGCACCTGTGCTCCGTGGGCTTCAGCGAAGCCGCCGCCCTGGGCATCGACAACCTGGAGCATGGCCTGCTGGTGGACACCGAGTTCCACCCCGGCAAGCAGCCCGACGTCTGCCCGCCCAATACGCGGGGCGAGATCGAAAAGCTCGTGCTTGACAGCGCGCCGGTGCACGATATGATCGCTACGCTGGTGCAGCACCACGTGGCCATCACCTCCACGCTGGCCGTGTTCGAGGCGTTCGACGGCAACCGCCCGCCGCTCGAACAGCGCTTTATCGATGCCCTGACGCCCGAAGCCGCCATCAGCTATCTGAGCGCGCGTGCCCGCGCCCCGGGCGGCAAGGATTCGCCCACCGCGGCGGCGCTGAAGAAGGAGCTGGAGTTCGAATACGCGTTCGTCAAGGCGGGCGGCCTGCTGATTTCCGGCGCCGACCCCACGGGCAACGGCGGCGCGCTCGCCGGCTTCGCCGACCAGCGCAACATCGAGCTGCTGGTGGAAGGCGGCTTCACCCCCGCGCAGGCGATTCAGATCGCCACCGCCAATGGCGCAAGGTTCCTCGGCGAGCTCGACCGCATCGGCACCGTAGCCGCGGGCAAGCAGGCCGACCTGGTGGTGATCGACGGCAACCCCGCGCAGCGCATCGCCGACATCCGCAAGGTCAAGCTGGTGTTCAAAGACGGCGCCGGCTACGACCCCGCCCGCCTGCTCGATTCCGTCCGCGGCGCCGCCGGCCTGCATTAGCGCGCGTTGAAGCGGCTCGACGACAGTTGTACGCTGTATGTTCCACTATGAAAACCATCCGCCGCCTGTCTGTTTTCGCGCTCCTGGCCTGGTGCTGCGCCGCGCAGGGCCTCGAGTTCATCAAGGCCCACTACACCAAGTACGAGTACCAGATCGCCATGCGCGACGGGAAGAAGCTCTTCACCTCCGTGTATCTGCCCAAGGACACCGCGCAGAAGTATCCCATCCTGCTCGACCGCACGCCCTACAACGTGGCCCCCTACGGCGTGGACAACTACAAGGCCGACCTGGGGCCTTCGGAGAAGTTCGCGCGCGAGGGTTACATTTTCGTGTATCAGGACGTGCGCGGCCGGTACCTGTCGGAGGGCGAATTCGTCAACATGACGCCGCATCGCGAACTCAAGCGCGGGCCCCAGGACATCGACGAGAGCTCCGACACGTACGACACCATCGACTGGCTGGTGAAGAACCTGCCGGGGAATAACGGCAAGGTGGGCATGTGGGGCATTTCCTATCCCGGCTTCTACACCGCGGCCGGAATCATCGACGCCCATCCCGCGCTGAAGGCGGCCTCGCCCCAGGCGCCCATCACCGACTGGTTCATCGGCGACGACTTCCATCACAACGGCGCCCTCTACTTGCCCCACGCCTATCGCTTCTTCTCCGCTTTCGGCCACCCGCGCCCCGCCCCCACGCGTCCCCAGCCCGCGGCGCCCCAGGAAAATCTGCCGGATGCTTACAGCTTCTTTCTTTCGGTGGGACCGCTGGCCAACGTGGACGAAAAGTACTTCAAACACGATGTGCCGTTCTGGACCGAGATGATGCAGCATCCCACCTACGACGACTTCTGGCAGGCGCGCGACCTCGGCCGGCACCTGAAGAACATCAAGCCGGCGGTGATGACCGTGGGCGGATGGTTCGACGCCGAAGACCTCTACGGCGCGCTGAACACCTACAAGACCATCGAGAAGAGCAGCCCCGGCGCGGCTAACACCCTGGTGATGGGACCGTGGTGCCACGGCTGCTGGGCACGCACCGACGGCGATTCCCTGGGCCCCGTGCGCTTCGGCTCCAAGACGGCGCAATTCTACCGCGATGAGATCGAGTTTCCGTTCTTCGAGTACTGGCTGAAGGGCAAGGGCGATCCCAAGCTGCCCGAAGCCTTCGTCTTCGAGACCGGCGCCAACCAGTGGCGGCGCGAGGATGCCTGGCCGCCCGCCGATGCGCAGCCGAAATCGCTCTACCTGCGCGCCGATGGCCAACTGAGCTTCGATCCGCCGCCCGAGCCGGCCACGGCGTTCGATGAATACGTCAGCGATCCCGCCAAGCCGGTGCCCTACGTCAGCCAGCACGCGCCGGGCATGACGCGCGAACACATGCTCGAGGACCAGCGGTTCGCCTCCACGCGCACCGACGTGCTGACCTACCAGACCGGCGAGCTGGCTGCCGATGTGACCATCTCGGGTCCGCTCACGCCCTTGCTGTTCGTCTCCACCACGGGAACCGATTCGGACTGGGTCGTCAAGCTGATCGATGTGTATCCCGAGGATTATCCCAACCCCGCGCCCAACCCCGCCGATCTTCATATGGGCGGATACCAGCAACTGGTGCGCGGCGAAGCGATGCGCGGAAGGTTCCGCAACAGCTATGCGAAGCCCGAGCCTTTCGTGCCCGGCAAGATGGAAAAAGTGGAATACACCATGCCGGACATCAACCACTGCTTCCGCAAAGGCCATCGCATCATGATCCAGATCCAGAGCTCCTGGTTCCCGCTGGTGGACCGCAATCCGCAGAAGTTCGTCGATATCTACCAGGCGAAGGCCGCGGATTTCGTCAAAGCCACGGAGCGCGTGTACCGCTCGGCGCAAGCGGCGTCGTGCCTCAAGGTGAACGTGCGGACGGGGCGGTGAGGCGGGGGTCCGTCGGGGCTTAGCCGTCGACGGCATTCGCTCGCCGCGTTGTCAGCACTCCGGTTGTCAGCCCTCTCGTGCCGTTGGTGCCGTCAGCCCTCTGGAACGATCCATCTGAACGCGCTAAACTGCTCTCTCCAATGATTGAGTCCCTCCATGTTTCTGGATTCAAGCTCTTCCGCGATATCACGCTGCCGAAGTTGGGCCGGCTAAATCTGTTTGTGGGAGAGAACAATACGGGAAAAAGCTGTCTGCTGGAGGCCATCAATCTGTATGTGGGGCGGACTCCCGTCACGGATGTTCTTGAGACTGCCGCGAAGCGATCCGCCGACCGATTGAGGCCTTGGGATCCGGGTGGCACTACTGAAGAAGGCACCTCGATCACGCATCCCGTTTTCGAGCTGTTCCATCGCGGAGGCGATGAAACAAAAGCGCGCATTATTATCGAGAAGGTTGGCGACTCAAGCCCTCTTCGTGTAGAGTGGCTGCCTCATCGGATTGTTACGGGCGAGGATGGCTTCATACGCTACGTCCCTGTGGCCCCAGGAGACGCGATTCCTCCCGAAGAAGTCGAATGGGCACTTCCTGTATACCGTGGGGACCGGCATGTGGGCTTGGTAACGCGCCGGCGGTTGCCGCTGATGCGCGGCCGGATCGTTGGCGAGAAGTTTTTGAACGAAGACGCATCGAGCGTCGCATTTCTCCCGGCAAGCGGGTTTTCGGACGCAAAGGCCGCCTCCATGTGGGATGCCCTTGTTCAAGGTCCCGGACAGGAGTTGGTTCTTGATTGGTTGCGCATGTTGGACCCTCGGATTGAGGACCTCGCGTACATTGCGGGCAGACGCGAGGCTCGTCTTGCATTGCTGAAGCTCCAAGGACAGGGCCGCATTCCTCTGCGATCGATGGGGGACGGCCTTACGAAGCTCTTCCACATTGCCCTCGCGGTGGGCTCTGCGTCCAAGGGAGTCCTCCTCATCGACGAATTCGAAAACGGCCTGCACTGGAGCGTCCAGGAGAAACTGTGGATCGCTCTCGCCAAGGCGGCGCGCGATTTCAATGTGCAGATATTCTGCACGACGCACAGCCGTGATTGCCTTGAGAGTTTCACCGCGGCAATCAGAGAGGCTGGACCCGGTGGTGCCTCGATCTACCGGCTTGAACGAAGGGGCGACGATGTTTTTGCCACGGACCTACCTCTCCTCAACGTCGACGCAGCGATGCGGGAACACGCGGAAGTTCGCTGAGCCATGGTGGACCATGGCAAGGTCGACTCGAAATCGGAAAGCGAGCTGTTGCTTCTTGTTGAGGGCGTTAACGATTGTCATGCAGTCTTCCAACTGATGTGGCTGGTCTACAGCGCCGATCCGGTCTTTGGAATCCACGAATGTGGCAATGATGAAAAGGTCCTCAATAGTCTTGCTTCCCGAATTGTGAGCACACGCCCAAGCCAGAAAGTATTAGGGTTGATCTTGGACGCCGATATTGAAGGCTCGCGCCCGGACCAGGTTATTCAGAGCCGTCTCGAACAGCTCAAGGCCAGGGTCGGAGCGTACTATCCACTCCCGACTGTTTTTCCTGAGCGAGGCCTGATCCTCGATCCTCTCGCAAGCAGGCTGGACGCTGATCGACTTCCCAGACTCGGCGTCTGGTTGATGCCGAACAACAAGGCCTACGGAATGTTTGAGGGATTGCTGATGGGATCCCTGTCCGATCAGGTTGCCGCATATACCACCGCGGTCGTGAAGCGGTCCAAGGCAGACGGCATCGCGAAGTTTAGGGACGTCCATCTTTCAAAGGCCGTAATTCGCACATATTTGGCCTGGCAAGATCCGCCGGATATACAGTATCTGGGCTTGGCGATCAAAAGAAAGGCGTTTGAAAACATCGAGACCGAGTGCAAGCATTTCCTGCAATGGCTTGAGCAACTCTTTGGCTCGCCTGCTGTGTAGCTGGGCGGCTTATTCGCGGCGTGACGCGGTTCGGTGATCCCCCCTACGGCGTGAAACGGAACGACACGGTGGCTTCGCCCGCGATGGCCCGCCCGTTCTCGCGCGCCGGCTCGAACTGCCAGAACCTGGCCGCCACCACGGCGCTGTCCGCAAAACGGCTGTTGGTCGCCGAGCGGTTCACGGCCACGGCCTTCGTCACCTTGCCGCGAGCGTCCACTTCCACGCGCACCTTGATTTCAATCGGGCTGCTAAGCGATGCCAGCGGAGGTTTGGTGGCATTGACCTGGCGGAGCGGCCTGGGCGGCTGGTAACTCGCTGGCGATGCCACCACCGGTGCCGGCGAGGCTGGCGTCGGGCGCGCGCGCTCGAGGGGCGGCGCGGCATTCGATGGCTGCCGAACGGCCGGTGCCGGGACCTCCGGCGCCGGGGCTGCGGCCGCTCGGGACTGCGGTGCGAGAGGCGCCGGCAGATCGATGGCTGGTGCGTTCGATGACGCCGGCGGCAATTCGCGCGTCACCGGCGGAGCGGGCGGTATTTCCGAAGCGGCCACCGTGGGTACCGGGGCCTCGCGCTCTTTGACCGTCAACTCCTGTGACCGGACGGCGGTGCGTGGCGGCGCCGCACGAGGCTGCGCCGGTGCGGTGCCCACCGGGGATGCCTTTTCCTGCGCCATGGCGTTGGGATCGAGGACGCGGACGCGCTCCTCGAGGGCGCTCTTTCCGGGGGCGTCGATTCTGAGAACGAAGAGAATATCGCTGCCGTGAGCCGATGAGAGGACCGTGCCGCCAGCCAGATCCTGAGCGGTGAGCGGCAGCTCCACCACAGCCGCTC
Source organism: Terriglobia bacterium (assembly GCA_020073615.1). Taxonomy (GTDB): domain Bacteria; phylum Acidobacteriota; class Terriglobia; order Bryobacterales; family Bryobacteraceae; genus JADGNR01. Next base: position 15,131 of record JAIQEX010000117.1, read on the forward strand.
CCGTCCGCGCAGTCAGCACACCGGTGGCCGGCAGAAGCGCCGCGATTCCCCGCGGGTTCCACGCCAGCTTCCAGGTGGCGCCCTGCCGCGTGGCCGAAAGACCCAGCGCCACGCTGGCCGGGGGCGCCATTTGCGGGCTTTTCGGAACCGCCTGCGGCCCGCTGTTCATCCAGAGTCCCGCCACGAAGGTGCCGGCAGCGACCACTACTACGGTGGCCGCGTACCACCAGACGCGCCGGCCGGCGCCCCGCGGCTTGCTTTCGGAAGCGCTGTCGGCCACCGCGTTCGGACCCACCGGATCCGCGGCCACCGGAATCGGGGCCGGCGGCGCCGCGGCAACGGGTTGCGTGGGTGGCGCCGCACCCTCTGGTATGGGAGGTGGCGGGTGTAGTTCCTTGGGCCGGCGCTCCGGCAATTCGACGATGCTGTCGGGCCTCGTCTGAATCCTGGCGGTCAGGCGGACTTCGGCAAGCGTGCTCCACTTCTTCCCGGTGCGCACGTGGGCGCCGGCCGAAAGATCCAACCTGTTTTCCGGCGTCAGCACCACGAACAGGCGGAAATCCGCGGCGAACGCGGAGTACATCTGCTCCAGCGTCTGCAGCAGCTCCAGGTCGACTGTCCGCAGCCCCGGCTCCCTCCGTGTCTTGCTGCGATAGCAGCCCACGATGGTGCGCGCAGGGTCGCTCTCGACCGCCGCTACCGCCTCTGCCAGCCGGGATAGGTCCGGCAGGGACAGGTGGTACGAAGGGCCGAAACGGTATTCGGTAGCTATGGGAACGGCCTCATCCACCAGCATCCGGCCGCCTGGTTCGCCGCGGGGACCAACCAGCAGCCCGCCGACTTCCGCTCCCACTCGCGGCAAGGCGCGTACTCCCTCTTCGACATGCCCGCGCAGCACCGCGATCAATGTGTTCTTCAGCACCATCCGCAGCCCGCCGGCTTCGCCAAGCTGGGTGACTTCGGATTCCGCCAACGCCGCGCCGCTATCGGGCGTCCGATCAACCAGTTGCAGCGGATATCTCTGAGGGAGCGACATGTAAAACCTTATTTACTGTATCAGTTTATACTTTCCAAGAGTCAAGTACCATGGAACTTATGTACCATCAGCCTGCCCATTACACCTGCTACCGCGCCGCCGGGCCCCTCTCCATTGATGGCCGGCTCGACGAGCCATCCTGGCAATGGGCGCCGAAATCCACGCCATTTGTCGATATCGTTTCCGGCGAGCCGGCCTGGTTCGATACCCGGGTCGCGCTCCTTTGGGATGAGCACTGCCTCTACTTCGGCTTCTGGGTCGAAGAGACCGACGTGTGGGGCACCCTCACCGAACGCGATTCCCGCATTTATGAGGAGAACGACGTGGAGGTCTTCATCGCCGGCAAAGACGCCTACTACGAGTTCGAAATCAACGCGCTCAACACGGTGTACGAAGTCTTCTGGACCTGGAAAGACGTGTGGCAGCCCGGCTCACCGTATTATGGGCGCCCGGAGTTCGATCCCGCCGCCCGGCGCACCATGGTGCTCGACGGCGTGGGCGGCCACGTCCACCCGCGCGGTGAGCGCTGGGGATTTCTGGACTGGGATTTTCCCGGACTGCGGACCGCGGTACACGTGGACGGCGCGCTGAACCGGCGGGCCCACACCGATCGCGGCTGGACGGTGGAGTTGGCCTTCCCCTGGCGGGGCTTGGCCGATCTCGCCGATGGCCGCACGCTGCCGCCCCAGGACGGCGACGTGTGGCGCATCGACTGCTCCCGCTTCGAGAAGATCGGGCGCCACGGCGAGCTGCTGGACCCGTGCGCCGGCTGGACCTGGAACCGCCACGGCCACTACGACTCGCACATCCCGGAACTGTTCCCCTACGTGACCTTCTCGGCGGCCGTGGTGTCGCAGCACCGCTGACGGCCGCCGGGTGCGAAGCCGGTTACCGGGACCAGCGCCGTCCGCGATCGCCGTCCCCGCGCCGTTCCCGATGCTCCCAACGGCTCCTGTCGCCGCGGTCCCAGCCTGTGCCGCGGCGCTCCCAGCGGCCCGCGAAAAAGCGCGACTCGTGAAAACTCGGGGCTACCCAAAATGCGCCGGCAAACGGCGGACGGGACCAGTACCCCGCGTGCCAGGCCCACCGCGGGCCAACCGGATACCAGTAGCCCGCAATCCACGTGTAGCCGGGACCGGGGCACGTTGGCGGCGCGTAAGCAACCACCGGCGGCGGAGGCGCGTAGTAGCGCGGCCCGCCAATGCCGATACCAATCGAAAAATGCGTCTGCGCGAGCAGCGAGCCCGTGGCGAGCATCAATATCAAAGCCATTCTGGTTCTCATGATTGCAACCTCCTGCCCGTGATGATTGCATGAAGAATGCCAGGCTCCATGTCGTTGAAAAATGGCGATTCCGCACGGCGAACCGCTGGCCCTGGTCCACCGCCGCGGTGGATTTCGGCCAGCGAAGGCACCCGCCCGGCATGAGCGCGCGGAGCTCACGGAGAAGACCGGCTCTATACGGTCTTCTCCGCGTGATCTCCGCGCGGTCCGCAGCGTCGAGTGGGAATGCCGGGAGTGCCGGCCGGTCTGTGGAGGAGCCTCGGGCAGGGCGTAGCGGGTGCCCTTCACTCCACCAGGCGAGGCTGGGAAAACAGGAAGTGATCGAAGTAGTAGTGCATGAGCAACACGCTCAGCACCACCACGAAGTAGCTGCGGTCGGCGGGGAGCGGCGTCAGCGCGCGCACCAGCAGGGTCAGCAGCACCATGATTCCGGTGGCCGCGAGGAAACAGAGGTAGTACACCACCATGCTGTCGCGGCGCACCAGGCGCCGCACCAAGCCGTTTTCAATTTCGCCGCGCTGGTCGCGCAGGCGGTTGATCAGCCACAACAGAAACAGGTATTGAAACGAATGCCAGGTATTGTATCCCTGGAAGAGCACGTCCAGGTTCGAGCCCAGGGGCAGGAGGAAGGAAACCACCGTCGTGATGCCAATGAGCAGGGTCTTGGGAACGCTGGCGCGGCCGTCCCGGAACTCGGCCACCGTTTTGGCGATCCAGGCCGTCAGAAACAGCGCGAACACCACCCCCGCCAGCACCGGCAGATGCCATCCCTGCACGGCATCGGGGTAAGGCAGCACCACGCCGCCCACGAAAAACTGGCGCAGCGAGAGCTTGTAGAGGCCGATGGGGTAAAGTCCCGTGAGGATCAGCCCGTAATCCACCAGCCGCGACCAGGTTTGCTCCGCATGGCGGCTGCGCCGCCGATAGCAATCCGTCAGGTAAATGATCTGGTGCAGCACATGAAGTGACGCCCAGGTGAAGAAAAACGTGATGAGGAAGAGGTAGTGATACAGCCCGAGGTACACCACCACGGCCGGCAGGGCTAGCGCCAGGACCGCATACCGGCGGTGCCGGGCCAGAAAGCGGCCGTCCAGGAACGTGTAGGTGATGGTGGAAAACAGGTGCGGCCCGCCGACCAGCGCCGCCACCGCGATGTTGATCAGGTCCACGGCCTGCTGCTGCTTCATCCAGCCGGAGATCTGTGCGCCCCAGGCCACCAGAAACGGCAGCGGCACCAGCACCGCGCTGAAGATGAGCAGCGGCAGGTCCCAGGATGGCTTATAGATCCACCCGGGTTCCCGACGGGAAATGGGGGCAGGGGCAACGCCTGCGAGTGCGGCCATTGGTATAAATCATAACGCCAGCCCGGACGGCAGACTGTGTTAATTTTCACTACGGGAATCGCCCCTGGCTGCCTGGGAGTGAAGGATCGGCACCCTGATCTGCCGAATTTATCGGCGGCCCCGCTTGTATTTGTATCGTAATGGACATAGCATTGAGTCTAAGGACCGGATATTCAGATGAAACTGTCTTTTGTTGTTGCGCTTCTCGTTGCCGCCAGTTTCGCGGCCAACGCCCAAACGGCGATGCCCCGGATGACCTCGGTCGATCCGCAGAACGGGAAGAAAGGGGATGTGATCCTCATCTCCGGCGAGAACCTGCAAAAGGACGCCGTCGCCAAGGTCTACCTGACCGACGGCAAGACCGATTTCCTCGTCGAGGTTTCGGAGCAGACGGCCACCTCCATCAAGTTCAAGATCCCCGAAAAAGTAATGACCGGCCGTCTGGCCCTCATGGTCCTGACTACCGAGAAGCCCCCGAAGTTGATCGAGCAGCCCGTCAAGGTGCTGATCGACGAATAGTGAGCCGGAGCCGCGCGCGCCAGCAAGCAGCGTCTACAGGCGGTGGTAGGGGACCGCGAGGTACTTGCGGGACTCCTGGGCGGCTTCCGCCTGGGGGGCGAAGGCAATCGCTTTTTGGTACGCCTCGAGCGCCGCGGCGCGCTGCTGGGTCAGGTCGCAAATCTGGCCGATGCGCAGCCAGGCGTAAACTCCGGTATTGAGATCCAGGTCTTCGCTGCGGGCGGCCACTTTGCGCATGTTCTCCAAAGCGCGGTCCAGGTCGTTGTACCAGAACTCGATGGTGCCCTCCTGAAACCAGATCTTCTCCCACGGCACGCGTTGATAGCCCGGAGCATGGCGCTTTTTCAGCAGGGCCACCTGCTCCACCGCTTCCAGCGCGTGCGCCTTATCGCCCGCCATGCTGTACATCTGGGACAACTCCAGACGTAAAAGGAAATTGCGCGGGAACTTTTCGATCAGGTCCGCGACCAGCGGAATCGCCAGCCGCGTTTTATTCTCCCGGCGGTGGAGCGCGCACAGCAGGATCTCGGCGTCCACGCGATTCAGGCTGCCGTTCTTGGCCACGTCCTCCACAATGCGAATCCCTTTCTGCTTGTCGCCGTGGAGGCCGATCAGAAACCCCAGCATCCGGTAGTGCCAGGGCAGGCTGCCGAGAATGTACTCGTGCAGGCCATCGACCAGCCGCGCGTCCAAGTTGCCGGGCTCCAGCTCCGCGACCCGGTTGTGCAGCCGGCGCGCCGCGGTGGCATCCTTCAGCGAATCGTGCCACGCTTTCTTGACCACCCAGTAGTAGTTCGACCGCAGGGCATGGGCAATGCCCAGCGCGTACATCGCGGCGGTATCGCGGGGGTTCTTGCGGAGGATCGCTTCGCTCAGGTCCATGGAGGCCGCGATTTCGCCCAGGAAGCGCTTTTCCGTCTCCGGCGGCGGGTTCAATTTGGGCCGCCGCAGAAACGAATTGGTTCCCGACACGAGCTCGCTTTCGAGCGCGCCGTTGCGGTACATCTCGCGAAAAACCAGGGTCTGCGCCAGGTGGTTATGGAAATCGGGGGAAGCGGGATCGCGGGCGATGGCTCTTTCGAAGTCGGCGATCGCCTGGTCGTACTCCAGGTTGTAGAAGTGGTCGAATCCCTGTTGAACCAGGGACTCCCGGCCGTCCGGCGGCGCGGCGGCCAGCGCCAGCAGGGCCAACGTCAGTATCACTCTATTTATGGTAACTGCATCAGGCCCCAGCGCGCAGGTTCCGCCACCAGCGGGTCGTCCGCTGCCGCCAGTTTCTGGAGCGGCGCGCGGAACCGCTCCAGCTTGCGGTTGCCCATGGCGATGGCCACGTTGCGCAGAAAGCCAGCATACCGGGCGCGGGTCACCGGCGTGCCGCGAAACATGGCGCGGAACTCGTCTTCGCCCACCGCCGCCAGTTTGTCGAGCGGCGGCGCGAAGTCGCGCGGCGCGAAGTCCGGCTCCGAGGTCACAGGCGCACGCCGGTTCCAGGGGCAGACGTCCTGGCAGATATCGCAGCCGAAAACGTGGCCGCCGATGCCCGCGCGCCGCTCCTCGGGGACGGGCCCGCGCAGCTCGATGGTGAAGTAGGAAATGCACAATCGCGAATCCACGGTGTACCCCGCGCCGCCGGGCACGATGGCCTGCGTGGGGCAGGCCTCGATGCAGCGCCGGCAGGTGCCGCAGCGGTCGGGCGGCGGGCCGTCCGGGGCAATCTCGAGCGATACCAGCAGTTCGCCCAAAAAGAACCACGAGCCGCGCTGCTGGTCGATCAGGCAGGTGTTTCTGCCAATCCACCCGAGCCCCGCCATGCGCGCGTAGGAGCGCTCCAGCAGCGGCGCGGTATCCACGCAGATCTTCGATGCGAACGGCCCGTCCGCGCGCTCGCGCAGCATGCCGTCGAGCCGCTCCAGCCCACGGCGCACGGTATCGTGGTAGTCGCCGCCCCAGGCGTAGCGCGAGATCCAGGCCCGCTCCGGCGCGTCGAACCGCGTCGAATAGGGCCACGGCGTGTTGTACAGCTTGCCCACGCAGACGATGGACCGCGCCGCGGGAAGCAGATTCCGCGGATCGCCGCGCACGTCCGCGCGCCGGTCCGCGAGGTAGCGCATCTCGCCCGCATAGCCGGCCGCCAGCCACGCGCGATACCACTCGAACTCCGCCACCGGCGCGGCCGCCGCCACGCCGGCCAGCTCAAAGCCGCAGGCGCGGGCGAGCGCGCGGATTTCGCCGCCGGTCACCTGGGTCACCTGAACGAGAGTCTAGCGTGGTTGGCAGGGGCCAGGGGCCAGGGGCCGGGGGCCGGGGGCCAGGGG
>JAIQEX010000118.1 GCA_020073615.1 Terriglobia bacterium
CTTGCCGTCTTTGATCCGCGTATTGCTGCGCAGAAACATGCTCCATTGCAGAATGCCAGAATCCTGCCCGGCTGCATAGAGGGTAGGTCTCCACTACAAGCACTTGCGAAAATGTTTTACTCACCGCGAAGGGCTTACCTCGCCGATCCGCCCGAATTTAGTGTGAAACTCGGCTCAACTGCGAAGGTTCGGCTAGCCCGTGCCGGTTCATTCTCTCTGGACCGCCTGTTGAGCCACATCGATCCTGGACCGTCGGAGGAGTCCGAAGCCTTCGTGGATCGCATCTATGAGCAGCGCCACATTGACCCCTCCTCCTACCGCAACGGCAAGCCTGGTGGTTGACACAGACGTCGCCAGCTTTGTGTTCAAATGGCACCCCGAATTCGCGCCGCGCTACGTGGGCATACTCCGCGGTCCTGAGCTGGTCGTCTCATTCATGACGCTGGCCGAGATGCGCCAGGGCGCACTGGAAGCAAACTGGGGGCCGCGCAAATGCGACGTGCTTGAAGCATATCTGGCCGACTTCACGGTGCTTCATTCCGGCAGCGTCTTGTGTTCGACTTGGGCTGCTGTGCGGAACGAGAGCGTGCGCAAAGGACGCCAGATGAGTTCGGCCGACGCCTGGATTGCGGCCTCGGCGCTGGTCCTGTCGGCGCCCCTCGTGACCAACAACCCGAAGGATTACCGCCACCTGGACAAGCTTCAGCTTGTCTCTGCGGCTGCCGGGTAGCATCAGCGCATCGACTGCGCCACGCGCTCCACCTCGGTCATCAGCCGCAGCGTGTTTTCGCCGTAGATTTTGCGGATGTCGAGGGCGGTGTAGCCTTCCTCGAGCAGCGCGCGCGTGAGGTTGGGCCACTTTTCGACGCCATCGAGGCCTTCGGGCGCGCAGTCGATGCCGTCGAAATCGCTGCCCAGGCCCACGGCTCCGATGCCGGCGATCTCCACCACGTGGTTGATGTGCCGCACCACGTCGGCCAGGGTGGCGCGCGGTCCCGGGCCGGCGCCCACGCGCTCGCGCGCTTCGCGCATGGCGCGGCTCAGGCCGTCGGGATCGCCCGCGTACTTTTTGATCAGCTCGTCGCGGATGGGCCGCAGTTTCTCGTCGATGGCGGCGCTGGCCTTGGCCACATCGGCGTTCAGAAAATCGCACGCGAAGTTGATCTGGATGACGCCGCCCTTTTTGGCCAGGGCCACGATCATCTCGTCGGTCATGTTGCGCGGCACCGGCGAAATGGCGCGGCAGGAGGAGTGCGACGCGAAGATGGGCGCTTTGCTGACCTCGAGCGCGTCCTGGAAAGTCTTGTCGGAGACGTGCGAGATATCCACGATCATGCCCAGGCGGTTCATTTCGCGGACCACCTCTTTGCCGAAAGCGGAAAGACCGTTGTTGGGCTTGTTGGCGTCGCCCGAGGAGTCGGCCCAGTGGTTGCTGTTGGAGTGGGTGAGGGTCATGTAGCGCACGCCCTCGTCGTAGTAGCGGCGCAGCAGGCGCAGGCTGTCTTCGATGGCGTGGCCGCCTTCGATGCCCAGCAGGGCGGCAATCCGGTGCTGCTTGCGGGCGCGGCGGATGTCGGCGGCAGTGGTCGCGAAGAGGAAATCGCGCGGGTATTTCTCGATGATGTCGTGGCGCACGGTGTCGATCATCTGCAGCGTGCGGTTGGCCGCGTGGTTGCCCTCCACGTAACTGGAAGCGACGTAAACGGCGAAGAATTGCGCCGCCATTCCGCCCTTTTTCATGCGCGGCAAATCGGTATGGTGGCCGGTATTCGGCTGGCCGATATCCATTCCCGCCACGGTGCTGCTGGGGACGTCGTTATGGGTATCGATCAGGGTGGCGGAGCGGTGCACGCGCAGGACTTCGGCGTCGCTGACGGTGCGTTTGTGGCGGCCGGGGGCCTGGGCGAAGAGAGTGGCCGGGGCGAGCGCGGCGGCCAGGAATATTCGACTGGTGACGGTAATTAACATGATATTTAATTTCTTTTTGAGGGAAATTCGTGTATGATTGTAACCCATTGGGGGATACTGAATGAAAAACGTTTTGCTGTCTCTCCTGTTCCTTGCAGGCACAGGAGTTCTTTTCGGGCAGTCCGGCTCACACTCATCGTGGCCGGTGACGGTCCCGGATTCGAGCAAGGAGGGCCCGGAAGATCATGGGGCCCGCGCTCACACCAACCACCTGGTGCTGTTCGGCCCGGAAGCCGTAGGTGCGGCTCCGGCGGGGGAAACCCCGCAGTCGATCCGCCCGGTGTACAACCTTCCGTCGACCGGCGGAAGCGGCACCATTGCGATCGTGGATGCGTTCGACTATCCGACGGCGGAACACGATCTGGGCGTTTTTTCGACGCAGTTCAGCTTGCCGCAATGCACCACGGCGAACGGCTGTTTCAAGAAGGTGTTTGCCTCCGGCAGACAGCCGCGGAGCAACTGCGGCTGGGCGCAGGAAGCGGCGCTCGATATCGAGTGGGCGCACGCCATGGCTCCCAACGCCAAGATCGTGCTGGTGGAGGCGGCCAGCAGTAGTTTTGCCGATCTGTTTCACGCCGTGGATGTGGCTAGGGCGCAGGTGGGCGGACTGGGCGAAGTCTCGATGAGTTGGGGCGGCAGCGAATTCTCGACCGAGGCCTCCAACGACTCGCACTTCACCGGCTCGGGCGTGGTGTACTTCGCATCGAGCGGCGATACCGGCGGGGTGAGAATCTATCCGGGTGTGTCCCCCAACGTAGTGTCGGCGGGCGGCACGACCATCCATCGCAGCAACGGCGTCTTCACCAGCGAAACGGGGTGGAGCGGCAGCGGCGGCGGGCCGAGCCAGTTCGAACCGCGTCCCGGTTATCAGGCCGCCATCGCGGGAATTGTGGGCACGCATCGGGGATCGCCCGACTTTTCCTTCGACGCCGATCCGAATTCGGGAGTATCGGTATACGACAGCACTTCCTGCGCGGGGCAGAGCGGATGGCTGGTGTTCGGAGGAACCAGCGTGGCGGCGCCGTCGCTGGCCGGCATCGTGAATGTGGCCGGGAAGTTCAGCATCAGCTCGAACGCCGAACTGACCACCATCTACAGCAGTCTGGGCACGGCGAACTTCCGCGATATTCTCACCGGGACCGCGGGCACCTTCACCGCGAAAGCGGGCTGGGACTTCGTAACCGGCGTGGGCAGCAACCAGGGGCTGGCCGGCAAGTAGAGCCGGCACGCGCGTGCCGTAAAACCCGACGGTCCGGCAATGTTCGCCCGTTGCCGGACCGGCGATCCCTCCGCAGCCGCGACAATTTACGCGTCCTCGCTTGCAATCCCTCGTTCGGTGTAAGATATTTGAAGGTTAAACCCAGAGCGGATGCCGACACGAAGACAGGGTAAGGGTTGGGCGCACTCCTTCAGGTCATCAAAAGGTTACGTCATTCCAGTCCACTGGTGTATGCGAGTGAGCCTGCTATCCCGGCCTGCCGTTCGCGCGGTGGCGCCTCTCCGCGGTTGCTGTCCGTGAGCTCAGAGGGAATGCGGCCAGCCGGGTGTCCCCGGAATCTGGCCATGGGGATAAGATGGCAAATCCAACGTTAGAGCCCGCCACGAAGGCGGAGCCGGCGGCGAAGCCCAAGCCGTCGGTGGTGCGGGCGGTTCGCACCATTTTTTCCAAGAGCGAGGAAACCGACGAAGGCAGGATCATCGCGCGCCGCCGCAAGTTCGTGATGGCCGCGGTGCTGGGCACGCTGAGCCTGAACCTGCTGATGTTCCTGCGCTTCTTCTTCCCGCGCGCGCTGTACGAGCCGAAGACCCGGTTCCGCATCGGCTATCCTTCCGATTTCGGCTTCGGCGTGGACACCAAGTTTCAGAACCAGTACCGCATCTGGGTGGTGCGCAACACCGAGGGAATTTTCGTCATCTCGGCCATCTGCACGCACCTGGGCTGCACGCCCGACTGGAAGCCGAGCGAAAACAAGTTCAAGTGCCCGTGCCATGGCAGCGGCTACGATCCGGAAGGGATCAATTTCGAAGGTCCCGCGCCGCGGCCCATGGATCGCGCGCACGTGGAGTTGGATCCCGAAGGGCAAATCCTGGTGGACCTGAGCCACCTCTACCAGTGGCCCAAGGGCGAGCGCTCGCAATTCGGCGACACCGATTCCAGCGGCAACGGCGGCGCCATCCTGCGAAACGTGTGAGGTCAGATCATGCCTGAGACCAATGGAAACGATGGGAAGCCCGCATCGCCCGCACCGCCGGCGGCCGGAAACGGCAACGGGACCGGCAACGGCGGCAAGGTTGCGGCGGTGGTGGCCGGCGCCAAGGCGGTAAAGACGCGCGCGGTCGAAGAAATGAAAGGCGCCATCAAGGCGCCGGAAAAGACCGACCTCTGGAAATCCGTGCTGCGCGTGAAGCACGACGAAACGCCGCGCAGCCGCGCGCTCGGCGTGCTGAGCAACGTCTTCCTGCACCTGCATCCCGCCAAGGTCAATCGCGACGCGGTGGCCTACAACTATACCTGGGGCATGGGCGGCATGACGTTTTACGTGTACATCACGCTGGTGTTCACCGGGACGCTGCTGATGTTTTACTATCACCCGTCGAAGGTCGTGGCGTTCCGCGACATTCTGTACCTGGAGAGCGACGTGCCCTTCGGGAAACTGCTGCGCAACATGCACCGCTGGGGCGCGCACCTGATGGTGATCATGGTGGAGCTCCACATGTTCCGCGTGTTTCTCACCGGGTCGTACAAGAAACCGCGCGAGTTCAACTGGGTGGTGGGCGTGCTGCTGCTGGTGCTGACGCTGCTGTTGAGCTTCACCGGATACCTGCTGCCCGACGATCAACTCGGCTTCTGGGCGGTGACGGTGGGCACGAACATGGCGCGCGCCACGCCGCTGCTCGGCCACGGCGGGCCGTTTGGGCCGCAAATGGGGATGACGCCGTTCAACGACGTACGCTTCGGCCTGCTGGGCGGCTCCATCGTGGATTCGAACGCGTTGCTGCGCGCCTACATCTGGCACTGCGTGGCCATCCCGATCATCGCTTCGGCGTTCATGGTGGTGCATTTCTGGCGCGTGCGCAAAGACGGCGGCATCTCCGGCCCGGCCCCGGTGGTGCTGGAGAGCGAGATCAAGGAGCCGCGGAAGATATGAAAAGACAGAAGTCAGAAGACAGAAGCCAGGAGTCAGAAGGCCGGCCGCCGCACATTCTGACTCCTGGCTTCTGACTTCTGGCTTCCCGGATGGGTTTCCTATGGATCTACATCAACTTTGGACGATCGTCAGCACGCCGGACAACGTTCCCATCGTGCTGCTGCTGTTCGTGGTGCCTTTTTATGCCTGGTACGGGCTGCGGCAAGCGTTCGCCAACGACCGGCTGATCGCGCAGCTCGAGGCCGATCCGGCGATGGCCAAGACGCACCATCGCAAGATCCAGCCTTTCAAAGCGGGCTGGGCCAGGGAAGTGCACGTGTGGCCGTACCTGCTGCGCATCGAGTTTCTGGCGGCCATCATCGTCACCGTCATCCTGATGGTCTGGTCGATCACGCTGAACGCGCCGCTCGAGGAGCCGTCCAATCCGACGTTGACCATGAACCCATCGAAGGCGCCGTGGTACTTTCTGGGGCTGCAGGAGATGCTGGTCTATTTCGACCCGTGGATGGCCGGCGTGGTGATGCCGTCTCTGATCATCGTGGGGTTGATGGTGATTCCCTACATCGACGCCAACCCGCTGGGCAACGGCTACTACACTTACAAGCAGCGCAAGTTCTCGATCCTGACGTTTATTTTCGGGTTCATCGTGCTGTGGGTCTCCATGATCGTGATCGGCACGCTGATCCGCGGGCCGGGGTGGATGTGGTTCTGGCCGGGAACCACCTGGGACCACAACCGCCTGATTTTCGAAGTCAACCAGGACCTGCCGGACATTTTCGGCATCACCGGGCGCGTCGGTAAGATCGTATTCGGCGCAGCGGTGGTGGGCGGGTACTTCGCAGCGGCCGCGGTGCTGATCCATAAGCTGATCACCAAGACGCCGTTCAACCGCAAGATTTACGCGCGCATGAGCGTGCTGCAGTACGTCACCATGCAGGTGTTCCTGATCATCATGCTGGCGCTGCCCGTGAAGATCCTGGCCCGGCAGTTATTCCGCATCAAGTACGTGTGGGTGACCCCCTGGTTCAACATATGAGCGATCAAGATCAAGATAAGGACCCGGTAGTTCATTCATCCCTGAGCAAGCCGTTATATTTCTGGTCGGCGCTGCTGGTGCTGTCGATGGTGTGGGGGCTGTACGACGAAATGTACGGTATCCGCCCGTGGAAGAGCTACGAAGCGCGGTTTCAGAAGCTGTACGCACGGTATCTGGCGAACGCGAAGGTGGACGAAGTTACCTTCGAAAAGCAGATTCGCTCGGCGCCCGAGTACCGGCGGCTCGATGGCGCGACGCAGGCCGCGGAGAAGGCCGCGATGCCGGCAGCGTCGGCCATCGACAAGCAGGTGAACCAGGACTTGGTTCCCAAGATCCTGGCGCTCAACGATCCGTTCCAGGAAGTGCGCAGCCACATCGGATCGCTGACTTACGAGATTGAGGTTTCCAAGAGCGAGAGCCGCAAGGATTCGCTGCGCAAACAAATCGTAGAGCTGAAGAACGAGGTCCACAAGGTGCGCCTGCCGGATGGCGAGCGGCCCATGAAGTTCGCCGAGATGGACCAGCAGCTCAAGGATTGGAAGAACGAGAAGGCCACGCTGCTGCAGAAGCGCGTGGAGGTCATGAAGCAGGCGGACGACCTGCGCAAGCAGCGCGACAAGTACCTTTCGGACCGCATCCCCAATGCCAGCGCGGATACCATCACGGCGGTCGAAAACTCGCTCGCCAACTTCGACATTCGCATCCGCCAGATCCACATCAAGGACGTGGACCTGGTGGACCGCTGCGAATCGTGCCACCTGGGAACGCGCGAGCCGGTGGTGCTGACGCCGGCGGCCATGGGCGGCGAGGGAGTATTCGCCAGCCATCCCAACAAGGAGATGCTGAAGATCCACGATCCCGAGAAGTTCGGCTGCACGCCGTGCCACGGAGGCAACGGGGTGGCGCTTTCCTCGGTCGAGAAGGCGCACGGGTATAACAAGTACTGGCTGTGGCCGCTGCATCACAAGGAGAACATCGATGCCGGATGCCAGCAGTGCCACGCGCGCGAAATCGTCACCGAGATGGCGGGCGGGCTCAACGACGGACGCGAGATCTTCCGCCTGCGCGGCTGCATGGCCTGCCACCGCTACGAGGGATTCGACCGCGACGCCGACGAAAGCACTTCGGTGAACCAACAGATCCGGCAACTGGACCAGCAGAAGGCCGAGTGGCTGCGCGACGCGGGCTTCAAAGAGCAGAAGGCCAACAATCCGCGGACCAGCGATGCCGACGCCAAAAAACTTTTCTCGGAAGTCAACGATCTGAAGGTCCGCTCGAGCGGCATCGACGCCAAAATCGAGCAGCTCGACATGCGCTCGGCGAGCCTGGTGCGCGAGATGAAGAAAGTGGGGCCGAGCCTGAAGGAAGTGCGCATGAAGTTGCGCAAGGAGTGGCTTCCGGTCTGGCTGAAGGACCCGCACGCGTGGCGCGAGGGCACCAAAATGCCCACCTTCCGGCTGGACGACGACGAGATCAAAGCGATCGCCGCGTTCATCTGGCAATCGGGTGTGCAGGGAGCACCGCTCCCGCAGCAGAAGCCGGGCGACCCCGAAAAGGGCAAGGAAGCGTTCGAAACCCGCGGCTGCATGGCCTGCCACTCCATGGGCGAGGGCGCGCAGAAGCAGGGCGGCACCTTCGCCGCCAACCTGAGCCGCGAAGGCGAGAAGGCCAACTACGATTACCTGGTGCGCTGGGTGCACAACCCGCGCCAGCGCACGCTGCCCTACTGCGCATTCGAGAAGAAAGACCTCACCGCGGAAGACTACCAGAAGCACGGGCAGCCATTTGTCTTCGACCTGGAGCACACCAAGTGCCCCAACGACGGCCATGAGCTGCAGGTGCAGCAGATGACGCCCATGCCCAGCCTGCGGCTCACCGAGGACGAAGCGCGCGACGTAGCGAGCTACCTGATGACTCGCAAGCGCGGCAACGCCACGTACCAGAACGCCGATTACCTGGACGACCCGGCGCTGAAGAACAAGGGCCTGGACAAGGTGCGCTTCTACGGCTGTGCGGGATGCCACGAGATCGCCGGCCTGGAAGAAGAGCAGCGCATCGGCACGGAGCTGACCAAGGAGGGCTCGAAGCCCATCGAGCGCCTGGATTTCGCGTTGCTCGGCCACAAGGCCGAAGAGGAGGGCTGGGAAACTCACAAAGGTTTCTTCGAGCACAAACTGGCCAACCCGGCGGTCTACGACCAGGGCAAGGAGAAGGCCAAGCAGGACCGGCTCAAGATGCCGAACTTCAACCTGTCGAAGCCGGAGATCGACGCCGTCACCACGTTCCTCGAAGGGTCGGTGGATGCCAGCGTGCCCGCGCGCTATTTCTACGCGCCGCCGGACCAGCGGCAGGACATCATCGACGGCTGGTGGGTGGTGCGCAAGTACAACTGCATGGGCTGTCATCGCGTCCACGTGGCCCAGACCACGATTTTCGACACGCTGCCGCGCTACCAGGACCCGGACTGGAAGGACCAGAAGCCGCCCACGCTGATCGGCGAAGGGGCGCGCGTGAATCCGGAGTGGCTGATGCGCTTCCTCAACAATCCGGCGCTGAGCGAAACGGATACGAATCGCGACGGCGTGCGGCAATATCTAAGAGTACGGATGCCCACCTTCAGCTTCTCCGACGGCGAGATCCGCAAGCTGGTGCGCTTCTTCGAGGCGCTGAGCTCGCAGGCGCAGCCGTTCATCGCCGAGAAACTGGAACCGCTGACCGACCAGGAGCGCACCATGGCGCGGCAACTGTTCACCAGCGAAGGCGCTCCCTGTTTGAAGTGCCACATGACCGGCGACCCGAAGCACGATGTGCGCGCCACGGCGCCCAATTTCACGGTAGCCAAGGAGCGGCTCAAGCCCGGCTGGACCAAGCGCTGGATGCTGGACCCGGCGCTGATGAGCCCGGGCACGGCCATGCCGAGCGGGTTGTTTCGGCGCGAGGCGGACCGGTGGGTCTTCGCGGGCCCGACGCCGGCGAGCTTCAACGGCTATCCCAAGGACCACGCGGAGCTGCTGGTGCGCTATATGTTCCAATTCACACCGGACGAGCTGAACCGGTTGCGCGCCGGAGCGGGAAAATAGTGGCATCATATTCACCGCGGAGGCGCGGAGTACGCGGAGAAGAAACCGCGGAGAACACGAGAAGCGAGAATCGACATCTGAGAGTGCAGAGGAGGCTCATTTAAGCATGAAGAAGATCTGGATCGGAGTTGGACTGGCTTGCGCAATGACGCTGGCCGGATGCGGCGGCAGCAATGCGCCCGAGAGTGCCAAGAAGGAAGCCGCGGCTCCGGCCGCTCCCGCGGGCGGCGGCACCGGCGTCCCCGATGAAGCAAACGGCGCCACCATTACCGGCAAGGTGGCTTTCGACGGGACCAAGCCCGTCATGAAGACCATCGACATGTCGGCCGTCCCGGCGTGCATGCGCGCGCATACCACGCCGCAGAAATCCGAAGAAGTGGTGGTGAACGACAACAACACGCTGAAGAATGTTTTCGTGTGGGTGAAAGCGGGGCTGCCCGATCAGAACTGGCAGGTTCCCACTACCGCCGTGCAGCTCGATCAGAGCGGCTGCATGTACAAGCCGCACGTGATCGGCGTCATGGCCGGGCAGAACATCGAAGTCAAGAACGACGACCCGACGAATCACAACATCCACCCGCAGCCCACGGTCAACCAGGACTGGAACGAATCGCAGGCGCCGGGCAGCGAACCCAAGATGAAGAGCTTTCCGCGCCAGGAGGTGATGGTCCCGGTGAAGTGCAACATCCATCCCTGGATGCGCGCGTACATCGGCGTTGTGAGCCATCCGTTTTTCGCCGTGACGGGCGACGACGGAACGTTTACACTCAAGGGACTGCCGCCGGGGACATACACCGTAGAGATCGTGCACGAAAGGTACGGCAAGCAGGAGCAGCAGGTCACGGTGGGCGCCAAGGAAAGCAAGACGCTGGACTTCACGGTCAAGGGATAGGGCACGCCGCCGAGGCCGCCCCACTATGCGCGACTACATCGAACTGACGAAGCCGAGGATCACCTGGCTCATCCTCATGAGCACGGCCATAGGCTATTTCTTCGGCTTGGGCGGCGCGGCCAACTGGGTGGAGTTCCTCAAGAGCATCCGCCTGCTCTCCCTGTTGCACACCATCGTGGGCACGGGGCTGATCGCTTCCGGCACGGCCGCCCTGAACCAATGGTACGAGCGCGAGGCCGATCGCCAAATGCGGCGCACGGCGCAGCGCCCGCTTCCCGCCGGCCGCCTGTCGGCGCCGCGCGCGCTGGCGTTTGGCGCGGCGCTTTCGACGGCCGGTTTTCTGGAGCTATGGCTGGGCGTGAACCTGCTTTCGGGATTGATCGGCGCGTTCACGCTGGCCAGCTATCTTTTCCTGTACACTCCCATGAAGCAGCGGACGTGGTGGTCCACCACTGTCGGCGCCATCCCCGGCGCTATGCCGCCCATGATCGGCTACGCGGCGGCGGCGGGCGCCATCACGCGCGAATCGTGGGTGCTGTTTGCCATCCTGTTCCTCTGGCAGTTCCCGCACTTTTACTCCATCGCC
This sequence comes from Terriglobia bacterium, assembly GCA_020073615.1. Taxonomy (GTDB): domain Bacteria; phylum Acidobacteriota; class Terriglobia; order Bryobacterales; family Bryobacteraceae; genus JADGNR01. The sequence continues at coordinate 10,712 of JAIQEX010000118.1, forward strand.
TGGATGTATAAAGAGGACTACGCGCGCGCCGGCATCCGCATGCTGCCGGTGGTGGAGCCGGACTGCCGCTCCACGGCGCGCCAGATCGTGCTCTACGGGCTGGCGCTCATTCCCGTGAGCCTGGCGCCCGCGCTGCTGGGCATGTCGGGCCGCATCTACCTGGCCGGGGCGCTGCTGCTGGGAATCTGGTACCTGTACGCGGGCGTGCGCGTGGTGCTGGAGCGGTCGCTCTCGCGCGCGCGCGGGGTGCTGGTGACGTCCGTGTTGTACCTGCCGCTCATCTACGGGCTTATGCTCATAGATAGGCCGGGTTTGTGATCCAAGTCCAGAACCTGACACATCGGTATGGCGACCGCGTCGCGCTGGCGAACGTCGCCTTCGAAGTGAAGAAGGGCGAAATCTTCGGCCTGCTGGGGCCCAACGGCGGCGGCAAATCCACGCTCTTCCGCATTCTGTCTACCATGATGGTGCCTACCGAGGGGCGCGCCGTCATTGGCGGGCACGATGTGGAACGCGATCCAGCGGCGGTGCGCCGGCAGGTGGGCGTGGTCTTTCAATCGCAGAGCCTGGACAAAGCGCTCACCGTGGAAGAGAACCTGCGCGCGCAGGGCCACCTGCACGGGTTGAGCGGCGCCGAACTGCGCGACCGCATGGCGCGCGCCATGGACCGCCTGGGCCTGGAGGACCGGCGCAAGGACCTGGTCGAGACGCTCTCGGGCGGCCTGCGGCGGCGCGTGGAGATCGCCAAGGCGCTGCTCCATCGCCCGCAGGTGCTGCTCATGGACGAAGCCTCGACCGGTCTCGACCCGGCCGCGCGCCGCGACCTTTCGCGTCACGTGGAGACCCTGCGCACCGACGACGGCGTGACCATTCTGCTGACCACCCACATCCTGGAAGAGGCAGACCGCTGCGACCGCCTGGTGCTGCTGCACCAGGGGAAAATCGTGACGGCGGGCAGCCCGCGCGAACTGCGCTCGGGCATCGGCGGCGACGTGGTGGTGCTGGAGTCCGCCGACGCGGCGTCGCTGGCCGCGGGCATCGAGCAGCGGTTCGGCGTGCGGCCCACGGTGATGGACGGGCGGGTGCGCGTGGAGATCCCCAACGGGCATCGCTTCATCGCCGAGGCGGTAGAGGCCTTCCCCGGCGCCATCGAATCCGTGGGGCTGCACAAGCCCACGCTCGAAGACGTGTTTGTGCACGAAACGGGAGCGTCCATTGAGTAGCTTCTTCTTACCCGCGGTCACGCTTTGGGAGCGCGAACTGGTGCGCTTCTGGCGCCAGAAAAGCCGCGTCATGGGCGTGGTGGCGTCGCCGCTGGTTTTCTGGCTGGTGATCGGCTACGGCTCCAACGACCTGGCGCGCTTCTACTCGGGGGCCCTGGTGCTGACCGTCATGTTCTCGGCGATCTTCTCGACCATCTCCATCATCGAAGACCGCCGGGAAGGGTTTCTGCTATCGATGCTGGTTTCTCCGGCGCCGCGCACCAGCCTGGTACTGGGCAAGATTCTGGGCTCCGCCACGTTGGCGTGGATTCAAGGGCTGATCTTCCTGGTCTTCGCGCCGCTGGCGGGCGTGCGCATCGGCCTGCTGGAGCTCTTCCCGGTGGCCGGCGCCATTTTTCTGATTTCGTTCACGCTCACCGGCCTGGGATTCGTCATCGCGTGGCGGATGGATTCCACCGCCGGCTTCCACGGCATCATGAACCTGCTGCTGGTGCCCATGTGGATGGTCTCGGGATCGCTGTTTCCCATGGCCACGGCGCACGGATGGGTGCGCGCCATCATGTGGGTGAACCCGCTGACCTATTCGGTCGCGCTGATGAATCATACGCTGCATCTGCCCAACGCCGCGCCCGGCGCCTTCGAGAGCCTGGTCGTGACCGCTGCGTTCGGCCTGGTGCTGCTGCTAGTTTCGGGCGCGATGGCCGCACAGAAGGCCTCGCGCAGCGGAGCATGAGAACAGGGGCCAGGGGCCGGGGGCCAGGGGCCGGGGTGGCGATGCTGGCGCTGTTGTTGTCGGCCTGCATTCGGCCCGCTCCGCTGGCGGTGCTGGGCGAGGTGCCGGAGTTTCAACTGACCGATCAGAACGGGCGCGCGTTCGACAGCAAATCTCTTGAAGGCCAGATCTGGGTGGCCGATTTCATCTACACCACCTGCACCGGCCCTTGCCCCATGATGAGCGCTCACATGCGGCAAGTGCAGACCTCCACCGCGGAGATGGCGGACGTCAAGCTGGTCTCCATCACCGTAGACCCGGCGCACGATACGCCGCCGGTGCTGGCCGAATACGCCCGCCACTTCAAGCAGGACCCTTCGCGTTGGTTCTTCCTCACCGGCGACCTGCCGCGGCTCAACGACCTGGGGGTGCGCGGCTTCAAGCTGAACAGCGTGGACGGCAGCCTGACGCACAGCACGCGCTTAGTCCTGGTGGACCGCCGGCGGCGCATTCGCGGCTACTACACCACCGGCGAAGACGCCTTCATGCCCAAACTGCTGCACGATATCCGCCAGCTTCGCCAGGAGCCGTCATGATCGCGCTTCTGCCTTCGGTAAACGCGGCGCTGAACGCCACGGCCGCGGTGCTGCTGGTGTGGGGATACACGCTCATCCGGCAGAAGCGCATCGCCGCGCATCGCCGCGTCATGCTGACAGCCTTCGTGGTCTCGTGTCTGTTCCTGGTGTGCTACCTGGTCTATCACGCGCAGGTGGGCAGCGTGCGCTTCCCGAAGACCGGCGCCATTCGCTCGGTCTACCTGAGCATCCTCGCCACCCACACCGTGCTGGCGGCGGCGGTGCCTGTGCTGGCCATCATCACGCTGCGCCGCGCTCTGGCCGCGCGCTTCGACAAGCACCGCCGGATCGCGCGCTGGACGCTGCCCATCTGGCTCTACGTGAGCGTGACGGGGGTAGTGGTGTATGTGATGCTGTACCGGATGTGACTCAGCGTGCCACGCGAGGGGCCCAGTGGGGCCAGCCGTCTTCTGGCTGCACGGCCGGAGATTAGCCCGAGTTTGCCAAACCGGGACTTCAGTTCGCGGCCCAAAGTCACTTTCCGGTAACCCCGTTTTCCCGACGTTACCGGAAAGGGCCCCATCTCGCGTGAATCTTACCGGCAAACGTCAGAGCGGCTTTTCTTGTATGACGTAGCCCGGCGGGGGACGAAGACCCTGTTGACCGGGTTCTCCATCCTGGTATGAACGCACCACGAAATGGAACTTCGAGGTTGGCAGCCCAATACCGTTGAAGGTCGTGCGCCGCTCTTCAAACAATTGACACCCGAACCGGGGCGCAAACGCCGCCTCATGCTCTTCTTTTTTGTCCGCAACTCCCTACCAGATTACAGGGACACCCGCAACGATTCCGGCACGAAGCCGCGTCCGAAGACCCAGAGTGGTACTGGCGACCGTCTTGCATTCTTGATCTTCGAGCTGCGGTCCTGAAGCCTCCTCCCAGGTGCAGGTGCAACGCCATAACGTGGCCGTCTTTTTCGTGTCGTCCAATTCGTAAGCGATGTTGCCTGGACGCAAATAGATGCTGTGCGCCGCTGAGGTGCCACTCGGAATGAAGTAATGCCCATAGTGCCGCGCCTTCACGTTGTTTTCTCTGGAGCCATCAGCGTAGACCGCGATTGTTCCCGAGATTTGATCTCTTACGATGTTGTGCATTCCCCAGCTATTGTTTTCCCATCGTTCGATCTCGAACTCGACCGTCCGTGAGCCAATCCCGCCGAGTTGCCATAGGCCGAGGTACGCCAGCAAAGCACAGCCACACGCCATACAGGTTGAGACTCCAATCCCGACACTTTTGTGCCATGGTAACGATGAACATTAGCTCCTTTCGCCGCTCGATTCCAGAGGCCCGAAGCCGGCGTTTCGGCGACGGATTTACCAGTGTCTGGTGAGAAACACCAAATATGGTCTAATCGGTGCGAGGGGACATGCCGCGTGCTTCGGATACTGAGGCTGGCACTACCGATCCTCCTGATCCTCTGGTTGTTCCGGCAGGTTCGGAAGCCTAGCGGCCCATTCGGCAGGCGAATCGTGCGGGCCATGAATCTTGGCCACGCCGCGATGACCGACTGGGGGCTGCAGCAGGTGACGGTGCCGAAGAACGCCGTGATCCTGGACGTCGGCTGCGGCGGTGGGAGGACGGTGCGGAGACTCGCGGCCCTGGTGCCGGAGGGCAAGGTCGTTGGGCTGGACTATTCGGCAGCCAGCGTCGCAGTCTCACGAGACACGAATGCCCGGGAGATCGAGACCGGGCGAGTCCGGATCGAGCAGGGTTCGGTGGCCGCACTGCCGTTCCCGGATCGCACGTTCGATATTGTTACGGCCGTGGAGACGCACTACTACTGGCCCGACCTGCCCGCCAACGTGCGCGAGATCGTGAGGATCCTCAAACCCGGTGGGACGTTCGTCCTGATCGCCGAAACGTACCGCGGAGGGCCATTCCGCCTGGTCTACGGCATTGTCATGCCGTTGCTCCGCGCCGCGTTCCTGAGCGACACGGAGCACCGGGATCTCCTGACTCAAGCGGGACTCACCGAGGTCACTACCAAGCATGTATCCGGAAAGAACTGGATCTGCGCGACGGGCCGAAGGGCGTCATAGTTGCTCAGATTTACGTTTCTTGCGCGGGCGATCCGTTGCGCCCGGGCTGGATCGCCGCGCCACGCGGTCGAGCCCCGCCATTCCGGCCGCGAAACCAGCCAGCTGGGCGGGCCGCCCGGATCATGCCAGAAATGCACAACGGATCAGTTCCAGCGGACCGAGGTTGGGAAACCGTCCGTTCCTGGTGTGCTACCTGGTCTACCACGTGCAAGTGGGCAGCGTGCGCTTCCAGGGGACCGGCGCCGTGCGCACGGTCTATTTGACCATCCTGGCCACCCACACCGTGCTGGCGGCGGTGCCTGTGGTGGCCATCGTCACGCTGCGCCGCGCCCTGGCCGCGCGCTTCGACAAGCACAGCCGGATCGCCCGCTGGACCCTGCCCATCTGGCTCTACGTGAGCGTACAGGGGTGGTGGTGTACGCGATGCTGTACCGGATGTGACTCGGTGGGCCGCGCGAATGAGCCCCGACATTAGCGCCGCACGGGGAGATCAGTGAAGTCACAACCATGGAGGCGCTGGGTCCCTTCCGATCAGGCGTGCGAGGTGGCATATGCTTTCGCAGCGCTTGCCCTGTCGCTGGCGGCATTCGCAGCAAGCATCGTGCCGGCCTGCCGCGCAGCGACCACCGACCCGGCGCAGGCGCTGCAGTCCCGGTGAATGACGCGAAGCCACCGGCGTGCCCCGCGCAGGGCGCGGTGCCGTGGACGCGGTGCCGGAGCACGCAGAGGCAACGGATGCTAAACTCTGCAATCATGCGTCAAACGGCATATCGATCGCTTCTTGCCGCCGGGGTGGCCTGGCTGCTGGCGCTGGCGCCCGCCGCTCTCGCCCAGCCGCCGGGCCGCAGCGAATCCTCCTTCTCACAGCCTTCGCGGGCGCCTGGCGTGGACTACGTGCTGCCCACGGAAGCTGAGATCAAGGCCACGCTCGACCGCATTCGCGATTACTTCATCCGCGCGACGCCGTATCGCATCGTCGACACCGCCACAGGCGCGCCCATCGAAGACCTGAAGAAACCCACAAAAACGGCCGGCATCGACCTGCGGCCCGGGCAATTCAACGATTGGGACTACCCCATGGGCGTGGTGCTCGCGGCCATGTTACTCGATGCCGATGTGACGGGCGACACGGCCTACTCGGCCTACACTCTCAAGAATTTCGATTTCATCTTCGATCACCTGGATTATTTCCGCGCCCAGGCGAAGGAGTTCGGCCCGCAAAGCTACGGATACAGGCGCTTGCTGGACATGCGGGAGTTGGACGATTGCGGCGCCATCGGCGCGGCTCTTATTAAGGCCTACAGCAAGAAGAAGGATCCGCGATACCGCGCCACGATCGATGTCATTGCGGAACAGATCGCGCACCGGCAGTTTCGACTGCCCGACGGCACGCTCGCGCGCCAGCGCCCGCAACCGGTATCGCTTTGGGTGGACGATCTGTACATGTCGGTTCCGTTTCTGGCGCAGATGGGCGCACTCACAGGTCAGCGCTCCTGGTTCGACGACGCCGCACGGCAGGTGATTCAAGCCTCGGCCCGCCTCCAGGATCCGGTGAGCGGACTGTGGGACCACTCCTGGTTTGAGAACACGTCGCCGGATCCCAAGTTTTTCTGGGGCCGCGGCGCGGGTTGGGCGCTGATGGCCACGGCCGAGTTACTAAGTGTACTGCCGGAGGATCATACGGAGCGCCCGCGCCTGTTGGAGATTTTCCGGCGGGGCGCGCAGGGAGCAGTGGCCGCACAAGGCGGCACCGGTCTCTGGCATCAATTGCTGGACAAGACCGATAGTTACCTGGAGACTTCGGCGTCGGCCATGTTTACCTTCTCCGTCGCACGCGGCGTGAACCGCGGCTGGCTCTCGCCCGCCTACGCCCCGGTGGCGCAGGCCGGCTGGCAGGCGCTCACCACGCGCGTCCGGCCCGACGGCCGTATCGAAGGCATCTGTGTCAGCACCACAGCCGCGTACGACGCGGTTTACTACTACAACCGCCCCACCGAACTGGGCGCCATGCAGGGCTACGGCCCCACGCTCATGGCCGGCGCCGAAGTCATCGCCATGCTGCGCAACTTCGAGATACAGCGCTCGCTGAATACCTTCCACTACCGGCAGCGGGCGAAGTAACGCTGGCGCCCCGGCGGGCTCGGATCACCGGCACAGCCAGCCGCCTTCGACGGCGAGGGTGTGACCAGTCACATAGTCCGACGCCCGCGATGCGAGAAACACCAGAGCGCCCTGCAGATCTTCCGGAAGGCCCCAGCGGCCCGCCGGCAGTGAATGTACTGGTGGATGGTGCGCCGGTTGGCGTTCGGACGCTGTGCCGAGGTTGCACCGGTTAGCGCCGGCGTGCGGAATCAGCGCGGTCGGATAGCCGCGTGCGCCGGATAACTCAACAGGTAAAAGCACGCGGGATTGCCAGAGTCTTTGCTGGAAAAGGAAATCCCGTCCTCTGCGCACGGGTATCCAGGTTGCGGTGCTGACAGGTTCGTGGCGGCGCAGGGCGCCTACGGAACTGGGTGCCAGATGGCCCACCATTGTCCGGTGCAATCGGCCGATGTTCCGTCCCAGGGAACAGCCAGATCGAAACCGATGTCCCAGGAAATCCCCTGAGCGTCTTGCCCGCGGTCCCGGCCATTCAGAATGGCAAGCGTGGGATGATTCGGTGCATAAAGTCCCGACGAGATTCCAATCGGCCCCCCGAAAGTCCCGCCCGCCGCAAGGGTCACAATGATCGCACCGTAGAGATAAAGCTGTCCAGGCACACCGTCGGTCACTGGATACAGGGAGAAATTCAGAGAATCACCGGATGGCAAGGTCAGCTTCTCGCCTGCGTTCTGCGGGTGGAGCCACATTCCCGGAGCCGGTGCGGGAGGGGCTGGCTGCCAGTCGGCGGAGTTTTGCGTCGTGAAGAACAGACGCAGGGCGCCGCCACAATTGCCCGGACAAGAGCCATAACGTAACGTGTAGAGAAATCTCATATGACGTTCCTCCTGCAAACTGAGCGCAAGCCCAGTATATGCCTGAATCATTCCTCCCAAGGTCGAAATCGCAAATGTGCCCATCCATGCCGCGATTCTCTCCGGCGCGATCCGATCACCGGCACAGCCAACCGCCATCGACGGCGAGGGTGTGACCAGTCACATAGTCCGACGCCCGCGATGCGAGAAACACCAGAGCGCCCTGCAGATCTTCCGGAAGGCCCCAGCGGCCCGCCGGCAGACGTCCCAGGATTTCGGCGTTGCGAGCCGGATCGGCACGCAGCGGAGCCGTGTTGTCGGTCGCCATATAGCCGGGAGCGACGGCGTTGACGTTGATGTGGTGCGGCGCCAGTTCATTGGCCATCAGCCGGGTGAGGCCCATGACGGCGCTCTTCGAGGCCGTGTAGGAAGGTACGCGGATGCCGCCCTGGAAGGAGAGCATGGAGGCGATGTTGACGATCTTGCCGCCGCGTCCCTGTGCCACCATCTGTCGGGCAATCGCCTGGGAGAGGAAGAAAACGGTGCTCTCGTTAAGCTGGATCACCTCGTCCCAATCCTTTTCGGCAAACTCCAGGAAGGGGGCGCGGCGAATGATGCCGGCATTGTTGAGCAGAATGTCGATGCCGCCGAGCTCGCGCACAACCTGCTCCACCACCGGTTGAATGGCAGCGCGGTCCATCAGATCCGCGTGCACCTGCGCCGCGCGGCGGCCCAGCGCGCGGACGCGGGCGGCGGTGTCATCGGTGCTCACGATGTCCACCAGCGCCACATCAGCGCCGGCTTCGGCGAATCCCCAGGCAGCGCCTTGGCCGAGACCGCGGCCGGCGCCGGTAACTACGGCAACTTTTCCATCGAGCTTGAAGTTATCCAGGATCACGGTCAGGCAAGCCTTTCGAGCGGGAACGAGTCCATATCGGTGAATTCCTGGTTCTCGCCGCCCATCCCCCAACAGAACGCGTAGGAACCCGTGCCGCAGGCGCAATGGATGGACCAACTCGGCGAAATCACGGCCTGCCGGTCGGAGATCACCAGGTGGCGGGTCTCTTCCGGGGTGCCCATGAAGTGCATGACACGCGCCTTTCCCAAATCGAAGTACACATAAATCTCCGAGCGGCGCGCGTGGGTGTGCGGCGGCATGGTGTTCCAGACGGAGCCCTCGTGCAACTGCGTGTAGCCCATCACCAGTTGGCAACTCTTGACGCCGCCGGTGTGAATGTACTGGTGGATGGTGCGGCGGTTGGCGTCGGCCGCAGTGCCGAGGTGCACCTGGTTGGCACTGGCGTGCGGAATCAGCGTGGCCGGAAAGGCCGCGTGCGCCGGATAGCTCAACAGGTAAAAGCACGCGGGATTGCCCGAGTCTTGGCTGGAGAAGGAAATCCTCTGGCTACCCCGGCCTGCATAGAGACCGTCGAACTTGGCGAGCTCCAACTGCCGGCCGTCCACTTCCACGGTGCCGGGGCCGCCGATATTGAGCGCCCCCAACTCGCGCCGTTCGCAGAAATAGGCCGCGCGCAGCTCCGCGTCGGCGGTGAGTTGGATGGGCGATGCCACGGGCACGGCAGAGCCGACGATGGCGCGGTCCGCGTCCGAGTAGATCAGTTCGAGTTTTCCGGGCGCAAACAGCGAGTCCACCAGGAAGGTGGTGCGCAGTTCCTTGGTGCCCAGTTGTCGATAGCCAATGTGGTTCGGTGAATATCGGTTTTCCATGCTCCGCTCCGAGAGCGTTTATGATAGCAGGCGTCACCGCGCAAGGTTGACGAGAATTGCGCTCGCAACGGCGCTATCATGAAGCCGATCCGGATATTCAGCGTATGAGATCTCACTTGGCAACGATTGGGCTTTTCTGCGCGCCGTTCTGCTGGGCGCAGCCGGCTTACCAGAGCGGGATCGCTCATGTCGCCTTCCGCGTTGCCGGCCTGGAGGCCGCACGCACGTTCTATAACAGGCTGGGGTTCGAACAGTTTTTTGAAGTAAAGCAGGGGGATCGGACTACGGAGGCGTTTCTCAAGGTCAACGATCGTCAGTTCATCGAACTGTACCCGCGGACCGATCCGTCGCAGCCCATCGGCCTCATGCACGTTTGCTACGAGTCGACCGACATCGAGGCACTGCATGCGGAGTACGTCCAGCGCGGGCTCACGGTCTCCGCGGTGCGCAAGGCAGGCGCCGGCAACCTGCTGATGACCATGAAAGACCCCGAGGGCCAGACCATCGAGTATACGCAGTATATGCCCGGGTCGCGCCACTTCGAGGACCGGGGCAAGCACCTGGGTGCCAATCGCGTGGCGCTCTTGCTGGTGGGCGCCACATCGCCGGCGCTCGATCCGGCTGCCATTCGGGGCTTCTACCTCGACAAACTTGGGTTCACGCAAATCAACCATGGCATTCCGGCACGCCTGCGCATGCCCGGCAATTCCGGACAGGAACTGGACATCGCCGCCGGCCCGGATGCCAAATCCGGCATCGAGTTCGGCGTCGCCGACGTGAAGCGCGCCGGCGAGATCCTGGCCGGCCTGGGTTTGACAGCCAAAGGCACCCCGGCCAACAACCCCACCTCGCTTTCCCTGACCGACCCCGATGGTGCCGTGATTACCTTCGTCAAAGCGGCTTTCCCAGACGCTGCCGCGCAGGAATATTTCGGCAACTGGCCGGCCGGTATGTCGGCGGCGCGGCACTGTTCGCGCGCCGAGCTCGCACGTTACGCCCGCACCGCCAGCCTGGACGCGTGGGACCACCCCGTGGGGCGCGTCGCACCCCGCGCCATCCCGGCGGGACGCCGTACGGCGGTTCGCCGGCAGATTCTGGAGAGAACATTTCGGTCGCCCGCGTACTATATCCTGATAGGCCCGACTGAAAATGTCTCTCTTTAAGACCCAAAGTGCCGCTATCTACGGCATCGATGCACGGCTGATCGACGTCGAAGTCGACATGTACGCCAGCGGCTCGGCTCGCGATTCCCGCATGGTCGGCATGCCGGATGTGGCGGTGCGCGAGAGCCGCGAGCGCATCAAGTCCGCCATGATCAATGGCTTGCTCGCGTCCCACGCAAACACCGGAACGGGCTGCGCCGCTTCCGCTGCCCGTGCGCGGCGCTCTGTCGATGGCCGTCTGCGCCGCGCACGGCGGGCATTCCCAATCTGATCCTTCCCGCCGAGAACGCTGCCGAAGCCGCGGTTGTCGAGGGAGTGAGTGTCTATGCT